>JABEUU010000044.1 GCA_013044295.1 Candidatus Dormiibacterota bacterium
GGAGCCGACGGGGAGATTCGAACTCCCGGCCAGCGGTTTACGAAACCGCTGCTCTACCACTGAGCTACGTCGGCAGCCGACCTCGGAGTCTACCAGCCGGCCAACCGGTCCGTCCCCAGAGGACATCCCGGTTCCACCGCAAGTGGCGCAGAGTTACCGAGAGCGACCCGAGCCCCAACTCAATTGCCGAATGCAATCACGTCTGCTGAGTCGCGGCCCGCATCCCGAGAGGAACGGGAAACGGGCGGCCCCACCATCGGGTGAAACCGCCCGTCGTCAGGGTCAGGCCGTAGGGCCCGCCGACAGTGTGATCGTGGCCGTCTGGGTGCTGCCTCCCGCAGCGCCCACCCAACTGATGCTCGCACTCTGGCCAGGATGGTCCCCTGCTATTGCGGACCTAAGGGCCCCCACGGAGCTGATCGCCTTGCCGCCAAAGGAGGTTATGACATCGCCTGCCACCAGGCCGGCGGAGGAAGCCGGGGTGCTGGGGACCACCGAGACGACCAGGGCGCCCGAGCTGACCGGAGGCGTGTAGCCCCCGAAGAAGCCGGACTGAGCCGGAGGCACGTCCTCGACGTCGACTCCGAGGAACGCCGGCTGGCCGATTTGGATCGATGATCCGGATTGTCCCTTCTGGATCTCGCTGGCGATCGAGAGCGCCTCATTGATGGGGATCGCGAAACCGATGTCGGAAGCCGATTGGGCACTGCTCCCGGTGGCTGCCGCGGTGTTCATGCCTATCACCTGGCCTGCCTCATTGACCAGCGGGCCACCGGAGTTGCCTGGGCTGAGCGGAGCATCCGTTTGCAGGAGTCCAGAGAGGTTCTCGCTATTGCCACTCAGCTGGTCGCTCGCGGTGATCGAGCGGTTGAGGGCCGAGACGATGCCATCGGTCACAGTCGGCAATCCGGGCAGATCCAGGGCGTTGCCGATCGCCACCACGGGCTCACCGACTTTGACGGTAGCGGAGTTACCCACGGCCACCGTGTGGAGGCCGGAGACGCCCTGCAACTGGAGCAGGGCGACGTCGTGGCTAGAGTCAGTCCCGATCACCTTGGCGGTGTACTTGGGCCCCGACCCATCTACCTGGGCCGTGATGGTGGTGGCGCCCGCGACCACGTGGTTGTTGGTCAGGACCTCGCCATTAGCGGTCAGGATCATGCCGGTGCCTGCCGAGACCGCATTCTGATAGGTGTCGGTGGCGGTGATGTCGACCACGGCAGGGTCGACCTTGGCGACCACGCTCGAGACGTTCAGCTTGCCGGTGCTGAGTGAGTTCGACGGTGCGGACCCGCTAGCTGGGGTGGGAATCGGCTGGGACACCGTCGAACTACTGACGTGTCCCCCGGTGCCGAGTTCGTAGCCGCCGAACCCAACCGCTCCCAGCACGACCACCGCCGCGGCCCCCGCGGCCAGCCACCTCGGCAGCCGTGAGCCGGAGTTCTCTCCCGCGCCGCTCCCACCGGCGTCGATCGGCTCCACCGCGTTTGGCGGAACCCAACCGCCCTCGCCGCCGACCGGCGACGACATTGGCGTAGCGGCCTCGCTCGGTTGCCAGGACAAGTTGGAGCCGGTAGAGGACTCCATCTGGGGTCCGCCTGGGACGTTCTCTGGGTCGCTATTCATCTGATCTGGATCGTCCATCTGGTCAACTCCTTCCAGCACGAGGTGGTGACTGCCTGACTTCCACTTTGCTCCGGGATTCTTAGAGTCAAATTAGAGGACTCTGAGTTACCTCCGTGAGTCTGGAGGCACCCTCGAAGCAAGGTCAGCCCGGCAGAAGGAACCCACCCAGCTGGTCGCCTGTGACCTGGGTTCGGGACTGGAGACAGCCGCCGATCAGGACGGAAGCACCGCCATGACCTCGGCCGCATGCCCAGTTGGCTTGACGTCCGCGAAGACGTGCTCGATCCTCCCTTCCGGGTCGACCACGAAGGTGGTGCGGGCGATGCCCATGTATGTATTCCCGGCGAAGGTGCGCTGCCCCCAGACGCCGAAGGCCTCAGCCACCTGGTGGTCCGGGTCGGCCAGGAGGGGCAGCGCAGCCGCATCACAGCTCTCCGCGAAGGCCTTCTTGGCCGCGGCGTCGCCCACCGAGCAACCGAACACACGGACGCCTCGAGCGGAGAACTCTGGCAGCGCCTGGCCGAACTCTCGGGTCTCAATGGTGCAGCCGGAGGTGTTGTCCTTGGGGTAGAAATAGATGACCCAGCGACTACCCCTCAAGCGGGCGGTTCCGACGCGCTCGCCAGTGCCCGCCTCGAGATCGAATGTCGGAACCGAATCGCCCACTTCCAGCATCTGCTTTGAACCTCCTCAGCCAGCCTTGCCCCAACACCTTACCAACTGGAGCGCGGAGCCGGCATCGGCCGCCCAGCGCGGCGGCTCATCCGCCGCTGGCCAGCTCCACCAGGCGCTCGAGCGCCATCACGTAGCCGACCGCGCCAAAACCGGCCACCGTGCCTCGACAGGCACCGGCAACCAGATCGGTCTGTCGGAACCACTCACGGGCGGCGGGATTGGTGAGGTGGACCTCCACGGTCGGCACCCCGATCGCCGCGATCGCGTCGCGAATGGCGACACTGGTGTGGGAATACCCACCCGGGTTGATTATGATGCCGGCCGCGTCCTCCTGGGCAGCTTGCAGCCAGGTGACGAGTTCGCCCTCAGAGTTCGACTGGCGCGCCTCCAGCTCCACTCCGAGCTCGCGGGCCCGCTCGGCCAGAAGTGCTTCCACCTCGGCGAGGGTCTGGCGACCGTAGAGAGCGGGCTCCCGGCTGCCCAGCAGGTTGAGGTTGGGCCCGTGCAAGACCACGATCTTCACGACCCTGCACCCGCCGCCGGCTCCCCATCAGGCCAGAGAAACCGCACCGCCCAGGCGAGCTCCAACCCCTCCACCAAGAGGGCCCCTCCATCCCGCCGCGGCACCACGAACACCGCCCTTCCGGCCCGACGCTTTTTGTCTCCCGCCATGGCCTGCAAGACCCTGACCGGGTCGAGTCCGGAGGGGGGATCCTGAGGAAGCTCCAGTCCCCGGGCGAGCTCTTGCAGCTCCAAGGCGAGTCCGGTTGGCGATAACCCCAGATTGGCGCCAAGTTTGGCGGCCGCTAGCAGACCCACTGCGACCGCCTCACCATGGGACAGCGCGTAATCGCTGGCAGACTCCAGGCCATGAGCGAAGGTGTGGCCCAGATTGAGTGCTTGCCGGGCCCCGAGGTCGCCCGGGTCCACCGCCACGTAGGCGGCCTTGATCCTGACCGCCTGCTCCACCAGCCAGCTCCAATCCTGGCGGGAGGAGGCTCCCACAGATTGCTTGATGAGGTGCAAGGTCAGGGGCGACCCTAGCACCGCGGCCTTGAGAACTTCTGCTAGGCCCTGGCGCAGGATGCCGACTGGAAGGGTGGCCAGAAACTCGGGATCGGCCACCACCAACCTCGGCTGGTGGAAGGCACCCACGGAATTCTTGGTCCCCGAATGGTCGATCGCTACCTTGCCGCCGATGGCCGCGTCCGCCATGGCCAACAGAGTGGTTGCCACATTCACCAGCGGCAGTCCCCGGGCGAAAGTGGCAGCAGCGAACCCGATAGCGTCCAGGGCGGCGCCTCCGCCGACGGCAACGATAAGGTCGTGCCGATCAGCCCCGAGGGCAGAGAGCTGCTCCCAGAGCCGGGCCACCACCTGGATGCGTTTGGCGGCTTCGCCTGCCGGAACCTGGAGCGCGACGACCTGCAGGCCCCCGGCCCGAAGAGCCGTGGCTGTGGCTTGGCCGGCAGTTCCCGCCACCAGCGCATCCGCGATCACCACCGCCCGCTGCACCTCGCCAATCTCACGGGCCACCGCCTCCCCCAGCTTCGCCACCGCCGACGGCCCAATCAAAACCGGATAGGAGCTTGGCCCATCCGTGACCCTTACCTCCGCCGGCCCCGGAGGCACGGCCGCTCGGTACCTCGCCTCCACCTCAGCGGCCACCTCGGCCACGGACCGGCCGGTGGTCGAGACCAAGGGTCCCGCGGCGGCGTAGGCCGCCTCCCTCTCCCTCATGAGGGAGGAAATGGTCCTGGCCCGTTCAGGCTCCAGCAGCGGCCGGGGGTGGGAACCCAACAGCCGCCGCTGCGTCTCAGCCCGGTCACAGTCCAGAACCACCACGACAGCTCCGGCTGCCAGCTGTCGAAATCGGTCCGAGTCGGTGACAGCGCCACCCCCAGTCGCCACCACGCAGCCGGAGAGCTTGGCTGCGTCGGTGAGCGCCGCCCGCTCCAGAGCCCTGAAGCCACCCTCTCCCAGGCTCTCGAAGATCTGCTCCACGGAGAGGCCAGCCCGGTCCGCCACAACCTCGTCCAGGTCGATGAACGGAAGCCGGAGGCGCCCCGCCACCTCCCTGCCGACGGTCGTCTTCCCGCTTCCAGAGAAGCCCGTGAGAACCAGCTTGGCCCTGCCTGAGGGCAGGTCTGGGGGCAGGATCTCCGTCGCGGTCACGAAGCCCAGTCCCCGTTCGGCTGGCCTGCGACCGCGGCCGCCGCCAGCATCGCATCGAGGCGGTCTCCCCCGAAGCGGTCCACGATCGCGCTCCCCAGGACGCAGGCCATCATGGCTTCCCCGACCACCGCTGCCGCGGGCACCGCGCAAACGTCGGACCGAATGTAGGCTGGGTCGGCTGGGGCACCGGTTTCGAGATCGACTGAGGTGACCCGGGCCCGCACCGAGGAGAGCGGCTTCATTGCCGCCCGCAGCAAGACCGGTTCGCCATTGGTGACCCCCCCTTCAATCCCGCCGGCGAAGTTGGACGCGCGCTCCAAGCCAGTCTCGGTCCTAACAATCGAGTCTTGGGCCCCTGCCCCCGCCATCTGGGAAACGCCGAACGCCGGTCCGATCTCGACTCCCTTGACGGCAGGAATTGAACAGATCGCGCCCGCCAAACGGCCGTCGATGCGGCGGTCCCAGTGGGTGTAGGAGCCAAGTCCCACTGGGACCCCGGTGGCGAAGACAACGAAAACTCCCCCCAGCGTCTGGCGCTCGAGGCGAGCCCCATCGATCGCGGCGATCATCGCCAGCGCGCGCTCCGGATCGGGGCAACGCACCGCGTCAGATTCGGCTCGGTCTGCCATCTGTCGCAGCTCGGACCCTGCCAGGCCGGCTAGATCGGTGTCCATTCCCACCGGGCCGATCGCCGTGACGAAACTACCCAGGTCGATCCCGAACGCTCCCAACAGGGGGCGCAGCAGCGCTGCGGCAGCCACCCGGGCGGCGGTCTCGCGAGCGCTGGCGCGCTCTCGCACCACCCTGAGGTCGCCGAGCCCGAACTTGGTTGCCCCGGCCAGATCCGCGTGCCCGGGCCGCGGCGTCGTCAGCACTGGCTTGGAGGTCGGCTGGTTGGCGAAGTCCAGATTTTCGATCCGCATCGCGACCGGGGCGCCGGTGGTCCTGCCGAGCGCGACTCCGGAGGTGATCTCAGCATGATCTCGCTCCACCTTGGTGGACCTGGCCCCACGCCCGTGCCCGCCCTGGCGTCGCCGCAGCTGCCGATCGATGTCCTCCGGATCCACCGGGACTCCTGCCGGCATACCCTCCAGGATCAGCACCAGCTCCGGGCCGTGAGACTCACCCGCGGTGAGCAGTCGCAGGCTCAAAGCCCCGCTCCCGCAGGGTTTGCCCGGTAGGCGGCCTGCCTCATTACCTCAACTGGGGCGGCGGCCCCGGTCCAGACCTCAAACGACAGGGCCGCCTGCTCCACCAGCATCTCGATTCCCTCCACGGTTCGGCAGCCGGATGCGGCCGCCTGTCGCAACAGCGGGGTCTGCCGTGGCCGGTACACCAAGTCCACCACGGCCACGTTCGCGGGCAGCACGATGGCCCCTCCAACCGGTGACTGGTCGGGCGCCGTTGGGCCGCCCAGGGGAGTCGCGTTGACCAGAAGGTCGGCATCGACCAGGGCCGCGCCCAGGGACAGAGCATCCAGCGGGGAGAACGCGACCTTACCTGACAGCGGCGGCCCTAGCTCCAGGGCAATCGTATCTCCGCGGGCCCGGTTGCGTCCCATGACGGTGACCTGTGTGCCCTGGCCCGCCAGCGCCGCCACGACTGAGCGGGCCGCCCCACCTGTCCCCAGCACCACCGCGCGCTGCACGCGGTCGACTCCCGCCCTGGACAGGGCCGCCATGAACCCACGGCCATCGGTCGAGTCGCCAAGAGCGCCTGATGCCCTGAAGGTCACCGTGTTCACAGAGCCGCAGAGAGCGGCCACCGAGGTCCTCTCGCTGACCAGGCGGGCGGCTTCCACCTTCAGGGGAATGGTCACGTTGAGGCCCAGGAATCCCTCCATTAGCTCGCCCCAATGAGCCTCTAGCTGGCCCTTGGGAACACCGACCAGGACATAGTCCCAGTCCAGTCCGACCTCCCTGAAGCCAGCGATCTGGATCTGCGGAGAAGGGCTGTGGTCGACGGGGTCTCCGACCAGGGCAATGCGGGCGCTCACCGGAGGCGGTCCAGGCACTCGAGAAACCCCGGGAAGGAGTCCTCGACAAACTCCAGTCCGCTCACCTCTACCGGTCCAGCGGCGACCAGGCCCGCTAAGGCGAAGGTCATCGCCAGGCGATGGTCCGTGAGTGAGTCGCAGCGGGCGGGACCCAAGCGACGAGGGCCCTCGACCACGAAGCCGTCAGGGAGCTCCTCGACATCGCCCCCGAGCGCACGGAGTCCATCCACCAAGCCACGGATGCGGTCGCTCTCCTTGACCCGCAACTCGGCTGCGCCGCGAACCTCGGTCGCTCCCTCGGCCTGGGTGGCCAGCAGCCCGACCAATGGCAGCTCGTCCACCAGCAGGGGCACCTCGGCCGCGGACACCGAGGTGCCGCGTAGGGGAGCGTGCCGCACCCGCAACGTCACCGTTGGCTCGGGAGACTCGAGCCCAATCTCAGGGCTGACCTCCACGCTACCGCCCATGCGCAGCAGGACCTGCAGGAGGCCGAGACGGCTGGGGTTCCCAGACACTCCCTGGAGCACCACGTCGGACCCGGGCACCAGTGCGGCCGCCGCCATGATCACGGCGGCCGAGGACGCGTCCCCCGGAACGGCCAGGTGGAGCGGGCGCAGGCTGGACCGGCTCACCCTTATTTGGGTCCCTTCTTCAGAGGGGACCACACTGAGGCTGGCGCCCATCGCAATCAGCAAACGCTCGGTGTGGTCCCGGGTCGGGATCGGCTCCCAGACCACCGTTGTGCCACTGGCCCGCAGGCCGGCGAGCAGGACCGCCGACTTGACCTGGGCACTCGCCACCGGGCTGGTGAAGCTGATGCCCGACAGCCGACCCCCCGTAAACCGCAGCGGCGGTCTGCCCGCCGGCTCGGTTTCAACCCCGGCCCCCATCTGACGCAACGGATTCGCCACCCGCTCCATCGGCCGCCGCAGCAGCTGAGGATCACCTGTCAGGACGGTGACCCCCTGCCAGGACGCGGCAACTCCAGAGAGCAATCGCATCGTGGTCCCCGACCGATGGCAGTCGACCACCCGCGAGGTGGAGGCGCCTGCCGCCTCGCCTCCCCGGCCATTGACCTGAACAGTGCCTCCGAGGTGGCGCACATCTGCGCCCAGGGCAGCCAGAGCTGCCAGCGTCGCCCGGCAATCCCCGGCACTGGAAAAGCCCGAGATGGAGCTCACGCCGGTGGCCAGGGCGGCGAGGATGGCGGCCCGATGTGATATCGCCTTGTCCCCCGGCACCCGGCAGTACCCCGTGAGGGGCCCGGAGGCCGGCTCGATTAGGCCGAGGGTCATTGGGAAGCACCCAGCAGATCACGCCTGGCGGCGGCGCCATCCCGCAGGATCTCGGCGACCGATCCCTGCCCCAGGGAGAGAGCCTCAGCGAGTCGGCTCAATTCAGCGCTCAGATCCGCCACAGCCGCCGCCACCTGGGTGGCATTGGCCACCAGGAACGAAGCCACCATCTCGGGGTCCGACTCGGCCAACCGGGTGGCACCGCGAAAGCCCGGACCGAGAAGCGCTACCGTCGAGGGATCGACCAGCCCGCTGTCGCGGCAGAGCCTGGCGAGAGTCCCCGCGACCACGTGGGGCAGATGGCTGGAGCGAGCCACGATCCGGTCGTGGACCGCCGCTGCCATGGTCACCGGCCGCGCTCCCAAACTCTGGACCAGCCGGGTCGCCAGCGTCAGGGCAGGGCCATCCTCTCTGACTGGTGTGAGCACGAAGGGGGCGTTCCTCAGGGCTTCCTGCCTGGCGGCCGCAGGTCCGTTCGCCTCGCTCCCGCAGATTGGGTGGCCGCCAACAGCGGCGGCACCTGCCGGAACCGTCCGCGCCATGGCCGCCACCACCGCACCCTTCGAGCTGCCGGTGTCAATCAGCAGGGAGCCGGGTGGGACCCGGGAACCCCACGTCTCGATCCATTCCACTATCCCAGTCACTGGGATGGCAAGGATGATCACGTCCGCAACCAGCACCTGGTCCATACCCACCAGCACCCGGTCCCCTCCGCCGAGGGCCAGCGCCTCCGCCGCAATCGCGGGGTCGCGGTCCTGGAGCCCGACCTCCAGAACGCCCCATCTCTGGTCGGCCCCCGTCAGAGCCTGGCCAATCATGGTGCCGATCTGCCCCGCGCCCACGATCGAGACCCGGCCCAAGCCCGTCAAACCAGACACCGATCAACTGCCTCCGCCACCCTCCCCGCCTGTTGGTAGAGTCGGTCGAAGCTGGCGGGATCGAGCGACTGCGCCCCGTCCGAAAGCGCCTCAGATGGCCGGGGATGGACCTCCACCAGGAGGCCGTCGGCTCCCGCCGCCACGGCGGCTCTGGCAATCGCCCCCACGTACTCCGCCCGGCCAGCGGCATGGCTGGGATCCACCACGATCGGCAGGGAGGTCAATTGCTTCAGCACGGGGATCGCGGTGATGTCGAGGGTGAACCGCACCGACGGCTCGAAGGCGCGAATTCCGCGCTCGCAAAGCGCCACCTGCTGGTTGCCGCCGGCCAGGATGTACTCCGCCGCCTGCATCCACTCGTCGAGCGTGGCAGCCAGGCCCCGCTTCAAGAGCACCGGTCGGTCGACGGCGCCACATGCCTGCAACAGCCTGTAGTTCTGCATATTGCGAGCCCCCACCTGCAAGAGGTCGGCGTAGCTCGCCACCAACTCCACGTCCTCGGATGAGAGCACCTCGGTGACCACCGCCAGACCGAGGTCGTCGGCGACCTCCCGCAACATCTTGAGCCCTTCCTCTCCCAAGCCCTGGAAGGAGTACGGGGAGGTCCGTGGCTTGAAGGCCCCTCCCCTGAGCACCTTGACCCCCCGGGCTGCCACCGCCTCGGCTGACTCCGTCAGCTGCTGCCGCCCCTCCACAGCACACGGCCCGGCCATCATGAGCACGCCCTGGCCACCCAGAATCGCTCCATTACCGAGTGTGATCACCCTGTCCGCGGGATGGAAGTCACGGCTGGCCAGGGGATAGTCATTGAGCACCCTGACCACCCTCTCCACCCCATCCAGCGCCGCCACCGCATCCAGATCCGAGTCACGTTCGTGGCCCACGACGCCGACGATCGTGCGTTCGCGCCCGTGGGACACATGGGGCGTACAGCCGAGCAGCCGGACCTTGGCCACCACCGCGCGGACCTCGGCGGGCGTCGCCTTGGCCGACATCACGATCACGAGCGTTCGCTCCGCTCGGCCACCAGGTCTGGACGCAACTGCTGGGCGCCTCCCAGGTAAGCGTGCTGGATCTGCTGCTGGGAGAGGCGGGAGTTGACCAACATCAGGGCCCTGATGCAGTGCGGCAGCCGGGTGTCGCCGCCATGCTCGCGGACCATGAGCAGGGGCACCCGGTCGAAGCCGCAGGCGCGCGCCGCGGCGGCCGGATTGACGTCGCCAAGGTCGGGCTGAAGTGTGAACACCAGGGCCGCAATGTCCTCGATCAGAATCCGGTTCTGATCCAGCATCAGCTTCAGCATCCCCCCCACTGCCGCCTCCAGTGCGGAGGAGGAGGGTTGGGAATCGACTGTGATGGCACCTCGAACCCCGCGGCAGGCGATGGCCGCCGGCGCCCGGTCAGCCACATTTGCGCCCGGACTCTCGTCCCGGTCGGGCCGCTCATTGAACATCAACCCATCTCCTTTCCCCATCAGGGGATTTGGGAGCGGGACCGCGGCCCTGACATCAAAAAGGCGCGGACTCCGCTCCGCGCCTTCCGCTGTCTTCGAGTCTCGGCTGGCTACCCGAAACGATGACACGCGGAAGGCGCGTTGGCAAAATACGCATAGGCGTACTCGCTCAAGCGTCCGCGGGTCGGGGTAGACGAGCCGAACAACATCATGTGACTGGTCATTCTCGCTGGTTGCCAGCTCCGCGTCAAGCCCGGGGAGGATCACCCAGCCACCGTGATCTCGGCGAGGAAGTTGGCCACCAGGCTGGGGCCCTCCGGGGTCAGGACCGACTCGGGGTGGAACTGGACCCCGAACCAGGGCCGGCGGCGATGCCGCAGCGCCATTACCAGGCCACTCTCGGTGGTGGCATCCACCAGGAGCTCTTCCGGCAGGGTTTTCGGATCGACCACCAGGGAGTGGCAGCGGCCGCCCTCCAGGGGAAATCCGACGCCCGTGAATAGGCCCTCCCCATGGTGCAAGATGGAACTGGCCTTGCCATGCACCGGGTCCGGCGCCGTGGTGACGACGGCACCGAAGGCGACCGCGATTGCCTGATGCCCCAGACATACACCCAGCAACGGGGTGTCGACGGGCAGGGTGCTCACCAGGTCCACAAAGCATCCGGCTTCCTCGGGCCGGCCCGGTCCAGGGGAGAGGATCAGAGCTGCCGGCCGGAGCGCTACCAGGTCCGGCGCGAACGCCGACTCCGAACCCACCACCCGGACCTCGTAGCCGGCCATGGCGACCAGCTGGACCAGGTTGTATACAAAGGAGTCCTGATGATCGACCACCAGGATCACGACCGATCTCCGGTGGGACCGGCCACGGCAGCCAGGATGGCCGAGGCCTTCGCTTCGGTCCCGCGCAGCTCGCGCTGGGGATCGGACTCAGCCACGATCCCGGCCCCGGCCTGGACATGGACCTGCCCTCCGGCAATCACGGCGGTCCGGATCGTGATGCTGAAATCCAGGTTGCCGGCAAAGGCAACGTAGCCGACCGCGCCCGGGTAGGGACCGCGCGCGGTCGGCTCCTCGCGGGCGATGATCTCCATGGCCCGGCGCTTGGGAGCACCAGTTACGGTGCCCGCTGGAAAGGTTGCGAAGAGGGCGTCCAGCGCGGTCATCCCAGCGGCCAACTGGCCCTCCACGGTGCTGACGATGTGCATCACCCGGGGGAAGTTCTGGACTGTCTCAGCTCCGTGGCGGCCACGCTGCCGGCAACGCAAACGCGGCCCAGGTCGTTGTGGGCGAGATCGACCAACATGGCATGCTCGGCCCGTTCCTTGGGGTCGGCGAGCAGCTCCACAGCCAGTCTGCGGTCGTCCTCGGGATCCTCCCCCCTGGGCCTGGTCCCGGCGATGGGACGAGTCAGCACCCGGTCCCCGGCCACCTTCACCAGCGGCTCAGTGGAAGAGCCCGCCAGCTCCAGATCCGGAAGCCTGAGAAAGAACATCGCTGGCGACGGGTTGGTCCGGCGCAGCCTCCGATAGAGCCGGAACCCAGCCTCCTGGGCGGATGCGGACAGCCGCCGGGACAGCACCGCCTGGTAGATGTCCCCGGCTGCAATGTGCTCCCGGGTCCTCCGCACCGAACCCTTGAACATGTCTCCTGAGAAATTAGGTGCGACCGCCAATCTGCCCTCGGTCAGGGCCGGGCCGTCCGGCGGCATAGGAGTTGCCTTGCGGATCAGGTCCGCCATCGACTCGACCGCCGCCACACCCTCCCGGTAGCCGCCGTCAGGTTGGACGTGCGCGACCAGGCACAAGCGATTGAGCCGATGATCGAATACGGCCACGCGGTCGATCAGTAGGAGCAGGATCGGGGCGCCAGGGGGCCGTCCACGGCCCTGGGGGTAGGCATGTCCTTCGAGCAGCCCGGCGGCCTCATACGCAAGCATGCCAACCAAGCCCCCCGACAGCGTCGGAAGGTCGGGCACCCCAGGCGCCCGGAGTTGTGGGCGATGCGCTGCAGGGAGCCGCGCGCATCGCCCGGCGGTTCCGTCCAGCCATCGGGGATCGGAAGCGGCCGCCGCCTCTCTACCAGCCGCACGCCTTTGGCGTCGACCACCAGAACCGCCACCGGGTCCCCGGCGACGATGGTGTACAGTCCCGGCTGACCAGAGATGTCGAGGCTCTCCAGGAGAACGCCAAGTCAGTCACCCGCGAGCGCGCCGAAGGCGTCCAGCGGGGTCGCGGCCCCGATGGGAAGCTCCTCCAGACGGGCACCAGCGGCCAGATCCCTCCCATCGCGGTCACGCTCGGCTCGTCGAGTCGGATCAGCACAGGGTCAGGCATGTCGTCTCCCATTTGCCAAAAAAAAGGCCCCGGGTGCAAACCCAGGGCTCGGTGTTCGGACGCCGGTCTAATGGCTTACAGGCGTGCGGACACCGGACCCAGATAGGGCCAACTCCACCGCCACCCCAAAGACACCAAGCGAGCCATAGCCGCGCCAGTGTGTGTCCCCCAAGCCCTCACCGTCAACCCACACCGCCGCAGGAAGCCGGGTTGGGCACCAGCCGCGGACCTGTGAGCCCAACTTTGACCTGGGCCGTTTAGGTCGGATGCGGCGCCCCCCACGACCCTTGGCCAACCAGCTATCGTGCGACCGGTGAACTCCAGTTCCGCCGGCAGCGGGCCCACCTTCGCCGACCAGGGGGTTGGTCCGTCAGGAACCCAATACCCATTCGAATCCGGTGGCGAGTGGCAACGCCCCAGCCGACGCCTGCGCCAGATGCGACTTTGGGAAACGGCCGCGGCCACTCTGGTCTGCCTGGTCGCCGGAGGCGTGCCCGCGGTCACCAGTGGTAGAAACTCCCTGGTGGTGGTCGTTCTGGTCGTGGTCCTGGCGGCCGGCGGCCTGCTCGCTCTATACATGGCCCGCAGGTTCGGCGCTTGGGGATATCTGGAAAGGGACCAGGACCTCCTGGTCAGACGCGGCGTGATGCTCCGCCGGATCTCGGTTGTCCCGTACGGCCGCATGCAGACGGTGGAGGTGACAGCGGGACCGATCGAACGATCGTTTCACCTGGCAACGGTGCGACTCCACACCGCCTCCGCCGCCACTGATGCCAGGATCCCCGGGTTGGAGGGGGCAGCCGCCACCGCCCTACGCGATCGCCTCGCCACCCTTGGGGAGTCCCGCGCCGAGGGCCTGTGATCATTCCGTCCAGCGAGCCGTGGCATCGGTTACACCCACTCTCACCGGTGGTCCGGATCGGGCGCAGCTTCGTCGGCGTACTGGCGGTCCTGGCGATTCCCTACCTATCCCGGCCCCGTAGCGCCAACTCAGGCGACCTTTTCGACCTGGCGGTCGTGGTGGTCGCCGCCGTCGGGGGCCTGGTCTCCTGGCTGGTCACCCGCTGGAGGGTCGAGGAAGGCACCCTCCACCTCGAGACTGGACTGCTCCGCCGCCGCACCACCCGTCTGCCCCTTAGCCGGGTCCAGTCCGTGGACATCGTGAGACCGGGGCTGGCCCGAGTGCTGGGCCTGGCGGAGGTCAGGGTTAGAACCGCGGGCGCCCACGACGGAGATGCCCGCCTCGCCTATGTCGCGAGCGAGCAGGCAGATGCCATTCGCGCTCATCTCTTGGCTCTCGCCCACGGCCTCACAACCGACCAGGCCGCCCTCCAGGAGGTGCCGTTGGCGACGGTCCGGAACCGCCGACTGCTGGTCGCAGTCTGGCTCGAGGGGACAACTCTGATCCCGCTGCTCTTGAGTGCCGCACTGCTGACCGCTGGTCTGCTGGCCCCCACCCGGGCCGGGAGCGCCTCGCTGTTGGGAGCCGCTTTGGTGGTGGCGTTGGTCGTCGCCGGCATGGTCAGCCGCATGTTCAACTCCCAACTAGGCTATGAGGTGGCCAAGGCTCCCGACGGACTGAGGGTCCGGGGCGGACTCGTCGGCACCGTGGTCGAGACCATTCCGCTGCACCGGATTCAGGCGGTCCGACAGGTGGAGCCTCTCTGGTGGAGACTCCTGGGCTGGGTGAGGCTGGACGTGGACATCGCGGGCCGCCAGCGCCGCCAAGGGGAAGATCGGGGCGCGTCGGGCCAGCTGCGAGTGCTGGCGCCGGTGGCGACCCGCTCCGAAGCCGCCGCGCTGCTCGCGATCCTGTTTCCAGCGGCCGGCCCACCGGAGTCGCCTCCGCCTCCCAGGGCCCGACTTAAAGCGCCCCTCAGCTTCCACTTCCTCCGCGCCACTCTCACCCCCGGGCTGGCCGGCTGCAGCACCGGCCGGTTCCGGCGAGTGTCCACCTGGGTCCCCCTGGACAAGGTGCAGAGCGTGCGCTGGACCCAGGGACCATGGCAACGCCGACTCAGCCTGGCGACTGTCCACCTGGACATCGCGGGGCACGGGGTGGGGCTCGCCCTGAGAGATCGGGAGGCCACGGAGGCCGAGCTCTTCGCCCACACCCTGCCCGATCTATGCCGCGCGGCGCGGGCCGACCAGCGCCCCTCGAGCCGTTTTCCGGCCGCAAGTCCGGCGTCCCCAGACGTGGAGGCTGGGGAAGGCCGCCCGGTGGCAGAGGTCCCCTAGAGGACACCTGCGCCGCAGCCGAACCATGCTAGGGCGCGATCGTGAAGATCTGGTCGCCGCCCCGTGGCCGCTTCAGGCGGTGCCCCAGCGCCGGGGGGATGCACCTCCCGAGCCGCACCGGCCGGGCTCGCCGATAAGCTATTCAGATGCGAGCGGTCACGATCGTGGACGGCGCCTTGCGGTGGCTGGAGCACCCCGACCCGGTCCCCGGCGACTCCGACCTGCTGATTCGGGTCCGGGCGGCCGGCATCAACGCCGCCGACCTGCTGCAGCTGCGCGGCGGCTACCCCCCACCCCCTGGGATCGCTCCGGACATCCCCGGCCTCGAGGTCGCGGGCGAGGTGGTTGCGGTGGGGGCTTTGGTCACGCGGTTTGCTCCGGGCGATCGGGCGATGGCCCTGCTGGGGGGCGGTGGCCAAGCTGAGCTGGCAGCCGTCCATGAGACAGCGGCGGTGCGAGTCCCCGACTCGGTCACCTGGGAGGCGGCCGGGGGATTTCCCGAGGTTTTTCTGACCGCCTACGACGCCCTCTTCGCGCAGGCGAAGCTCGCCATCGGTGATCGAGTACTGGTGACCGGTGCCGCCGGCGGAGTTGGCACCGCGGCGGTCCAGATGGCGGCTCAGGCGGGAGCCCACGTGGTCGCCTCGGTGCGGACGGCAGGCATGAGACCCGATGTCACTCGGCTTGGAGCCACCGAGTCGCTGGAACCGGAGGAGGCTTGGCGCCACGGTCCTTTCAACATCGTCCTGGAGTTGGTTGGTGGTGCGAGCGTGGGGTCCAGCCTGGAGGCCCTCGCAATCAGAGGGCGGATAGCGGTGATCGGCTTGGGCGCGGGGCGGACGGTCGAACTCAACTTGCCGCTCCTGATGGGCAGGCGAGCCCAGATCTTCGGCTCCACCCTCAGAGCCCGCAATTTGGCCGAGAAGGCGACCCTGGTGAGCCAGGTGGAGACCCATGTGGTCCCCCTCCTGGCGAGCGGCCGCCTCCAGGTGCCGGTGATGGCCACCTATGGAATGGCCCACGCCGACGAGGCCTACCGGCGCCACGCCCAGGGCGGAAAGCTGGGCAAGATCGTCTTGGTGTCAGAGCCCGCCGGTCACTGAGACTTCGGACAGACGCGCCCCTGACTCGAAGGGCCGGCCGAGACTTGAGCCGTCCCGCGTTCCCCTGGTCAGATCGGGGTGGCAGCCGGCGATTCTGCCCCCGGAGTGTCGAACCACCCATCGAGAAGCCATGCCTGGTTGGCCTCGGTTGCTAAAGTTGATCCATGGAGGGTCCCCGTCCGGTACCACGACTGACGGTGCCGATCCTGGAGGTGCCCGCCCCCGAGCCAACTGGACAGCTCGCCTTCTGGAGCGAGGTGGGTATCGCGCCCATGCCCGTTCGCGAGATTGCCAGCGCCGACCTGGTGCGGCGGCGAGTGACCGCGCTTGCTCAGGAGATCGCTGCCGAGCTGGGCGGCGAGCCGCTCACCCTGGCGGTCGTACTACGGGGGGCCTTCGTGTTCGCCGCCGACCTGGCCCGAGAGCTGATCTCCAACAAGATGGAGAACCTTTTGGTGACCTTCTTTCACGCGAGCAGCTACCGGGGTACCAAGGCCTGGCGGGCCCCCCTGATCCAGGAGCTGGGCGAGAGCAGCGTGGATGGCAAACAGACCATCCTGATCATCGACGATATTGTCGACCAGGGCCACACCGCCGAGGCGATGATCAAGCGTCTGTCCTCCCCCACCAGAAGGGTGGAGTACTGCGCTCTGCTGGACCGCCCAGAGGCCCGGGCTGTGCCGGTTTACCCTCGCTATGTAGGCTTCAAGCTGGCCGGACCCGGATTCGTGGTTGGCTACGGCCTCGACTATGACGACAAGTACCGGGAGCTCCCCTACCTGGCCCAATGGGTCCCCTCGCCTCCGGTGAGCGAATAGGCCAGCGGAAGGGGTTGGTGGGCGGGGACCCGGAGCGCCGTCGCTTGACGGTGCCCCAGCTCCCCGCCCCAATTCCGCGCCAAGATGGGCCTAGCCGACCACCTCCGACCCCTGAGTGACCGACCCGGTGGCACCGGCACGCTCTCGACCGACGCTCCCGATCGACAGCACCAGGTACACCAGCCCGCCCACGACTATGCCCACCGCCCAGCTGAAGTCGGCACCTCCGGTGGCCTTCGAGATCGGGCCCAGGTAGGAGGGCACGTAGAACTGGGCGTCGATCCACATCATGGCGGCCGCCATACCCACCACCTGGGCGATGATCGCCTTCCAGTTGAACCCTCCGGAGCGCCAATACAGGCCTCCGCGCTTGGCCGCCAGTGAGTCTGGGTCGTAACGGCCACGGCGGAGCAGGTAGTCGGCCATCAAGATCCCAAACCAGGGCCCGAGCCAGACCACGATGTAGTCCAGGAAGCCCGAGAGATCGGTGTAGAAATTGCCTTTGAATATGACCAGGGCGGTGACCGCCCCGGCCACGATGGTGTCGATCAGTACCGCTCCCCACCGCTTGACGGGGATCCCCAGAGCCTGCAGTGTCACCCCTGAGGAATACAGGTCGAGGGAGTTGATGGCGAAGAGCTGAGGCAGGACCAAGATCAGGAACGGCCAGAAGAACCAGCTCGCAAATGACGACGGAACCCCGGTCACGGCAGTCACCTTGGGGCTCACCACGAAGGCCGCGGCGCCCAGCAGCTCCAGCAGGATTGAGGGGATGGCGCCGCCCAGGGTGGCTGCCCAGAAGGTCTTCGCCCTGGCCGTCTTCCGGGGCAGGTACCGGGAGAAGTCGCTGGCGTTCTCAGTCCAACCCAAGCCACCAGCCGCCACCAGCAGCACCACCGCCGTGGTCCAAACCGCCCAGGACGCCTGCTGGTGGAAGTGGCCCAAGTTGACATGGGGCACGACCAGGATCGCCATCACCGCGAAGAGGACGATGAAGACGAAGGATAGATAGCGCAGGGTCTTGGTGATCATGGCGTGGCCCAGGAACGGCACGATGAACTGGATGGCCACGGCCGCGACGATCAGGCCGATCTTGAGCGGGGTCCCGGGGCCCACCCCGCCCCTGGCGAACATGGCCAAGGCCACCAGGACGATGAGCACAATCCCTTCGATCTCGAATCCGACCTGAGTGAGCCAGTTGAAGAGCGACACCAGTCGGTTGCCGTTGAGGCCGAACGGCGCTCTGGAGACCATGAAGGCGGTGGTGCCGGTCTCAGGCCCGGGGAGACTGGCCAAGCCCAGGAACACGTAGAAGACATTGCCCACCAGGATCGCCAGAACCGCCTGCCCAAATGAGAGCCCGAAGGATATCGCCAGGGCCCCGTAGACCAAGAATTCGACGTTCCAGATCCCGCCGGCCCAGAGCCAGAAGAGCCCCCAGGGAGTCATCTTCTTCTCTGACTCAGGAATCAGTTCAATGCCGCGCTGCTCCACCTTGAAGGCCGCGTATGTTTCCTCCGGGGCCTTCGGCCCCCCGAGCTGTAGGTCGATCGGATTACTGGTTGCCAAGCCTGTACGCCCCTCCTGGTGTGGTCGCCCGGGCCCGGCGCCAACTCAGGCACCCGGCGACCGCCTGCGAATCCGTCTATTCTCGGCTATATGTAGTGGTGTGTCAATCGGGCGAATACAACATGCTGGGTCGCCCCTGGGTTCCAGCCGGCGCCGGTCAAGGTGACCTCGACCACCTCGAAGCGCCTCTTCACGTTGCGGAGAGCCAGCGCGTCAGCTGCGCCGCGGGGCCAAACGCCGGCCGGCCCTGGTCAGGTGGGCCAGTTCGCCCCGTCCGCGATCCGACGGCCAGCAGCTGGGATCGGGCAGGTGTTCGAAGCGGCTGTTCCTGGCCTCGGACGATCTCGGAGGCATGGACAGGGCCGGTATGGGCGGGAGTCTCCGAGAGTGCACTCTTGCCGGCGAACCCAAATTGACCACCCGGACCGCTTGGCCGCGGTCTCGAGAAGACCGGCCCAAGCCCGCCGGATCGGTGGAGTCGTCTGCGGGCTCAGGTCCAGCCTCTCGGACCTCGGCGCGGTGCCCCTTCGCGCCTCCGCCGCGAGGCGGCGGCCCTGAGGTGGGCACGCTGCCATCGGTCAGCCCGGGCGCGTCCCCCCATCGTCCAAAACTTCGGTCATCCAGCCCCGAAACTTCTCCTGGACCCGGTAGAGATCGGCGCCGTCGCCATCCGCCTCCACCAGCCCCACCTGGCTCAGGGCGGCCAAATGGTACCGGCTCTCCTCGGTGCTGATCGCGACGTGCTGGGCCACCTCGGAACTGGTGCGAGCACCTCCCATGAGGGCCCTGACCACGGCCAGCCGAGGCACTGTCCCGAGGGCGTGCAACCGCTCCGCGGCAGACTGCAAGGCCGGGTCCAGGGTCTCAGCTCCCGCCCGATCGCCGGCCCCGTGCGGAACCCCGTGCCGAGGGAGATAGACCGTGTGCAGAAGGGCCTCCCCCACGGTGGCTCCGGTGCCACGCCGAGTGATGAACAGGTACACGGCCGCCACCGCCGCCACCAACACCACGCCGTCCGCCCAGCTGGCGGCCAGGCCGGTGGGCGTGAAGCGCCTCGCGATCGAGAGCAGACCGGTCAGGATGCTGGCCACCACCCCCAGGTCGATGAACAGCGCCAGCGATGTCCTGACCCAGGTCGGGAGATTGACAAGCGGTTCTCGCTCACGCGCGGGGGCCCGCCGAATCGCCAGATAGCCGCCCACTCCAATGACGACCAGAATGGCTCCCTGGACTGCCAGCCGAGCCAACTGGTTGAGGAAGTGCTCAACTGGGATACCGACCACGATTCCCAGCACGACAAACACCACCACCCAGACCGCCGTGCTGGGTACCAGGCCGAGTAGGAAGGTGCGCCGGCGGACTCCGAAGGCTCCGGCCACCAGAGTGGTGTAGATGCGGAGGCCGGGAATCAGCCGGGATACGCCGATTCCGACCGGGCCCGCCGAGCCAATCCGCCCGGCCACCCGCTCCAGGGCGCGCGCCTGGTGGAAGCGTGCAGCCAGACCGGTCAGGCTGTGCTCGCCCACTATCCGGGCCCAGCTGTATCCCACCATCGCCCCGCCGACGCACACGGCGAACGCCAGCGGGATGAAGACCCAAGGATCGAGTCCCCCGGCAGCGATCAGCAGGCCGCCGGCGAGGAGCGTGAGCTCACCCGGAGCGAACGGCAGCGGCACCCCGGCCTCCTCCACGAAGAGGAGGCTGCAGAGCAGCACTATCGCGACCACCCCATGGAGCCCGGAGAGAAAGTTCACGGTCTTGGCCTCAGCGGCCCGCTGGCGAAAGCTGGCCCGCCGGCAACCCCGGCGCCCCGGCCAGGTGCAAGCGGACAGCCCGGCTCTGGTGGGGCGGTCACCACTCGCGACCCAGAGCCACCGCTTGTAGGGCCCGGGGTCCCACCACCTTCCGAAGCGACCGGACGGCTGACGCACTCTCCCTTAGACGTTGACGAACCGGATCGCCCGCCCGCGAGGCGGCACCGAGCCAAGCGCCCTCCCGCTGCGGACTGGTCAGGGGCCGACCCGGTCCAGACCACGGCCCCGCCGATCAACCGCCGTGCGTCGAGCGCACTCGGAAAGCGGGGGCCGCCTCCGAGGCGAGCTCACCGCAGGCCTTCCAGCAGCACCATCACTCGGGCCCACGACGCTCCCGGTAGCGCCGGATCAAGGTGTTGGTGGAACTGTCGTGGGCGAGCTCCGGCTCGGAGTCGGACTCCAGCTCGGGAATGATCTTGTCGGCCAGGATCTTGCCCAGCTCCACCCCCCACTGATCGAAGGAGTCAATCCCCCAGATTGCACCCTGGGTGAAGGTTCGGTGCTCGTACAGGGCGATCAGTGACCCCAGCGACGCGGGGGTCAGACGCTCCAGCAGCAGAGTGTTGCTGGGGCGGTTTCCGACGCAGACGCGATACGGGATCTGCCACTCGGGGATGCCCGCCTGGCGCAATTCCTCAGCCGAACGCCCGAACGCGAGGGCTTCCGTTTGGGCCAGGAGGTTGGCCATCAGGAGGTCTTGGTGACGACCCAGCCGGTTGAGCGAAGCACAAAAGCCAATGAAGTCGCAGGGGATGAGCCTGGTGCCTTGATGGATTAGCTGGTAGAAGGCATGCTGACCATTGGTGCCGGGCTCGCCCCAGATGATCGGTCCGGTCTGGAAGCCGACCGGCTCCCCGGCCAGGTCCACGTGCTTGCCGTTGCTCTCCATGTCCAGCTGCTGCAGATACGCCGGTAGCCGCCGGAGATATTGATCGTAGGGCAGGACCGCGACCGATTCGGCGCCGAAGAAATTGTTGTACCAGACCGCCAGCAGCCCCATCAGGACGGGCAGGTTGGCATCCAGAGGGGCGCTCCGGAAGTGCTCGTCCATGGCATGCATGCCAGCCAGCATCTGCCGAAACTGGTCGGGCCCAATCGCGACCATGAGGGAGAGCCCGATCGCGGAATCGTAGGAATAACGGCCTCCCACCCAGTCCCAGAAGGGGAACATGTTGGCCGTGTCAATGCCGAACTCGGCGACCCCCTGAGCATTGGTGGAGACCGCCACAAAGTGCTTGGCGACCGCGTCCGCGTCACCCCCCAGGCCCCGCAGCGCCCAATCCCGAGCCGTCTTGGCGTTGGTCAATGTTTCCAGGGTGTGCCAGCTCTTGGAGCAGACTACGAAGAGCGTTTCCGCTGGGTCCAGGTCACGGGTGGCCTCGACGAAGTCGGTACCGTCAATGTTGGAAACAAAGCGCACCTTGAGGTCTGGCCTGGCGTAGTGCCGGAGCGCCTCATAGGCCATCCTCGGCCCCAGGTCCGAACCGCCAATGCCGATGTTGACGACATTGCGAACCGGCTGGCCAGTGTGCCCTTTCCAGCTGCCGTTTCGCACCCGTTCCGCGAAGTCGGCGAGCCTATCCAGCACCTGATGCACGGGGGCCACGACATCTTCACCGTCGACCATGATCGATTCCCCGCGAGGGGCTCGCAGCGCGACATGGAGCACTGGACGGCTCTCGGAGACGTTGATCCGCTGGCCCGAGAACATCGCCTCGATCCGCTCCGGCAGGCCGCACTCCCGGGCCAGCTTGACCAGGAGGCGCAGGGTAACCTCGGTGATCCGATTCTTCGAGTAGTCGAGATAGATGTCGCAGGCCTCCGCTGCCAGATGGCGGGCGCGGTCCGGATCGGCGGCGAACAGGTGCTTCAGCTCAAGGTCTCGGACCTCCTGAAAGTGCTGCCCCAGCTCCTGCCACGCCGGCCGCTCGGTAAGGGGGAGACGCCCCTTGGGTCGAGCGCCCAGAGCCGGCACCTCAGTGGCCTGCCACGAGCTGGCCCGCCCGATCCCCAATGCAGGCCACCAGATTGTGCCAGGAGGCGTCGAAGGCAGCTGCCCCTTCGCGCTGCAGGCGCAGGGCGAGCTCCCCTGGATCAATTCCAGCAGCGGCCAGTTGGCTCATGACCAGGTCGGCATCCCCGCCCGTCGGGTCCAGTGTCCCCCGCACCTGGCCGTGGTCCGCGAAGGCCAGCAGGGTCTCCTCGGGCATCGTGTTGATGGTCATGGGGGCCGCCAGGCCCGAGATGTAAAGGGTGTCGGGAGCAGCGGGATTCTTGGTGGAGGTGCTGGCGAAGAGCAGGCGCTGGGGACGTGCCCCCGCGTTCTCCAGGCGCCGCCAGCGATCCGAGGCGAGCAGCTCGTGATAGCTGCGGTAGGCCTGCGTCCCGGCGGCGATCCCCACACGGTCACGGAGGGCCTCAGGACCCTGGGTGGCTAGCGCCTTGTCCCAGCGACTGACGAACAGGGACGCGACCGAGGCCACGTCCAGACTCAGCCCCTCGGCGAGCCGGCGCTCCAACCCAGTCATGTAGGCTCCGGCAGCCGCGGTGTACTGGGCGGAGGAGAACAGCAGGGTGACATTCACCGGGACCCCCGCGAAGATGCACTCGCCGATGGCCTGCAGACCGGCGGGCGTCCCAGGAATCTTGATGAACAAGTTGGCCCTGGCCGCGCGCTGGTGCAGGGCGACGGCGGCGGCCACGGTCGCCGCCGCATCGTCGGCCAGCAGTGGAGACACCTCCAGGGATACCCAGCCATCCACCCCGTCGCTGCCCCTGTGTACGGGCTCGAAGAGGTCAGCCGCGGCTCGAAGATCATCAATCGCCAGCTGGAAGAAGATCTCCTCCGCGGAAGCTCCCTCAGCCGCCCCCTTGGCTATGGCGGGATCGTAGGCGGAGCTGCGCTCGATGGCCTGATCGAAGATGGTCGGATTGGAGGTGAGGCCGGTCACGGCCAGCTGCTCGATGTAGCTCCGGAGCTTGCCCGAGGTGAGCAGGTCTCGGGTGATGTTGTCGAGCCACAGGCTCTGGCCCGCGTCGTGAAGTTCCTGAGTCGGCTTCATGGTCTCTCCTTAGCACTCTGCGGCGGAGTCCGCAAGGGACTGCGGTCTCCGCCTCCGTCTCCGCTCGGCACTGAACCGCCGCTCACAACGTCACCGTCTTCGCGGGCCAGATGTGAGCAGCCGTCCCCAAGGGCCGGCGTCACACCAGGGCGCGCGAGCGTACCAGCGGAGCCCAGGATGCCCCTGCCCCGCTGCGACCAGTCGCCGCTCACTTCGGGGCCGCCTTTTCATCGTGGCCACCGAACTGCTTGCGCATCGCCGACAGAGTCTTGTTGGCGAACTCGCCCAGACTCCGCGAGGAAAATCGGGAGTAGAGCGCAGCGGTCAGCACCGGGGCGGGGACCCCTTCGTCGATGGCGGCAATCGACGTCCAGCGGCCCTCGCCTGAGTCGGACACCCGGCCCGCGAATGAGGCCAGGTCGGGCGATTCCTGGAGGGCGATGGCTGTCAGGTCCAGCAGCCAGGAGCCGACGACACTGCCCCGGCGCCACAGCTCAGCCACCGAAGTCGTGTCAATGTCGAACTGGTAGAACTCTGGCTCTTCCATGGGAGCGGTCTCGGCGTCGGACTGCTGCGGACGCGACCCCGCGTTGGCGTTGTGGAGAATGTCCAGGCCCTCCGCCAGCGAAGCCATCATGCCGTACTCGATCCCGTTGTGCACCATCTTCACAAAGTGGCCAGAACCATTGGGCCCGCAATGCAGATAGCCCAGCTCGCACTGCGCCAGGTCTCCGGTTCTGCCCGGTGACCGCGGCGCCGCGGCCGAGCCCGGTGCCACCGAGGCGAAGAGGGGCTCGAGATGCTTGACCACCTCCGACTCCCCACCGATCATGAGACAGTAGCCCCGGTCCAGCCCGAAAACCCCGCCGCTGGTGCCGCAGTCGACCAGGTGAAGGCCCCGCTCAAGGAGCTTGGCGGACCGCCGGATGTCGTCTCGATAGTAGGAGTTGCCGCCATCGATGATGATGTCACCCCTCTCCATCCGGGCCGAGAGCTCCCCGATTGTCTGCTCGGTGATCTCGCCGGCCGGAACCATCACCCAGGCGGCTCGGGGTCGCTCCAGCTTGGCCACAAAGTCGTCCAGGGAGGTGGCCCCGGTCGCGCCAGCCTGAACCAGCTGCTGGACCGCGTCCTGGTCGATGTCGAATACGACGCAGCGGTGCCCGTCCCGCATCAGGCGGCGCACGATGTTGGCCCCCATCCGACCCAGGCCCACCATCCCTAGCTGCATCGGTTCGCGGCTGCTCATAGGTGTCTCCTTGTTGACCTTGAAATCCGTCCTGGCTAATTGCTCGAATCGCCGCCGACGGGGCCCAGCCACGGCACCTGCCAGGGGAGATGGCCCCGCACCAGTCGGCGCGCCGCTGGGGGTCCCCATGAGCCTTGGGGATAGGGAAGCACGGCCGGCGGAGCGTCGATCAGCGACTGCACGATCCGCCAACTCTCCTCGACGCTGTCCTCGCGGGTGAAGAGGCGCTGGTCCCCCCGCATGGCGTCGTCCAAGAGGCGCTCGTAGGGCTCTGGTGGGTCCCCCAATTCCGCGGCGAAGGAGAGGTCCAGATTCACGCCTCTCAGGCCGGCGGCGCCGAGGCCCTGGGACGTCAGCGAAACTCTCAACCCCGCCCCAAAGTCGATCCGCAACACCAGCTGGTTGGGATGGGCCGGGGCCGACCGCCCCAGGAAGGCCAGGTGCGGAGGGCGCCGGAAGACCAGCCGCACCTCGGTCGCACTTTGCGCCAGTGCCTTGCCGGTCCGAATGAAGAATGGCACCCCTGACCAGCGCCAGTTGTCAACCCCGAGGCGCAGGGCCAAGTAGGTCTCGGTCTGGGAACCCCTGGCCACCCCGGGCACCGACTGGTAGCCGACGTACTGGCCCCTGACCGCCAGCTTTGGATTGGCCGCCGCCACCGCCCGCAGGACATCCACCTTGCGGTCGCGGAGCGAGTCCGCGTCGGCGCCGCTCGGAGGCTCCATCGCCACCAGCGCCAGGACCTGGAGGAGGTGATTCTGAACCACGTCGCGGAGCGCCCCCACCGCGTCGTAGAACTGGCCACGGTCGGCCACTCCGAAGGACTCGGCCAGCGAGATCTGGACACTGGCGACGTGGTCTCGGTTCCAGATCGGCTCGATCACCTCGTTGGCAAAGCGGAGAAATTGAAGGTCCATCACGGGCTCCTTGCCGAGGAAGTGATCGATGCGTAGGATCTGCCCCTCGCCGAGATGCTGGTGGAGGTCCCAGTTGAGCTGGCGAGCCGACGCCAAGTCGTGCCCGAATGGCTTCTCAACCACCACCCGGGCCTCCTTGGTCAATCCGGCATCGGCCAAGGCGGCAACCACCGGTGCGAAGAGCGCGGGGGGAACCTCGAGGTAGAAGAGCGGGTGACGAGTCCCCGCCAGAGCATCCGCCACCCGCTGATAGGTAGCCGGCTCCGAAAAGTCTCCACGCACATAGGTCAGGCGCTTGGCGAACCGCTCGAAAACCCGGGCCGAGACCACCTGACCCGAGGCGGTCAGTGCCTGGCGCGCCTTGGCCCTCAGAGCATCGTCGCTCCAGTCATCCTTCGCCACCCCGATGACCGGGCATTGGAGGCGGTGCCTTGCCTCCAGGCGATAGAGGGCGCGGAACGTCATCTTGCGCGCCAAATCCCCGCTGATGCCAAAGATTACCAGCGCGCCGGTCGTGTTGTGACTGCGATCGGGCACGCTTGGATCTTATGCCCCCGCTCAGAAACACCGGGCTGAGGAGTTGCCGGACAGGCACGGCAGCAACCCCTGGGTGGGCACCCCGCTGATGCTCAGCGAGCCCGATCTGGCCCTGGATCTGCCCACCCGAGTCCTCGTCCGGGTGAGCCCACCAGGATGCGAGGTTGGGCTGCACGACCCATTTCCGCTGGCGGCCGGCTGCGGCCTCCGCCAGGAGCAGACCCAGCTGCTCGCGGGCAGCGCCAACCTGGTGCGAAGCGCCATCGCCGAAGGAGTCGGGTGAGCCGTCCTCGCAGCTCGGTGACCACAGATCCAGTCAGCTGCTCTCGGTGGCGGCCAGGCCCCTCTCGGTCGACCCATCTCGGCGCCCGGACCGTCCCGGCTGGAGCGTGAACAGGCTGCCGATGTGATAGCGGCGGCGGGCGATCACAAAGGCGACCAGGCCGGTGACCGTGGCAACTCCCTGGTCAGCGGCCCGCTGCATCAGGGCCACCGCGGTGGCTTCGGCCGGAGGCAGCCCGACGACAATGAGAAGTCCCGCGAAGGTCGCCTCAGACGCCCCCAGGCCACCAGGAATGAGGCTGATCGCGCCGGCGATGCTCGCCACCGCGTAGAGAGATGCCGCCTCGGGCCAGGTGAGGGCCCCCGGATCGAGGGCGCTCACCACCAGGAAGAACACGGTCGTCATGGCGGCCACCTGCACCAGGCTGATCAAGGACCAGACGATTGTGTCCAGCCGGTGCAACAGGCCCGCGGTGCCCGCCTGGAGTTCGTCCAAAGGGTCCAACAGTCGCCGCAGGCCCAGCACCCCGGACATCAGGCTGTGCAGCCCGCAGAAGATTCGCGGAACCGTCAGCACCGCCAACGCCGACAGCGCCACCAGCAGAGCGGCAGCTGGTATCAGTGGGTTGAGGTGGAACTCAAACAGCCCCGGCACCGCCACCACCACCAACAGCAGTCCGTAAATGAGCTCCTGTACCGTGACCGTGGCCAGCGCGTCGCTGAACGGCACCCGAGCCGCCCGCGCCGCCAGTACCACCCTGGTCAGCTCACCCAGGGGCAAGAGGGTGGTGACCTGGCCGGCCAGGTTCAGAAGCACCGTCTCCCCCATTGGCAGCTTGGCGCCAACGTCTCGGAGCAGGAACTGCCAGCGCACCCCCTGGAGCACGTAGTAGGCGACGGAGCCGGCCACGATGGCGGGGAGCAGGAACAGGTTGAAATGGGTCAGCGCAGACCCCAACTTGGAGGGATTGATGACCAAGATCAGAGCGGCGATCCCAGCCAGGCCCACCGCCCCGGCCAACCACGTACCGAGGTGGTGGCGTTTCAAACGGGTCCACACTTCGACCGCACTCACCAGGGCTCCTCACCGAGCGCGCCGGTGCAGACCGCGACCAGCCGGCGCTTCCCGGAGGCCGCGCCCGTGGCCGCATCAGGGCGCGCGACGGCACCCGGAACCCCGAAGGACCTGGCCAGGGTGCCGCCGGGCGACCCTGCTGGGAGGTGCTGGCCCCGTTGGCCCCAGACCCTCTGACCACAGTTGTCCGCTCCGCTCAGAGTCAATCTCCCCATTACTTTGAACAGTACTCGAACTCGACCGCCCCGAGCGATTGAGTATCCCCGCTCCCAAGGGCCGGTAAACTTGTGGGAGGCACGTCGGGCAAAGAGCGCCCGCCTGGCCGGCGGCGACTGGGATCGCGAAGATGCCGGGTGGGTCCACCAGCATCACGCTTGTGCCGCAGCCCGTGCCCGCACCGTGGGAGATATCCAATTTGAATGGCGACTGCGAGATTGACCGGAGCGCAGCCGGCGATCGCCCAGCCACATCTGGGGCCCGGTTGGCAGGTGGGATCGGCAGCTCCCGTCCGTGCGGCCCGATGCCCCCCAGTCGTGATACGGAGGCTCGGGCCCACCGGGGTTGGCGGCCGCGCCTCGCATGACGTCTGGAGCTGGCGTGATTCAGACTCCCCGGGCGCTGGAGACAGAGGTCACCCAGCAGGCTGGCCGACGCCGGACCTTCGCGATCATCAGCCACCCTGACGCGGGCAAGACCACCCTTACCGAGAAGTTCCTGCTCTACTCGGGGGCCCTGCTCCAGGCGGGCGCGGTCAAGGCCCGCGAGGGTCGGCGTCAAGCCACCTCGGACTGGATGTCCATGGAGCAGGAGCGGGGCATCTCGATTACCTCGACCGCCCTCCAGTTCCCCTATCGAGGTCGGGTGGTGAACCTGCTCGACACTCCCGGCCACCGTGACTTCTCCGAGGACACCTATCGGGTCCTGACCGCGGCTGATGCGGCGGTGATGGTGCTGGATGTGGCCAAGGGCATCGAGGCCCAGACCCGCAAGCTCTTCGAGGTCTGCCGGGCCCGCCGGCTCCCAATCCTCACCTTCCTAAACAAGTGCGACCGCCCGGGGCGGGATCCCCTCCAACTCCTGGACGAGATCAAAGAGCAGATCGGACTCTGGGCCACGCCCGTGACCTGGCCGGTCGGGGATCCCGGTAACTTTCACGGCGTCATCGACCGCCGGACCGGAGACTTCGTCCGCTTCACTCGCACCGCCCGAGGGATCAGAGTGGCTCCTGAGGAGCTGGTCCATCCCGACCAGGCCGCCCGCGAGGAGGGTGGGGCCTGGACCCGTGCCATCGAGGAGCTGGACCTGTTGGGCGCGGTGGGTGCGGACCTAGACCTGGCCTCCTTCCTGGCGGGCGAGTCGAGCCCCCTGTTCGTGGGCTCGGCGCTCACAAATTTCGGGGTCCGCCACCTGTTGGACGCCCTCATCGAGCTGGCCCCCTCAGCTCAGCCCCGAGCCGACATGGCTGGGTCGACCAGACCCCTGGCCGCTGAGTTCTCGGGGTTCGTGTTCAAGAAGCAGGCCAACATGGACCGCGCCCACCGAGATCACGTGGCCTTCGTGCGCGTCTGCTCCGGCCGTTTCGAGCGAGGCATGACCCTGACCCACGGTCCAACCGGGCGCCCCTTCAGCACCAAGTACGCCACCTCCCTCTTTGGGTCCGATCGACGATCCATCGATGAGGCCTTCCCCGGGGATGTGGTCGGTCTGGTGAACGCTGCCGACCTGCGAATCGGCGACTCCCTTTACGCTGGGGACCCCGTCGAGTACCCCGCCATCCCCACCTTCGCTCCCGAACTCTTCGCCACCGCTCGGCCCCGCGATTCGGCCCGCTTCAAGCAATTTCGGCGGGGCCTTGAGCAACTCGAGCAGGAGGGGGTGGTCCAGGTGCTTCACGACCCTGACGGCGACCCAGCTCCAGTCCTAGCCGCAGTTGGGGCAATGCAGTTCGAGGTCCTGACCCAGCGCCTCCAGCACGAGTTTGGAACCCTGGTGGACCTGGTGCCGACCTCCCACCATCTGGCCCGGCGCACCGACAAGACCACCGCCGCCGCTCTCCGCGACACTCGTGGCGTGCGTATCCTGGCGCGCCGGGACGGCACCTTGCTGGCCGCTTTCGAGAGTCCATTTTGGATGGATCGCCTGCGGGCGGACCACCCAGAGTGGGTTCTGGAATCGGTCGTCGCTGGGTGAGCCCGATGAGGCTTTCGTCCCCAAGCCGTCGGTGCCTGGGCTCGAGCCAGCGACCCGGACCATCCAGGGCCGTGCCTGGGCCCAGCCGATGACGCCTGAAGTGTCAGCGTCGCTGCTCCTCGACCTCTACGAGTTGACCATGGCCGATGCCTACCGGCGAGAGGGCATCGCCGATCGCCGCGCCACCTTCAGCCTATTTGTCCGGTCCCTGCCGCCCGAGTGGGGATACCTGGTGGCCGCCGGCCTGCAAGACTGCCTCAGTTGGCTCCAGGGACTTCACTTCACGGCATCTGACCTGGTCGCCATCGACCAGTTCAAGATCTTCCACCCGGACTTCCTCGACTGGCTGTCCGAGCTCAGGTTCACGGGATCGGTCAGGGCGGTCCCCGAGGGAAGCATTGTCTTCGCGGGCGAGCCGCTCCTGGAGGTAGAGGGGCCGATCGCAGAGGCCCAGCTGGCAGAGACCTACTTGCTGAACCAGATGACCTTGCAGACCACGCTCGCCACCGAGGCCGCCCGCTGCCGCCACGCCGCCCAGGGACGGGCCGTGATGGACTTCGCCCTGCGCCGGGTTCCGGGGACAGATGCCGGCATGAAGCTCGCCCGCTGCTGCCGCCTGGTCGGGCTGGATGGGACCAGCAACGTGGCCGGCGCAGCCCGCTACGGAGTCGCCCCCAGCGGGACCATGGCCCACTCCTTCGTCCAGGCCCACGCCGACGAGACAGAGGCGTTCAGAGCCTACGCCCGCGCCTTCAAGGAGGCGACAGTCCTGCTGGTAGACACCTACGACACCCCCCTTGGCATCGAGCGCGCCATCCAGGTGGCTGGCGAGATGCGCGCCCAGGGGATCGAGCTCCACGGGGTCCGGCTGGACTCAGGTGACCTGGGGCCGTTATCGTCCCTGGCTCGCCGCCGGCTCGATGAGGCCGGCTTCCCGGGCATGACGGTCTTCGTCAGCGGCGGCCTCGATGAGTACAAGATCGACGACCTGGTGGAGCGTCAGAGGGCACCCATCGACGGCTTTGGAGTCGGAACCTCGCTCGGGGCGGCCGGCGGGGCGCCCACGCTTGACAGCGTCTACAAGCTGGTGAGCTTCGGCGACCGGCCGGTGCGCAAGACCTCCACTGGCAAGGCCACCTGGCCGGCAGCCAAACAGGTCTGGCGCCGGACCGACTGGTCCGGAGACCTGCTCGCCCTGGCCGATGAGACGCCACCTGGCGACTGCTACCGACCCCTGCTGGAACCGGTGATGCACTCGGGACGACCCCGCTCGCGCGGGCAGGGAGACCTGGCCGAGGCCAGCGCCCTCTTCGAGCGCGAGTGGCTGGCGTTGCCAGGGCCACTGAAACGGCTCCGAACTCCGGCCCTGCACCCGGTCCAGCCGAGCGCAGCCCTGCTGCACCTCACCGCCACCCTGGGCTCCGGCCAGCCGGGCCCGGGTGCAGGCGAGCAGCAGAGTCGGCTCCGGGCTGACCGGACGCGAAGTGCGTCAGATTGACCGCGCCGGAAACTCCCGGCATCGCGTCAAGGCCTGAGGCGGGGCGCCCGAGCAGGGAAGCCGCCTTGCCCGCTCGGCCCCTGGGAAACTCGGTCAGGCGGCTTGGAACTGCGACCAGGGTAGGTTCCAGTCGCCCTCTCCATTGACCTCAGACGCCTGCAGCGAGGTCCCGGTTATCTCGACCACATCACCAGGGACCGACCAGTTGTAAAACCAAGCCGCATCGGCGGGATTCTGCTCCACGCAGCCATGGGACACGTTGGCCACACCGTGATCGTAAATGTCCCAGTTGGCCGAGTGCATGTAGTAGCCGTCGGTGCTGATGGCGACGTCCTCGTAGACATTCTGGGCGTACAGGCCGGGATAGCCAATGGTGGCTGAGTTCATGAACACGACCGGGGTCTTGTAGAGCACCACCAAAGTTCCCGAGATGGTGAGAAAGCCGGGCCGGCCCAGGCTGACTGGGAAGGTGTTGATCAACTGGGTGCCGTTGAACACCTGCTCCTCATGGGTGATGGCGCTGACCTTGGTCAGATGCTGATTGACCACCGTGAAATTGCTGGTGACCGAGGAGTTCACCAAACGGTAGCCTCCCAGCACCAGCCCGTCCAGATTGAGCGACAGCGACGCCTGTTCGTTCAGGGGCCAGAACTGCTGCGGTCGCCCGTCGACCTCGGTGCTGGACCACCAGTGCCATCCGACTGGGTCGGGCAGGGACTCGGTGGTGTTCAGGCGCTGCAGAATCTGGGCCTGGAGGCTCGGTGGGATCGGCTGCGAGAACTGGAGCACCCAGGTCGCTCCCATTCCCACCTGCGCCCCCGGGTTTGGGGAGATGGTGACGGCCAGGCTCTTGGTCGGCAGCGGAGCCGCCCCAGTCTCCCAGGTGGCGGTCTTGACCACGGTCCTGACCGGAGTCCCGCCCCGGGCTCGCAGGGTGAGCTCAAATTTCGTGGCCCAAGGCAGCGGCGACACGGCGACCCACCCGCCCGGGACCAGACGGCCAGCGACGACTGCTCCAGTGCTCGTGGTCACCACCAGCTTCTCCACCCGAGCATGACTGAGATGGATTCCGATGATGGCGGCAGGGCTGACGGAACCAGCGGGGACCGAGATCGCCACCTCGGGCGCTACCGGTGGTGGTCCGCTCGAGGCGGCCACCATCGCCGTGGCACCGGCTCCTGCCAGGATCACAACTGCCGCGCTCCCGGCTATCAGCCAGCGCCGACGGGGCCAGCGCCTTTGCACCTTGGCTGACTCGTCCATGCTCCCAGCAATATATCTCGGGTCTGGGCCAACCGCACCCCGTCGCTCTCGAACGACCCTCCCATCTGCCCAGGGCGTCGCTGGCCCGAGCCGGCGACACGGCCGACCCGAGATGGACCGGTCGGGGTCACCGGTGCGCGGATCAGCTCAGGGAGACGGGTCATTGGCCCCAGCCGGGATGGCCCACCCCAACCCCAAGGTGCCGCCCGCCGTGAGCAGCGAGCCGGCCACCAGCGGCCCGATCCAGAGAGCTGGATCGCCAAGGGCGAGCAGGAACGTCGCCAGAGGAGGCCCTACGATGCCAGTCACACCCCAAACCGATGCGGCCAGCGCGTTGTACCTACCGCGCAGCCGATCCGGGGCCAGCGCGTTGACCAGCGTGGAGGCGGCCGGCGAGACCAGCGTCTCGCCAAGGCCGAACACCGCGGCCGCGACCACCAGCAGGGCCGCAGAGAAACCCAGGGTCAGACCGGGGAAATCGGCGAGCCCCACGATGCCCCAGGAGATCGCCACCAACAGGGCGCCCAGGGCCAGGGACCTCGTTCGCAGCCTCCACTCCGTCGCCTTGGTCACCGCCGCCTGCAGCGCCACGATCACCAAGCCGTTGGCTGCAAAGGCCAGGCCGACCACTCGTGGGCCGACCCGGACGAACTCGATGGCGAAGAGCGAAAAGCCCGCCTCCAACTGAGAGTATCCGAAGAGAACAAAAGCCAGGCTGCAGAGCAGGTAAAGGGCGAAGGGACGGTCGCGCAGGACGGCCCGGTAACCGACGTCGGTCGCAGCGTCCTCACCGGTTGCGAAAGGCGCAACTCCACGAAGGTGGCGCAGTCCCCGCCACAGGACCGTCCCAAACAGCAAGAAGCTGACGCCGTCGGCCAGGTAGACCACCTGGAAAGTGGACGCGTGCTGAAGCGACACAAAGCTTCCGGAGATGAGGCCCCCCACCCCGATCCCGAGGTTCATCAGCATGAATTGGCTCGCAAAGGCCCGGGACCGCAGTTTTTCGGGGACCACCATCGCAACCAGCGAGCTGAGCGCGGGCCAGGTGACGCCCTCTGCGGCGCCAATCGCCGCCGCCACCACGATCGCTTCGGGAGCGGTGGTGACCCCGGCTAGGGCGGCGGCCCCCGCGGCTTCGAGAAGCAGCCCGAAAAGAACCATCCAAACGGGGCCGATACGGTCCACCCAAGCGCCCCCGCTCAGGGAGGCCAGCAGTCCCACCAGGCCGGCCGCGGCCAGCGCCAGGCCCGCCTCCGGGAGAGAAATTCTCCGGACGGCATGGAGGTAGACGACCAGGAAAGGCAGGGTCAGGCCGGTGCCCAACGACGACATTGCCATGCCCCCGAGAAGCCATCGGGTGGTGGGGACGTCGCGCAACAGCCTTATCACCGGCGAATCTTAACCGCGGTCCCTCGACCGTCAGAACCGCCTCAGCCCAGCTCCCAGCCCGGGTAGGGGAGCCGCGGTGAATGATCCTGCAGGGAACGCTCGGCGCCCAGCATCCCGACGCCCCGGCGCTGAGCTCGCGCCTTTTGGTTAGTATGTACCAACCAACTGCTTAATCCTAGGAGGGAACACGGTATGGGCCAAGGGCACGGGGCGGCGACTACGGCGTCCACTTCCAGGCCGTCAATGGGGCCGAACTACAAGTGGATCGCCCTCTCCAACACCACCCTCGGCATCCTGATGGCGACCATCAACTCGTCGATCGTCCTGATCTCGCTGCCCGACATCTTTCGCGGCATCAAGCTCAACCCCTTGACCCCCAGCAACACCCCGTTCTTCCTCTGGCTGTTGATGGGCTACATGGTGGTCACTGCGGTCCTGGTCGTGAGCCTTGGACGCATCGGGGACATGTACGGCCGAGTGCGGATGTACAACCTCGGCTTCGCCCTCTTCACCTTCTTCTCGATCATGCTGTCGCTAACCTTCGGTAGCGGCCCCGGAGCCGCCCTTTTCCTGATCGTGATGCGAGTGCTGCAGGGGGTCGGCGGAGCTTTCCTGTGGGCCAACTCCTCGGCCATCCTCACTGACGCCTTCCCCTCCAACCAGCGCGGCCTCGCGCTCGGCACCAACATGGTGGCGGCGATCGCGGGATCCTTCATCGGCCTGGTCCTGGGCGGGGTCCTGGGCCCCGTCGAGTGGCACTTGGTGTTCTTGGTGTCGGTTCCCTTCGGCCTGTTTGGCACGGTCTGGGCCTATCTCAAGCTGCACGACACCGGGGTACGGGTTCCATCCACCATTGACTGGTGGGGCAACCTCGTGTTCGCGGCCGGTTTGATCTCGTTGCTGGTTGGGATCACCTACGGCATCCTTCCCTACGGGAGCCAGAGCATGGGCTGGACCAACCCGTGGGTGCTGGCCGCCATGATCGGGGGGGTGATCGCGCTGGGAGGCTTCCTGTGGATCGAGACCAAGGTGGCGCAGCCGATGTTCCGGATCCCACTGTTCCGGATTCGAGCCTTCGCCGCGGGCAATGTGGCGGCTCTGTTTGCGGCCCTGGCACGAGGGGGGCTCCTGTTCATCCTGATCATCTGGCTGCAGGGCATCTGGTTGCCCCAGCATGGCTACAGCTTCACCGAGACCCCGCTCTGGGCGGGCATCTACATGCTCCCGCTCACAGTCGGCTTCCTGGTGGCTGGCCCCCTGGCCGGCATCCTCTCCGACCGCTACGGCTCCCGCCTGTTCGCCACCGTCGGGGTCGCCGCCTCGGCGGTCATATTCGCCCTCTTCATGACCCTACCGGCCAACTTCAACTACCTGGCGTTCGGCACCCTGTTGTTCGTGTACGGGCTCTCGAGCGGACTCTTCGCGTCACCCAACCAGGCCGGGATCATGAACAGCCTGCCACCCCACCAGAGGGGCGCCGGGGCAGGCATGGCAGCCACCTTCCAGAACTCGGCTCAGGTGCTCTCGATGGGCATCTTCTTCACCCTGATCATCATCGGGCTATCGGGCAGCATGCCCCATGCCCTCTACCACGGCCTCACCGCCCAGGGAGTTCCCGCAGCCTACGCCAGCAAGGTGGCCAACCTGCCCGCGGTGGGCAGCCTGTTCGCGGCTTTCCTGGGCTACAACCCGATCGGAACGCTGCTCGGACCCATCCTGCCTCACCTCAGCCACGCCAAGGCCGCCTATCTCACCGGGCGCGCATTCTTCCCCCAGCTCATCTCCGACCCTTTCATGACCGGCCTGAGGGCAGCGTTCACGTTCGCCATCGCCGCCAGCCTGGTGGCCACGGCCGCCAGCTGGCTGAGGGGTGGCAAGTACATCCATGAGGAGGATTCCCCCGCCACCGTTCCCTCGGGAGCTCCGGCAACGGGTCTTTCGGCCGGCACCGCCGCGGCCTCTCGCCCCGGCGACATGGCGCCGCGTCGCGGCATGGAACCGGGCCCCACCACCGTCAAATACATCGAGCCGAAAAAGTGAACGTGGCCGACCCGGTGCTGGTGTCGCCGCCGACGCAGGGTTCGGCGCCCTCGGCCCGGTCGCCCTTGGATCAACCCGGCCCTGGAAGGACCATTCAGGCCCTCCAGCCGGCATCAACGGAGCTGGCGGACTCGCTCACGGCGATCGTTGGCTGGGCGAGTCGCAACGACGTCCAAACGGAGGTCATGCGGCGCGCCCACTGCTCCCTCCCGATCTCTCACATTTGGCTGCTGGTGCGTATCGCCAACAGTGGCCCCTGCCATCCTTCCGACCTGGCGGTCGTCAGTGGCGTGGACAACTCCACCATCACGCCCAAGCTGCAACGGCTGGAGGCCGAGGATCTGCTAGGACGACGCTCGGATCCAGCCGACCGGCGGGCGGCGTTGGTTCATATCACCCCAGCTGGAATTCGCCTTCTTAAGCGCATTCGAATAGCTCGGGCGCAGCTGGTGGTAGAGGCGATGGCGGGGCTCACACCCGAGCGACGGAACGCTCTGGAGAGTGCCCTCAGCGAGTTGGCGGCGGTGCTGGGGGACGCCGGTAGGTGTGGAGAGCACATGCGAGCAACCAGCGGTTGCTCGCATTGAGCGAACACGGCGGCGGCGAGTAGGGCTTTCAGGGGGCCCCGCGCGTCAGGTGACAGGCAACTCACCAATGTCAAGTCCCGACAACCCACCTCACCATCCGGGCTGCCAGCGCATGGCAAACGCGCGCACTTCGATTAAACTCCCATTGAGATGTGCCGGGTATGCCTGCGCCGGCCCGAGATCCCCGACGAGCCCCACGGGCGTTGCGAGTCGTGCGCCCGCGCCGGAAGAAGGGTCTACCAGTTCCGACTGCGGCCGACCTCAACCGGGTTTCAGATCAGCGCGGGGGAGCTGTCGCCGCGGGCGCTGAGAGAGCACGCCGGAGCCGCGCTCCAGGGCTTCTCGGGCAGCCCCACCAGCAAGCCCCATTTGACCAGCACCACCTGTGAGCTGGTCATGGCCGGCAAGCGCCTGGAGTCGATCAGAGTGTCACCCGGGCTGGCCTCCAAGACCGAGGCGGTGGTGCTGGCCCTGAGGCAGGGAGCGGTACGCAGCGAGGCCACCTGGTAGGCGGCGACCAGTCAGTCCAGAACCTCGACCTTGGCATCGACCAGCTCATCTGATGGCCTGGGACTGGTGGAGTCCTCGGCGGCGGGAGGCGGCACCTCCCGCTTGATCTCGATGCCAGCCTCACCGCTGTCAACCGCCAGGACGTCTCCGTCTCGGTAGGTTCCGGCCAGAATCCCCATCGCGATCCGGTCGCCCAGCTGACGCTGGAGGACCCTGCGCAAAGGCCGAGCGCCGTAGACGGGGTCGTATCCCTGCTCGGCCAGCCAATGGACAGCTCCCGGCA
>JABEUU010000208.1 GCA_013044295.1 Candidatus Dormiibacterota bacterium
CGGCAGGTCCTGGAGCCGCCAGGCAAGGTTCACCGCCGCTCAGCCTCGGACATGCGACGATTCTAGAGTTGGCTGAGGGTGAGTTTGCCTCCGGGCTAGCGGGCGACCCGTGCCACCGCCCGCAGGACCGCTTCCCGCACCGCTGGCAGGGCTGCGGGCTGATCGCTGTAGACCCGCAGCCAGACGGTGCGCAAGGGCAGCAACCGAGCCATCAGTTGGGGCGCCGCCTCGGCCTCGACCCGTTGCGAGATGGGATCGTAGATGCGCAGCAACTGGTCGTCGGAGGCGGGGTTGTCGGGTCTGGGATCGGTGCTGGCCAGGTCAACCTCCAGGCCCACATCGTGCCAGGCAGTCGGCAGCTCCTCCCGGATCGCAGCTTCGATCCAGGCGGGGTCGGCGAGCCCGGGGTGATCACCGGGATGGGCGAGCTCGTGAAAGGCCTCGAACACCAACCGCCAGGGCAGCCGGCGCGAGGTCACCGCCTCCCAGCGGCGCCCCATCTCGACCTCGCGGGGAGTCGCGGGCCGGCGCTGGAGTCGGTCCACCTCGGCCATCAGCGACCAGTCGGTCAGGTAGAGGTATTGGTCCAGATGGTCGATGGGATTGCCGGAGGGCAGCAACCCCTCGCAGGTGGCGGCGAAGACCGGGCGCAAGTGCAGGTCGATGCGACGCACGGTGCGGTGGAAGTAGACGTGGTTGTACATATAGAGCCGAGCCGAGAGGAACATCTCCAGCGCCGGGGCGCCGTGCTGGTGGAGGACCAGGTTGCCATCCTTGATGAACATGTAATGCCGCAACCGGGGCAGATCGACAGGGCCCACGGCCACTCCGCACATGTAGGCATCCCGCGGGACGTAGTCCATGTTGTCGGTGCTGATCGGCCCGCAGAGCACTGGCTTGAGAGCCTCCAGCCAGGGTGGAGGGGTGAAGCCAGCCAGCTCTGCCGGCGCCATCACGAACGCCACCCAGCTTGGGTCCACCGCCTCCCCGGGGCGAAAAGCCCCGCCGGGGCTCCGCCGCAGAGAGGTGATCAGGTCGGCCAGCGGCCCCATCACCAGGGCCCGCCCGATGTCCTCATGGTCGATGCCGTAGGAGGCCAGGACCTGGGTGTCGAAGAAGTGCCCGAAGGGCCCGTGGCCGACATCGTGGAGCAGGCCGGCGACTCGCATTGTCTCCACCACCAGCGCCCGGGAGGGCAGGTCGGGAAAGCTCTCCCGCAAGCTGGGAAAGAGATGATCCGTGAACAGACCGGTCAGGTGCATCGCCCCCACCGCGTGCTGAAAGCGAGAGTGCTCAGCGGTGTGGAACACCCACCACGCCGACTGCAGCTGGTGGATCCGTCGCTGCCGTTGCAACCAGGGATGGTCGAGCAGCGCCTGCTCGGAGCTGGCCCCGTCACCGAGCTGCTTGGTGATGCTGCAGTACTCGTAGATGGGATCGGCCAAGAGGTTGACGGCGTCGAAGACCCGTTCCGGGCCGCCACCTTGATTGATCATTCCAGCCGGCTCCAATCAGGCTCAGTCGGTCTTCGAGAACTGGCTGATCGCGACCGCCAGCATCGCCACCGCGGCCGCTGCGATCATGCCGAGCTCGAACCAGACCGGCAGCTGAAAGCTGCCCCAACTGATCCCGGGATCCAGGGTCTCCCGCAACCGCAAGGGTAGGCTGATCTGGCTGAAGACGGCCTTGCGGAAGGGATCGATGGCGTAGGAGAGCGGGTCGAGCTTGCTCAGCACGGCCAGCCAGGAAGGCAGATCGCTGAGCGGGAAGATGGCGCCCGAGAGAAAGAACATCGGCAGCACGAAGAACTGGGTGACCATCTGGAATGACTCCATCTGGGAGATTCGCGCGGCCAACATCACTCCGAAGGCGGTCAGAGCGAAGGCGGTCAGGGCCATCTCGCCGAGCAGGGTGAGCAGCATCTCCGGGCTGTAGGGCACCCCGACAGTCCCCGCCAGGGCCAGGATTATGGCCCCCTGAATGCTGGCCACGGTGGCGCCTCCCAGGCACTTTCCCAGCACCAGCGTCCAGCGGTGCACCGGCGCCACCAGCATCTCGCGCAGGAAGCCGAACTCGCGGTCCCAGACGATGGACATGGCGGAGAAGATGGAGGTGAACAGGATGGTCATGCCCAAGACCCCCAGGAACATGAAGGTCCGGAAGCTGAAGTGGGCCGACGCGCTGATCAGTGGCGAGAGCCCGGTGCCGAGGATGTAGAGGAACAGGATGGGCTGGGCCAGGGAGGTCAGGATCCGCAGCCGGTTGCGGGAGAAGCGGATCAGCTCGCGCTTCCACACCACCGAGACGGCCCGGAAATCGTCCGCCATGCCGTTGCCGGCAATCCGCACCGGCGCTACTCCGGTCGTGGCCATCCGGTCCAGCGCCGCCACTCAGTGCCTCCTGCCCCGGATCCAGGGATTGCCCCTCAGCTTCTCGGAGCCGGTCGCCTCCGCATCCCGGATGGTCCGTCCGGTGTAGTTCATGAAGACATCGTCCAGGGTGGGGCGAGCCACCCGCACGGAGGAGATCCCCACTTCCAGCTCCGCGAACAGCCTGGGTACGAACTCCTCACCGGCGGCCACGAAGAAGGCCACCGCTCCCTCGCTCATCTTCGCCTCGATGCCGAAGTGCTCCTTGAGGGCGGTGATGGTGGCCGGGTCATCCTTGGTGTGGAGCTCAACCCGATCCTGACCGACACTGCCCTTGAGCGCCTCGGGGGTGTCGCTGGCGACCAGGACCCCGTTGTCGATGATGGCGATCCGGTCGCAGTACTCGGCCTCGTCCATGTAGTGAGTGGTGAGGAAGATCGTGACCTTCTCCCGTCGCTTGAGCTCAGTGATGTAGCCACAGATATGGGAACGGGTCTGGGGGTCCAGTCCCACCGTGGGCTCGTCCAGGAAGAGCACGCGCGGAGAGTGGAGCAGACCGCGGGCGATCTCAAGACGCCGCTTCATGCCCCCCGAGAAGGTGCGCACCAGGCTGTCCCGGCGGTCCCAAAGCCCGACCATGTCCAGCACCTGATGCAGGCGCTGCCGCACCTGCTCCCGCGGAACCCCGTAGAGCTCGGCGTGAAAGCTGAGGTTCTCGGTGGCGGTCAGGTAGTCGTCCAGAGTGGTGTCCTGGAAGACCAGGCCGATGTGGCGGCGCACCTGGGCCTGCTCCCGGACCACATCGAATCCGGCCACCTGGGCGCTGCCCCCGGTGGGTCTGCTGATGGTGCAGAGCATGGCGATGGTGGTCGATTTGCCGGCCCCGTTGGGTCCCAGAAAACCGAAGGTCTCACCCGCCCGGACCTGGAAGCTGACCCCCCGTACCGCCTCCACCTCCTTGTAGTTCTTGCGCAGACCTTGGGCCAGAACCGCCAGCTCGGTGGCCACCGAAGCGGGTGCTTCGGGAGGGGTAACTACTGCCACCCGGTCAGCTTGCCACAGATGCGCGCGCGGGTGCCAGGGACCGAGGGGATACGGCCGCGGCGGGAGGCGACCAGGTCAGACCCAAATGGGTCTGGAGCTCCCCCGCGATAGGGTCGGCCCTGCCGGCGCCGCCCCTCCGGACCGATCGCCTCAGCCGTCGAGGGCCGCGAGCAGGCTCTCTCCGGCCGGGCTGCCCCAGCCGCTGCAGGCATCCCACCCCACGGCTGCGGAGTAGGCTCCATCGTTGCCCTTGGTGATATCGCGAGTCACCCCCCGCGCCGCCAGGGTCTGGTACAGAATGGGGTTCAGGTAGCCCAGGTCGCGGCCCAGCGCCGCCGCACAGCGTGCCAGCAAAGCCGCCCAGAGCGGGGCCACGGCGCTGGTCCCCCCAAAGACGGCCGCCTCCCCGTCCACCAGCACCCGATAGCCGGTCTGGGGGTCGGCGTCCCCGGCCACATCGGGCAGGCCGCGGCCCCGGAATTGGCCCGGGTTCGCGGAGGGAGGCACGCCTGCAGCCCGCTGCCAGGAGGGCAACGGGAAGACGGCGCTCACCCCGCCTCCGGTGGCACCTCCGAGGGGCAGGTCGTTCCAAACCACCTCGCTCACAACCTCCCCGCCCCGGGCCACAAGCCTGGTTCCCCCACAGGCCAGGACGTGCGGGCTGGCGGCGGGAAAGTCGACATGAGCCAGCCCGTCCGACATGCCGTCGGAGGACCCGTTGTCGCCAGCCGCGACGCAGACCGTGACCCCCAGCAGAGCGGCGTCCTGAAAGGCCTGGTCGAAGGCGGTGATGGTGGCCCGGGGCCAGTTGGCCTCGGGCCCTCCCCAGCTGATCGAGATCACCGCCGGCCGGTTGAGCTCGTCATGAATGGCGGCCGAGATCGCCTCCAAGAACCCCTGGTCGGTGTTGGGCGCGAAATAGGCCGCCAGTCTGGCGCCGGGAGCGGTGCTGCCGGCCACCTCGATGTCAAGGGTGACCTCCCCGTCGGGACCGTCCGGGCTGCCGGTGGGCCGATTGTCGCCGCCGGCGACCGGCACCACCGTCACCACCGGCACCGGCAGAGAGAGGGCACCGAAGTAGCTGCTGAGATCGGCCGGCCGGAAGCCTCCGCCGAGCTCGATCAGGCCGATGCACTGGCCCGCAACCGAGGCGCCCTGGGGGTACTGGTAGATCGCGGCCAGCGCCGGAGGCTCGAAGCTGAGGGGCGCGGCCTGGGCCAAAGAACCAGGCGGCTTGGGTAGCGGCAGGCGCCGGAGGTTGGGGCGAGCGACGGGCCTCTGGTCAAGACCCAAGACCGCCACCACCGGCTCGACCAAGGCTTCCGGAAGCGTCGCCTCTCCCCGCGCCACCCGGACTCTGCCCTGGGGCAGATCGTGCCACTCCAAGGCGACTCCGAACTCCTCGGCGAGCCGTGCCGCGGGGCCGAAGAGCGACAGGAGACGCTGCCCCGGTCGGCTGTCACCCACTGTGAGGCCGGCCGAGGTGGCCCAGGTGGTCACCGCGGTCAGGTCGTCGGGATGAGCGCCGCGGAGCTCGACCAGTTGGGCCCGGCTGAAGTGGCTGCGTGAGGAGATCGAGAGCTGGCCCACCTCCACCGCGGAGGGGCAGACGGTGTCGCCTCGAGGCCGGAGGGCCACGGTCAACTGGATCACGTCCTCGGCGCTGACAGGCGCTTCCCGCCCGGCCTCGCCCGTGGATCCCACCGAGGCAGCGGGGGCGGACTGGGGCGGGGGCCCGGTGGAGCTTGGAGGCAGGTCGGACATCGCTGAAATTATGGGCGCTGCCCAGTCGCAGCCCCATCTCCGGCAGAACCCGATCGCATACTGGACCTGGGATGAAGAGCTTCGATGAGCTCATCGATGGGGATTGGTAGCTGGTCACCAGTAACATCCTTCAAGTGCCCAGACGTATGTATTATAGTGCGGATCGTGAATCTGACTGAGTGGGCGCGCCGCCAAGGCATCC
>JABEUU010000209.1 GCA_013044295.1 Candidatus Dormiibacterota bacterium
GGGCCGCCCTGGTGTTGGACTCCATCGGCAGCCCCGCCACCATGGAGCTGGCTCTGCGCGCGCTGGCTCCCGGCGGAACCGTGATCCGCGTGGGCGTCGCCCAGCCCGCTCGAACCGAGACCACCCTCGCCTACTACAAACAGGCCCGGGTGCTGGGCTCGAACGGCTACGGTCGGAGCCGACTGGGCGCGGAATCTCCTCACCTTTTGGACCTTGCGCTGGGCCTTCTGGCCCAAGGCGCGGCGGATGGCTGGCTCACCCACGTCTTCCCGCTCAGCCGCTGGCGCGAGGCATTCCAAGCGGCCGCGCAGCCGGATCGGAGCCGGGCAATCAAGGTCAGCCTGGAGTTGGAAGAGGGCGCGCCGAGATGATGATTGCCCAGGCCAGCGTGATGGTCGACGCTCCCCTGGAGCGGGTTCGGGAGGCCGTGCTGGACCCCAATGCCTACATTCAGGGTGGCACCAAGATCCAAGAGATGATCGTGGAGTCGCGCCAGGGCGACCAACTGGTGGCCCGGATCAACGGCCATCTGGGCCCCTTCCGCTCCCACATCCGTGCCCGCTACACAGTCGCCGAGCGCAGCGTCGACCTGGAGATGCTCTGGGGCCGTCTGCGCAACTTCCACGCGGTGTTCCTGATGGAGCCCGGGCCGGAGGGGGTGCGGCTCACCCACCGGGAGGAGTACGACTTCGGCTACGGCCCCCTGGCACCACTTTTGGACCGTGGCCTGAGGCGCTGGGCGCGGCTGAGCGTGGAGGCCGAGGTGGAGGCCTTGAAGCTGGCCGCCGAGAGCGTTACCTGAGGCCAGGTTTGGCGCCATCGCGGCGCGGGCAGACTCCAAGTCGGCAGCCGGGCCTGGCCCGACCTACCTGCCAGCATTTGGAGTTCAACCTGTGAGCGTAGACAAGCCAACGCCGGAAGCCGCCGCCGCCCCGCCGCCCGCAGAGCAGACCGAGGCGGGCGAGACCATCGAGACCCTGCCCCTGGTGCCGCTGCGGGACAACGTGGTCCTGCCCCACCAGCTGGCCCCCCTGGGCGCCGGCCGGGACCGCTCCGTGGCCAGCCTGGAGGCCGCCGTCGCGGCTGAGGGCAAGGTGGTGCTGGCCGTGCAGCGCCAGAGCGACCTGGACGAGGTCGGCCTCGGGGACGTTTACCAAATCGCGACCGTGGCCCAGATCGGGGCCTTCCGGCGCGGCGCCGCCGGGGCCCAGGTTCTGGTCGAGGGCCAGCGCCGCGTCCGCATCCTGGAGCTGGAGGTGGGCGAGCAGTGGATCGCCAAGGTGGTGGCGATCCCCGAGGTCGAGCCCCAGGGGGCCGAGATCGAGGCCCTGACCGGCTCGGTGCGGCAGCTGTTCGCGGATTACGCTGGCGCGGGTGCCCAGGTGGCGCCCGAGCTGGCGGTGGCCGTGGCCCGAGCCAAGGAACCCAGCAAGGTGGCTGACCTGGCCGGGACCGCTCCCGACCTGGATCCCAGGGACCGGATCGCGCTGCTCCAAGAGGTCGACGTCGAACGCCGGCTGCGGGGCCTGATCCCGCTCCTGGCTCGTCAGTCGGAGGTCGCCCAGCTGCGCAGCAAGATCCAGCAGGATGTGGCTCAGACCATCAACCAGGGCCAGCGGGAGGCCATCCTCAGGGAGCAGCTCAAGGTGATCCGCAAGGAGCTGGCCGACCTGGGTGGCGAGAGTGGCAGCGAGGAGGACCTCAAGGAGCGCATCGAGGCGGCAGGCATGCCGGACGCGGTCCGGCAGCGCGCCCTCAAGGAGCTCGACCGCATGGAGGCGACTCCCAGCGCCTCGCCCGAGGTCGGGATGCTGCGCAACTATCTGGACTGGTTGGTGGAGCTGCCCTGGGGCGACGCCGGCGAGGAACGCGTCGAGATCCAGGAGGCGGCTAGGATCCTGGACGAGGACCATTACGGGTTGCCCAAGGTCAAGGAGCGGATCCTGGAGTGGATGGCCGTCCGGCAGCGGGTCCTCGAGCACCGCGCCGGCCAGCCCCAGGCGGAGCCCGAGGAGGGCGGCAAGCCGCAGTTCACCCTGCAGACCCCGATCCTTTGCTTCGTGGGACCCCCTGGGGTCGGCAAGACCTCCCTGGGGCGCAGCATCGCCCGCGCTCTCGGGCGCAAGCTGGTCCGCGTCTCCCTGGGTGGCATCCGCGACGAGGCGGAGATCCGCGGCCATCGCCGCACCTACATCGGCGCTCTGCCAGGTCGGGTCATCCAGGCCATGAAGCAGGCCGGGTCCAAGAACGCGGTCATGATGCTGGACGAGATCGACAAGGTTGGTCTGGACTTCCGCGGCGACCCCTCCGCCGCCCTGCTCGAGGTGCTCGACCCGGAGCAGAACCGGGAGTTCTCCGACCACTACCTGGAGGTCCCCTACGACCTCTCCCAGGTGCTCTTCATCACGACCGCCAATGTCATCGACACCATCTCGCCGCCGCTGCGCGACCGGATGGAGATCATCCGCATGACCGGGTACACCGAGGAGGAGAAGCTGGGCATCGCCAAGGAGCACCTGGTGCCCCGCCAGCTGGCCCAGCACGCTCTGGCCACCGAGGAGGTGGAGATCTCGGACGAGGCCCTGCGCCTACTGATCCGCAACTACACCAGGGAGGCCGGGGTCCGGGGCCTGGAGCGTCAGATCGCCCAGGTCATGCGCAAGGTGCCCCGCCGGCTGGTGGAGAACCCGGAGCTGACCAGGATCGAGGTTGGCCCGGCCCAGCTCATCGACTACCTGGGCCCGGCGCGCTTCGACACAGTGGAGGCCGAGCCCGAGGACCGGGTCGGGGTCGCCACCGGAGTGGTGGTGTCGGAGGTGGGCGGGGACCTGGTGACGGTCGAGGCCCTGGCCATCGAGGGCCGCCCCGAGCTGCAGCTGACGGGCCAGATAGGCGACGTGATGCAGGAGTCGGCGCGGGCGGCGCTCTCCTGGGTGCGGGTCCACGGCCCTGACCATGGGGTCCCCAGCAACTTCTTCGACGACCACGCGGTCCACATTCACGTGCCCGCCGGCGCCATCCCCAAGGACGGTCCGTCGGCCGGGGTAACCCTCACCACGGTGCTGGTCTCGGTGGCCAGCGACCGCCCGGTCCGGCACGATCTGGCGATGACCGGAGAGGTGACCCTGCGCGGACGCGTGCTGCCCATAGGCGGGGTCAAGGACAAGCTGCTGGCCGCCCATCGGGCGGGCATCAAGACCTTCCTCCTGCCCGAGCGCAACCGTCGCGACCTGCATGAGATCGAGCCCTCCCTGACCGAGGGTATGGAGGTGGTCTTCGTACGGTCCCTGGATGAGGTGCTGGAGCGCGCCCTCACCCCGGCGGTGGTCCGCGCCCGCGATCGGAGGCCGGTCGGGTTCGGCAACCAGGCTCCGGGGCTTGGACCCATCCCGGTGGTGGTCGGTCCCCAGGCGCCGCCGCCAGCCTGAGCGGACCGGGTCAGCCGTCGTGGGGCGGCTGACCCGGAGCCTCGCCCAGCCGCGCCAGCAGGTCGGCGAGGATCAGACCGGTAACGCCCCAGACGAAGTGGTCTTGGAAGGCGTAGCCGGGCATCTCCTCGGGGGGCTGGGGGAGCACTGGGCGACGCTCCAGCCGGACCTGATGGGATCGGTCGCGGAGGGGGAACCAGAAGTAGGCCTCCACCTCTGAGGTCTGCACCCGGGGCGTGAAGGGGTGGCGGAGCAATCCCACCAGCGGGGTCACCAGGAACCCCGAGTGCGTGACCGGGACTGAGTTCAGGTAGCCCAGTGGATCCACCGCCCCAGGGGGCACCCCGAGCTCCTCCTCCGCCTCCCGTAGGGCGGTCCGCCAGAGGCCTCCGTCGCCGTCCGCCTGGCTGCCCCCCGGTAGCGCCACCTGGCCAGGGTGGGCTCGCAGGAGGCGGCTCCGGCGCAGCAGCAGCAGGGGCAGTGCGGCGGCACTGGGGTCGATCAGGGCCAGCACTCCCGCCGGTCGCAGGTTGGGGATCGGGTCCGGCCGGAAATCCAGCGGGGCGAGCCCCTCCTTGAGCCTGGAGAGGCTGGCGGCGCCTTCGCGGTCGGGCGGGTGGTTCAGAGAATGAGCCTGCCGCTGGCTGCCAGGACCAGCAGCAGCAGGGCGATCGCGATCAGGGCCAGGAGCAACACGATGCCGCTGCGCCGGCGGATCTCCGGCTCCATCTCGAACGGCTCAAGCGGCACCAGGGAGACCATGGTCGAGGCGCTGTGCCCCAGTCCGGCCGGGGCCGACCAGGGAGGCTCCGGTGGCATCTGGGGCACCGGGTCCGGCGCCGCCGTTGACGCCGTCGCGGCGTAGGGGGCCGGCCGGACCGCTGCTTGCGCCGCGGGTGATGGGGGAGGCGGGACCGGCCGTGGCGGCGCTGTCGTGGCCGGCGCCCCCTCCGAGCCGCTCAGCGCGGCCGGCGGGCGCGACCGCTCCGCGATCTGGGCCGGGCCTCGCAGTGCGGCCAAGAACTCCATTCCAGACGTGAAGCGCTGCTCCGGGTCACGGGAGAGCGCCCTCAGGACCGCTCGGTCGACAGCGGGAGGCAGCTGGGGACGGAGCTGGCTCGGCGGTTCGGGCGGCCGGTCGGTCGCCGGTGGCCGTCCCACCAGGAGGTAGTAGACGAGCGCCGCCAGGCCGTAGAGGTCATCGGCCGGCGTCGCCACCGGGGACGCCTCCGCCTCCGGTGGGCGGAAGCCTCGGGTCAGGTCGATCCAGGCCGCCTCGGGGGTGACGCGGCGGACCACGGTGCGAATTCCGTAGCCGACCAGAACCGGGCGATTGCCGGCACCCACCGCCACCGTGGCGGGCTGAACGTCACCGTGGACCAGTCCCTGGGCGTGCAGGCCATCCAGGGCTCGGGCCAGCGCCGCGGTGGTGGCGATTACGCCCGGAGCTCGACCAGATTGGAGCAGGCTCACCAGGAAGCCGCCAGGGGCGTCCTGGCTGACCAGGTAGGCGATCGGGATGGCGCCCTCCTGGATTCCGATCTCGAGGGCTGCGGCGACTCCGGGGGTGCCCTCGACCCGGCGGTCCCCGGCGATCTGCTGCAGGGCCTCCAGAAACCCCATGGCGTGGCTGTAGGGATCCCGAAAGCTCCACATGAGGACCGGCCTGCCGTCGGCCATGACGTTGGCTCGGTGCACCGTGGCATAGGGGAGCACCTGGAGCCGTCCTCCCACTCGGTAGCGGCTGACGGTGGTGCCCGTCAACTCATCGACTCGCAACTCGTCCCCAATCTTATGGCCCGCAGATCCCCGGCGCCGCGGTCCCACCCCCCAGTGTGCGCCTATGCTGGTCGCATGCTCCCTGCGGCGGCTGCTTCTACTGCCGGCTGACGGTGGGCCCCACTGAGCTGCAGCGCCTGCCGGAGCTGCCGGGGAGGCGCGTCTGCACCTGTGGTGGCCAGCTCCGCCGCAGCCACCTCGAATACCTTGGCAACGGGCGGACGCTGCCGATCTTCACCTGCGGCGCCTGTGGCCTCGCCTACCGGGGCCGGAGCGAGGAGCGCCCGGCCCCGGTGGGCTCCCGGCGCCACCGTCCGATGCCGGACGGCGGGCACCCGGACAACCCGGTCATCGACGCCGCCTTGGCCGACCGGCTGCACGAGCTCATGGGAGACGGCTGAGGGTCATTCCCCGGGGCCGACGAAGCGCTCCATCCAGCGCCCGGCCGCGGCGGCTACCTCGGCCTTGTCCACGTCCACGCTCATGCCGTGGCCGCTGCGCTCGAAACGCCGCAGGGCGCGGATGGAGGAGCTGGCCCGGGCCAGGATCTCATCGGCGTTGGCGGGCTCGACCACCCCGTCCCGGCCCCCCTGTAGCACCAGTAGCGGCTGCACTATGGCCGCCAGCTCACGGTGGACGAGACGTCCCAGCCGGACCAGCTCGAGGATCGCGGACGTGGGGCGGCGCCGGTAGCTGTGGAGGTCGTGGACCGCCTCCTGGTGGTAGAGGTCGACCTCGCCCGAGGGCATTTCCCAGGGCACCAGCCGGTGCAGCAGCGGGAGCAGGTGCAGGCGCCAGTCGTGCAGCCAGAGCATGCCCGCCTGGGAGACCACCGCGCGCACTTCAGGGCGGGTTGCGGCCAGATGCAGGGCCAGGGTCCCGCCCATGGACTGCCCGGCGACTCCCACCCAGCGACAGCGTCCCAGCAGCTCGTCCAGCGCCTCGCCCGCGGAGCTCATCCAATCCTCACCGCCGGTCAGCGCCATCAGCTCCGGGGTGGTGCCGTGGCCAGCCAGCAACGGCGCGTAGGCGAGAAATCCGTGCTCGGCCAGCCACTCGGCGAGGTTGCGCATCTCCGGTGGCGTGCCGGCGAATCCGTGCAGCAGGAGCACGCCCCGGTCGCCCTGGCCGAGCCAGTAGGGCTGCGCCGCCTCGGCCGAGAGATCCCCGTACTCCCTATCGGTCATCGGCGTTCACCAGCTCAGGGTAGAGCACCGATCGCGACCACGCGGGGGCACGGTCTTAGACTCGCTCGATGAGCATCTCTGCCTCGGGGTCGGCGGCCAGCCCCAAAGAGCTCCTGGAAGATCTGCTGCGAGGCGGGGACATCGGCGCGGCCAGCGCCCGCCGGCTGGGCGATCTGATGATGGACGGGAGCCTCTCGGCGGCTCAGATCGGGGCGGTGCTGGCGCTCTGGCGGGCGAAGGGCGAGACCCCATCGGAACTGGTGGGGCTGGTGGGTTCGATGCTCGACCACGCGGTGTGGGTTCGGCTGTCGGTAGACGCGGTCGACACCTGTGGCACCGGAGGTGACCGTCAGGGTACCTTCAACATCTCCACCGTCGCCGCTCTGGTGGTGGCCGGGGCAGGCCTCCCGGTCGCCAAGCACGGCAACCGCGCCGCCAGTAGCCGCTGCGGCAGCGCCGACGTCCTGGAGGCCCTGGGCGTGGTGATCGACCTCGACGCCGAGGGAGTCGCGATCTGCGTGCACGAGGCGGGCATGGGGTTCATGTTCGCCAACGCCTTCCATCCCGCGATGCGGCATGTGGCGGCTCCACGGAGCGAGCTCGGGATCCGCACCGTGTTCAACGTCCTGGGGCCCCTCGCCAACCCGGCTCACGTCCCCTTCCAGGCGCTCGGGGTCTCGGACCCGGCTCTGGCCGAGCGGATGGCCCAGGTGCTGGCCGGGCTTGGACGCCGCCGGGCGCTTGTCTTCTCCGGGCCGGAAGGGCTCGATGAGCTCGGGCTCTCGGGGCCATCCCGCTGCTGGGAGGTCAGTGCCGGCCGGGTCGTCGAAACGGAGATCGACCCCAGGAGCCTGGGGCTGGCCGCCGCGCCCAGCGCGGCCCTCCGCGGGGGTGACGCCGCCGCCAACGCGGCCACCGTGCGGCGCATCCTGGGAGGTGAGCCCGGGCCGATGGCGGACGTGGTGCTGCTCAACTCGGCTGCGGCCCTGGTCGCCGGGGAGAGGGCCGCCGACCTGTCGGAGGGACTGGAGATGGCTCGGGAGAGCCTCCGGGCGGGGTCCGCCGCCGCCGTGCTCGAGCGCCTGGTGGCAACCTCCACCGGCTTGCGGAGACCATCGTGACGCCTTCTCCGGGGGTGAGGCTCGGGCCCCGCCTGCGTGCCCTGCTGGACCTCTGTCCGGTGCAGGGGCCGGTGGCGGACATCGGCAGCGGCCACGGCCGCCTGGCCCAGGAGCTGGCGCTGCGGCTACCGCCCGGACAGGTCTTCGCCACCGAGGCCAAGCCGGGGCCCGCCGCCGAGCTGCGCCGACTTCTCGATCCGCGCAGCGCGGTGCAGGTCCTGCACGGCCCCGGCCTGGGCCCGCTGCGCCAGCTCGGCTGCCGCGGGGCTGTGATCGCCGGGATGGGCGGCCGGACCATCGCGCGCATCCTGGAGTCGGAGCGGGAGTTGGCGCTGTCCCTGGAGTGGATCTGCCTGCAGCCAATGCAGCGGGAGGAGTGCCTGACCGACTGGCTGGACCAGCAGCGCTCCTGGACCGTTCGGCGCACCAGCGTCGTGGACCGCGGGCACAGGTATCACTCATTCCTGATGGTGCGGCAATGAGGCTGGGGGAGTCTCTGGCCCAGCTGGCCGAGGTTGAGAGCCGGCTCGCTGCGCTCGCCGCCGAGGCCGCAGCGGCCGGCGCCCGGGCCGCCGGGGACTCGGTCCTCGCCGACCTCGAGAGTCGGTCTGACGAGTTGGAGCAGTCGGTGCGGCGCGCGTCGGCCACCCTTCGGCAGGTCGAGCTGGAGGTGGAGGAGTTGCAGGGGCGGGCCAGGGCCCAGGAGCGCTCCATCTACGACGGCAGCGTCAGGAGCCCCGCCGACCTGCAGCGGCGCCAGCACCAGCTCCAGTCGCTGCGGGAGCTGATCTCGGGCCGAGAGGAGGTTGAGCTGGCGGAGATGGAGGGGCAGGAGCAGCTGGCCGCCGAACTCGGCCAGGCCCGGGCCGCGGTGGCGCAGCGCGCCCGGGAGCTGGAGCTCCTTCGCCAGGCGGATGCCTCGCGGGCGCCCCAGCTCGGGGCCGAGACCGCCGCCGCTGCCGGCGAACGAGACCAGCTCCTGGGCGCGCTGCCGGAGTCGGCGGTGGTCTTCTACCGGCGCATCGCCGCCCGCCGTCAGCCCCCGGTGGCGCTGGTGGTGGGGGGAATCTGCAGCGGCTGCCGCCTGCCGCTGCCCCACCGCCTGCTGGAGGAGGCACGCCGCGACTCCCTGGTGACCTGTGAGAACTGCGAGCGGATTCTGGTGCTGTGACTCTGCGGGACGACCTGGAGTGGGTCGACGCCTACAGCGACGGAGCCTGCAGCGGCAACCCGGGACCGGGCGGCTGGGCATTTCGGATCGAATGGGACGATGGGGTGGAGGAGGGCGCGGGCCCCGAGGCGCACACCACCAACAACCGCATGGAGCTGGTGGCGGCCCGGGAGGCGCTGGCGGCCTTCGCCACGCGGAGCCGGCCCGAGCAGGGGTTGCGCCTGCACGTGGACTCCCGCAATGTCATCGGCTGGCTGGGCGAGGGCTGGAAACGCAAGGCCAACCTGGACCTGTTCCCTGCCATCGACGCCCTGCTGGCGCAGCTGCCCGGCCGGGTCGCCCTGGTGCACGTGCGCGGCCACGCGGACTCCGTGGGCAACAACCGGGTCGACGAGCTGGCGGTGGCCGCCTGTCGAAGTCTCAGGGCCGGGTAGCCGTCTCCGCGGTCGCGAACCGGTAACTGAGGACCTCGGCGACGGCTCGGAACCCGAGCCGCCGATAGATACGGTTGGAGGTCGGATTGGCCAGCTGGGTGTAGAGGATCGGCAGCACGTCGTCGTTCTGCAGCTGCCGGCAGAGGGACGCCACCGCGGCGGCGGCGTACCCGCGCCGCCGCCACCCGAGGGGCGTGTAAACGGCCCCGATCCGGCTGACGCCGGCCACCGGGGAGGTGGCCCGGCACATCGATCTGGGGCCGCCATCCTCCCAGATGAAGAGGCGGCCCGAGTCCAGCTCGCGAGCGACAGCCTGGTCGGGGGCGAGCTCGCCCGTGGCGCCAGTCTCCGCGGAGAAGGATCGCCACCACCTGAGCAGGGTGGGACGGTCTCGGTCGGTGGCCGGCCGCAGGCCGCCCCCCGGTGGCGGAGGCCACGCCAGTCGGCCGAGCCGGTAGAGGCGCTCCCCCTGCTCGGGGATGACGGCGGCGCCGGTCACCTCGCTCCACTGTCCTGCGAAGGCGGCGGCCGGGGAGGCTTCGGCGATGACTCCCGGCACGGATCCGTTGGCGGATCCGGCCGCCGCGCCGGCCAGCGCCCGGGCCGCGCCAACCGTCATCGGGTTCAGCAGGATGGGCATTTGCAGTGGAGACTGCATCGCCATGCCGACCGCCCGCCCGGCGCTGCTGGCGACCCAATACCGTCCCGGCAGTGGCTCCAGCCGGCGCCGCTCGAGAAGGCTGAGCATAAGCGAGCCGCGCACCGGCTGCCGAAGCAGCGCCGGGCGAAGCCGCTCCAGCACTTCCTGGGGCTCCGAGCAGCGCTCGACTCGCACCTGTGGCATCGTGGAATTGTCCTCCCGCCGCGGGCCTGGCCGGGCTCGCCGGGGACCCTCGTGGGGATTCGGGGACGCCCCAGGAAGAGCCGTCCGGGTCCCGAGCCTACCCACGGAAAGCCCTGGGCCAATCCAGCCGTTCGCCCGTTCGCCGAGATCTGCCCTGCTGGTTCGCATCCCGCCGCCTCATCGGCGCCACCTCGTGGACCACGGCCAGGCCCTGCGCCGGCGCCGCCGGGCGGCTGCGGTTGGACAATCGACTGATGGGGCCATGGGGGCCAATCGCAAGCCGTAAAGGGAGAGCGCCCGATCCCAGGCTCGCTGGCCCACCCTGGTGGGAGCGCCCGCCGGCTCCGGCGATGATGTTCCACTTCCGCCAGACGAATGGCGCCACACCGGCAGCCCGGGGCGGCGCCTTGGCCCGTCCCCGCGATCAGTCGCAGATGTGTCTCAGCCAGGCCAGGGTCGGTAGCCCCAGCGCCCGCTGGAAGGCGCGGACGGTGGGCATGCCCGCTGGTGGAGGCAAGGACTGGCGCAGCAGGAAGTAGCCGGCCATCGCCGCCACCACCGGAGCCAGGACTTCCTCCGAGACCGAGCGACCCAGCGGATGAGAGCCGAAGATGGTCCATGGCGCGGGCCCTCCCTGGGCCGCCACGCTGGGCAGCAGGCAGGCCAGGTCCAGCCAGGCGGGCCCGACCAGCGCCTGGGCCCAGTCCACAAAGGTGACGCGCGAGCCCTGGATCAGGATGTTGTCCTGGCGCAGGTCGAAGTGACACAGTGTGTCACCGCGCACCGACCCGCTCCAGCTCGCCTCCAGGAGCTCGAGCCGTTCCAGGTTGCGCACCGCCCACGGGTCGATGTCGTCGAGCGGGTCGCCGGCCGCCTCGCGCCGTTGGCGCAGCCTTTTGAATCCGTCCGCGAAGCCCACCAGCTCGCTGGCCGGGGCGGCGCTCACCGGGCTGGGTGTGAGCAGTTTGGACAGTCCGTCGACCGCGGCCAGCACCAGCGCCAGCTCCTTTGGCTGCCAGGGGAGCCGAGGCGGGCGTCCGGGCACGTGCTCCAGCACCAGCACCGTCCAGCCGGCCCGTGAGACCGACAGCAGCAGGCGGGCCGCCGGGGCCGCCGGCGGCAGCGCCGCCGTTATCTCCGCTTCCCGCCGGTGCAGGGCCAAGGTGTCCCGGTTCCAATCCCTGGCGACGGCCTTGGCGAAAACCCGGCGGCCATCCTGGAGGGTGAGCCTGACGGCGACTCCGGGTGAAAAGCCGGTGGCCACCGAGGTAGCTGCTGTCACCTCGGCGCCGAGCCGGGCCGCCACCTCGGCGCGCAGCGGGATGGGCACCTCCTCCCAGCGGCGGCGCCGTCCGCGCGCGGGTGGCGCCAACTCCTCTGCGGTCACGGCCGAATGGTAGCCACCGGGGCCAAGGACCGGACCCAAGCCCGCCCGGTGGACCCCGGGGAGGTTGTCTATCCTGGCGCCATGAGCCCAGGCCCGCTGGAGCTGAACCGCCGCAACTGGTGCGACCGGGCCCGCGTCCACGGCCAGGAC
>JABEUU010000210.1 GCA_013044295.1 Candidatus Dormiibacterota bacterium
CTAGCCCGGAGGCAAACTCACCCTCAGCCAACTCTAGAATCGTCGCATGTCCGAGGCTGAGCGGCGGTGAACCTTGCCTGGCGGCTCCAGGACCTGCCGCCAGATGATCTGGAGGTACTGCTGCGGCGTCGACCGGAGGCAACCGAGCTGCTGGCCGCCGGAGAGCTGAGCTGGACCAAGCTGGCGGCCCAGCTCTCGCGGCCGGTCCACGTGTCCGCCGCCTTCGACGCGCTCAACCTGTTCCTCCGCCAGGTGGTGGAGCTGGCCGTGTTCATGGGTGGCCGGCTGACTTTGGACGCTGCCGGCGCGGAGGGGCTGGAGCCCGCCGACCTCGCGGCTGCCACCAGGGAGCTCGGCCGTTGGGGACTGGCGTTCGAGGCTGCGGATGGTGCCCTGGAGCTGGTGCCCGAACTGCGCCGGCTGATCTTTGACCCGGGCCGGCTCGGGCCCCAGGCCGAGGCCCTGCTGACCGGCCAGACCATCGACGTGCTCCGGCCCGTGGCCCTGAACCTGGGTCTCGAACGCGGCTCGCTGCCCAAGCGAAAGGTGGAGTTGGTGGCGGCGATCGTGGCCCGGATGGCGGACCCGGCGGTGGTGGGCTCTGTGGTCGGCCAGGCTCCTCCACAAGCAAAGGCGGCCTTCGCTCTGCTGCGGGGCCGGGGCGGTCATGTGAGCACGGCGGCGCTGGCCGGTCCTCGGGAGGACTGGACCTGGCGCTGGCACCCTCACCTGGCCACCGACGGGCCCTGGTGGCTGGTCGGCCACGGGCTGGCCCTCCCATTGCAGCCCGACCAGGGCCAGCTGGTGATCCCAGCCGAGGTGGAACACGCCCTGAGAGGCCGGCTCTTCAGCAATTGGGACCCTCACGGTCCGATCCCGGACACCGGAGTGATGCCTGAGTCGCGGCACCCATTGGAGCTGGTGGCCGCGGTCACCTCGATGCTCCAGGACCTGAGCGCCGAGACCGCCCCCGCGCTGCAGCAAGGGGGCCTTCCCAAGCGGGTGATCAAGCGCCTGGCCCAGCGTCTCAAGGAAGGGGAGGGATTGGTCGAGCAACTCTCGAGACTGGCCTTCTCGGTGGGGCTCCTGACCGAGGTCGAGACTGTCCCTGAGCGACTGTCGCGCTCGCGCCGCAACCCTCGGGTGCTCCAGTCGCGCCAGGCGATGGTCAGCCTCACCGACAGAGCCGCCGGCTGGGAGGAGCGCTCCGAGCCGGAGCGCTGGATGGAGCTGGTCCGGTGGGTGATGCTGGGGCCGGGCGGATCCCGGGCGGACACTCCCCAGCGACGGGAGACCCAGCGGCTCCTGCAACTTCTGGCCGAGCTGCCAGAGAACCAGGGCGCTTCCCTCGCCAGCCTGGATCGCCTGTTGCACTGGCGCAGCCCCAGCCTCTTCCCATCCGTGGGCGCGGCCGAGCACGCCCTCCTGGCCGCGGGCGCGGCGCTCGCCTGGCTGGGGGCCGGGAGCGCTCGGCCCGTGATCGGCCTGAACGCGGCCGGTCGGCTGGCGACCTCGGCGCTGCCGCCGAGCCCGGAGGCGATCGGCCTGGCCTTCCCACAGGCGGTGGACAGCTGCACCGTGACCGCCGACCACCGGGTGGTGGTGGCCGGGCCGCCCAGTCCCGCTCTGAGCCGGTTCCTCAGCCGGATAGCGACTACCGAGTCGGTCCACCCGGCCCGTGTCTATCGTCTGGACGAGCAGTCGTTGCGACGTGGGCTCGATGGCGGCCTGACCGCTGCCGAGGTGCGAGCCGGTTTCGAACGCCACTGCCAGGGAGGCCTGCCTCAGAACGTGGCCGCGATGGTGGAGGATGTGATCCGGCGGCACGGCCGACTGCGGGTCGGCCCCGCCAGCGTGTATGTGGTCGGTGACGACCCCGCCGAGATCGAGGCCCTGGCCCGGGGCCGCGCCCTCAGGCCGCTTCTCGTCCGCCAACTGGCCCCCAACGTGATCGTGGTCGACGCCAAGGGCCAAGACCAGGTCGTGGGTCTGCTGCGGAAAGCCGGGCTGATGCCCGTGGTGGAGGGGCTGGCCGCCGAGCTGCCGGTGCCCGGGGGCCGCCTCCAGCCGACCACCACCCCACGCCAGGGGGAAACCCGGGCCGGTGCTTTGGGGGATCCGACCCAGTCGGCGCTGGCAATGGCTCAGGCCCTTCGCCAGGGCCCCCGGCTCACCGGGCCGGAGCCGCGTCAAAGCGAGGCCGAAGCCCGTCCGGCAATCGAGGTGCTGCAAGAGGCGGTGCGTTCTCGCCGCGCCGTCGCGATCGGGTACCAGCGGGTCGGGGCCGCCACCGTGAGTGTCGTGAGGCTGCGTCCCTACAGCGCCGAGGGCGGGTTCCTGCACGGCTTCGACGCCGAGCTGGGAACCATCGTGAGCCTGGATCTGCGCCGGGTGGCCTGGGCTGAGGAGACCGACGAGGTGGCGGTCAGCCGCTCCGAGGCGATGCGTTTTGACTTCCGGGGGGCCCCCGATGACTTCGACGCAGACCTCCTCCTCGAAGTCGCCGATTGGGGTGGCTGACGCCATGGCCGAGGGACCTCTCATCGTCCAGTCCGACCGGACCCTGCTCTTGGACGCGGACCATCGGGAGGCGGCGGAGTGCCGGACGGCGATCGCCCCATTCGCCGAGTTGGAGCGCAGCCCCGAGCACTTCCACACCTACCGCTTGACCCCGCTGTCGCTCTGGAACGCGCGCGCCTCTGGCCTTGGCGCCGAGCAGATGCTGGCAGCCCTGGACCGGTTCTCCCGCTACCCGGTCCCGGCCTCGGTCCGCACCGAGATTCTCGACCAGGCGTCCCGCTACGGCCGCTTGCGGCTGGAACGTGGACCGGAAGGGCTCTGCCTTCGGGCGTCGGACCCGGTGATTCTGGAGGAGGTCAGCCGCTCGGCCCCGGTCGCCAAGTTGCTTGGCCCGCGCCTTGGTCCGCTTGAGTTCGCCGTCGAGCCGCTCGCCCGCGGCCGCCTGAAGCAGGCTCTGACCCGGGTCGGCTGGCCGCCCGAGGACCTCGCCGGGTACAGCCCGGGTGCTCCGCTGGACTTCAGGATCAGGCCGGAGACCGTGGACGGAGAGGCGTTCTCGCTGCGCGGTTACCAGTGGCAGGCGGTGGAGGCATTTTGGGCGGGGGGCGCCAATGCCGGAGGCAGCGGGGTACTGGTGCTGCCCTGCGGGGCCGGCAAGACCCTGATCGGTGTCGGGGTCATGGAGCGCGCCGCGACCCGGACCCTGATTCTCACCACCAGCGTGGTGGCGGTCCGGCAGTGGCGGCAGGAGCTGCTGCGCCGGACCAGCCTGGTCCCAGACCAGGTGGGGGAGTACTCGGGGCAGGAGAAGTCGCCCCGCGCGGTCACGATCGCGACCTATCAGGTACTAACCCATCGCGACCAGCGGTCCGACAAGGACCGCCTGGAGAGCTATCCCCATCTGGACCTGCTCGGGCGCGAGGACTGGGGCCTGGTCATCTACGATGAGGTCCACCTGCTACCGGCCCCCGTGTTCCGGATGACGGCCGAGATCCAGTCCAAGCGCAGGCTCGGCCTGACCGCCACTCTGATCCGCGAGGACGGGCGTGAGGATGACGTCTTCAGCCTGATCGGGCCCAAGCGCTACGACGCTCCTTGGCGGGAGCTCGAGGCGGCCGGCTGGATCGCGCCCGCGGTCTGTGTCGAGATCCGGCTCCCGATGGATGCCGAGCAGCGCATGGCGTACGCCGTGGCGGAGCCAAATGAGCGCTACCGTCTGGCGGCCGCCCTGCCACAGAAGCTGGATCTGGTGCGAGAGCTCTGCCGCCGCCACGAGCAGGACCGGGTCCTGGTCATCGGGCAGTACCTGGACCAGCTGCGGTCCCTGGCCGATGAGCTCCACGCTCCGCTGATAACCGGATCCACCCCGGCTGCCAGAAGGGAGCATCTCTACGACGACTTCCGACAGGGGGAGATCAGGCTCTTGATCGTCTCCAAGGTGGCCAACTTCGCCATCGATCTGCCCGAGGCCAACGTCGCGATTCAGGTTTCTGGCGCCTTTGGATCACGCCAGGAGGAGGCCCAGCGCCTGGGTCGGGTGCTGCGTCCCAAGTCGGACGGCGGCCAGGCTTGGTTCTACAGCCTGGTCACCCGCGAGACCAAGGATCAGGAGTACGCCGCCCATCGGCAGCTGTTCCTGGCTGAGCAGGGCTACCGCTACGAGATCCGCGACTGGTCGGAGCTGGTTGACCAGGGGGCTGCGGAGAGGGTCGCGCCCATCACCTGATCGGGCGGCTTGCCGGCCGGGAGGTGCCGGCGGATGCCTGGCCTCAGCCCACCGGAACGCGGGGGCCGGACGGCATCTCGGGAGCGCTGGCGGTCTGGAAGTTGACCTGGCTTATCTGGCCAGCCAGGGCGGCCGCGACCGTCTCGAAGATCCTCGCCTGTGGGGTCTGCGGTTGGGCCAGCACCAACGGTTGCCCGATGCCGCCGCCGATGCGCACGACCGGGTCCAGGGGAATCTCACCAAGGAATGGCAGTCCCCGCGCCTCGGCGAGTTCTCGGCCCCCGCCCCGGCTGAAGACATCGGTGGTCTCGCCGCAGTGGGGGCAGACGAACCCGCTCATGTTCTCGATGACGCCAAGCACCGGCACCCGCAGCTGCTGGAACATCGCGATGCCCCGCCCCACGTCCGCCAGGGAGACGTCCTGAGGGGTAGTGACAATCACCGCCCCGGTCAGAGGGATGGACTGGGCGAGAGTCAGCTGGACGTCACCGGTACCCGGAGGCAGGTCACAGACCAGGTAGTCCAACTCTCCCCATTCGACCTCGAAGAGGAACTGACGGAGGGCTCCCGCCAGCATCGGTCCGCGCCAGATCACCGGTTTGTCCGGATCGATGATGCTGCCAATCGACACCACCTCGAGGCCGCTCTTGCGGAGGGGGATCATGCGCCCATCACGGGACGAGGGCCGCTCGTCGAGTCCCAGCATGATGGGCACGTTGGGACCGTAGATGTCAGCGTCGAGCAGGCCCACCCGGGCTCCTGTCCGGAGCAGAGCGAAGGCCAGGTTCACCGCCACGGTGGTCTTGCCAACCCCGCCCTTGCCGGCGCTGACCGCAACCGTGTTGCGCACGCCCGGGATGTCCTGGCGTCCGGTGACCCCCTTGGTGCGGGACACGTCGGAGTCCCACTCCAGTTCGACGCGCTCCACCCCGTCGACCTTGCCGACCACGGCCTTGGCGATCTCACCCTCGATTCGGTCCTTCAAGGGGCAGGCCGGCGTGGTCAGGACCACCCGGAGCTTGACCGTGCTCCCCTCCAGGCGCAGGTTCTTCAGCATTCCCAGCTGCATCATCGGTCGGTGCAGTTCAGGATCCTGGACCTTCGCCAGGGCATCCTCCAGGGCGGCCAGTCGGGTTCGCTCGTCCATCAGGTGTTCACTTCCGATCCGATCATACCTTGCGGTGGGGGCGGGGCCCGAGCCGCGGCCTCCCTGTTGCAATAGTGGTAACAAGTATCATCGAGTTCTTGTGAAAGGACTGGAATCGCTGCGCGGGCAGGGCAAGCGACTGACGCCCCAGCGGCGGCTGGTGTATGCCGCCCTTCAGGAGAGCCCGGGCCACGCCACCGCCGACGAACTCTGCACCAGCATCTCCCGGAAGGTGCCCGGCTTCCAGCGCACCACGGTCTACCGGACCCTGGACCTGCTGGTGGAGCAGGGGCTGGCCCGCAAGATCCAGCTCGCGCATGCCAGTGCCTACGAGACCATCCAGGATGGCAACGACTCCCACCAGCACCTGGTCTGTGACCAATGTGGGGGGACATTCGACGTGAGCGCACCCCAGGTCCCCATGTGGGTGGACCAGGCGGCCCATGCGCTCTCATTCGCCGTCGACAGGGTGGACCTGGTGGGGCATGGGGTCTGCGCCCAGTGCGCCGCGCAGCCATAGCTGCGCTCGGCCGGGGCTGAGCCCAATCCGCCGGGGACAAAGTCGCGGCCAGGCCGCAGGCGGATTGAGACCGGCCCGCTGATCTCAATCGCAGCCCGGGCCCGGCCGCCAATAATGTCACGATGACGGAGGTGGTGATCGCGCTCTGCCAGCTCGCATCCGCCGGACCGGATGCCGAGGCCAATCTGGGCCTGGCCCTGGCCGCGGCGGCCCGCGCCGCCGAGAACAATGCCGACCTGCTGCTGCTGCCCGAGCTGTGGCAGATCGGTTACGCCCCCTGCCCGGGTGGGGAGGCGGCCCGCGCCAGCTGGCAGGCGGCGGCCCTGGGCCGGGACGACCCCTGGCTGGGCCGCCTGGCGGGGGCCGCCAAGCGGTTGGGGATCGCCATCGTCGCGACCTACCTGGAGCGCTGGCCGGGCATGCCTCGCAACACGGCGGTGCTGATAGACCGCCACGGCAGGGCCGTCTTGACCTACGCCAAGGTGCACACCTGTGACTTCTCCATGGAGGCGGCCCTGACCCCGGGCGAGGGATTCGAGGTCGCCACGCTCGACACCCGGACGGGGCCGGTCCAGGTGGGGGTCATGATCTGCTACGACCGGGAGTTCCCAGAGTCGGCCCGGGAGCTGATGCTGGGCGGGGCTGAGCTGGTCCTGGTCCCCAACGCCTGCGACATGAGTTCCGAGCGGCTGGCTCAGCTCCGCGCCCGCGCCTTCGAGAACATGATCGCGGTGGCGCTGGCCAACTATCCCGCGCCGCAGTTCAACGGCCGCTCCTGCGCCTTCGACGGAGTGGTGTGCGAGCCCGACGGCCGGCCGCGCGACCAACAGGTGGTCCAGGCCGGGCCCGAGGAGGGAATCGTCTACGCCACCATCGATCTCGACCGGCTCCGGCGGTATCGGGAGACCGAGACCTGGGCCGACGCCTATCGCAAGCCCGGCGCCTACCGACGGCTGGCGGCGGCCGGCCCCCCCCTGCCGGTGTTCGCCCGCTCCGACTCTCGCCGCCAGCCGTCCCCGCCCAGCCACCTCGATAGCCAGCTCGACGCGGTCCTGGTCGGGGGACGAGAGCCGGTGAAGGTGCGGATCGCGGACTACGATCCAGATTGGCCGGGCCGATTCTCGGTCGAGCGCCAACGCGTCTCGGCCGCCCTGGGAGCCCTGGCTCTGAGGGTCGAGCACATCGGTTCCACCGCGGTCCCGGAACTTGCCAGCAAGCCCATCATCGACATCCTAGTCGAGGTCGACCGCCCTGAGGACGTGAGCCTCTACCAGGGGCCGCTGGAGTCGGCCGGCTACCACTTGCGGGTGCGCGAGCCCGGTCACCTCATGTTCCGCACTCCGGAGAGAGACGTGCACCTGCACCTGTGGAAGGTCGGCGGCGCTGAGGCCGGCGATTATCTCGCGCTCCGGGACTGGCTCCGAACTCACCGGGAGGACCGCAGCCTCTATGAGCGCACCAAGCTAGCCCTGGCCGAGCGGGACTGGCCCGACATGAACTACTACGCGGAGGCGAAGGGCCAGGTCATCGCCGAGATCATGGCGAGAGCCCGCTCCCGGGCCTGAGGCCGGCTTGTCCTAGGCGCGCAGGCGAGGGCCGCTCAAGCCGGCGGCCCGAAGCGGCCATTTTTGGGGAGTCGATTCAGCCAGTTCCCGGAGCCGCCAGGGCAGGCTTGGCGCCCGCCCAGACCAGCAGTGAGATGTCGTGACGCTGGTCGAGGTCACTGCCGCCAATTCGCTCGCACCGCTCCAACCGCTCCACCGCCAGGGTGGGCGGAAGCAGCTCAGAAATGCGCTCCTCGGTGTAGAGACGCTCGGCCATTGGCGGCCCATGGTGCCCCAAGTTGTCCAGGTGGTGCCCCACCAGGAACAGGTGCCCCGCCTGGGCCAGGGAGCTCGCGGCTTGGGCCAGGACCAGCGCCAGCACCTCTGGCGCGAAGTGCAGGTTGGCCATCACCACCAGGTCATAGTGGCCCGTCGGGAGCTCCTGGTCCATGATGTCGGCCTGGATCAGCTCCAGCTCTAGGCCGGCCGCCAGCGCCCGTTCGCGGGCCTTGGCCAGTCCCACCGCAGAGCCGTCGATCCCGGTCACCTGCCAGCCCTGACGGGCCAGCCAGAGCGCGTTGCGCCCGGTCCCACAGCCGAGGTCCAGGGCGCGCCCCGGCGGCAGCGGGCCGGCCAGCTCCACCAGCAGTGGGTCAGGCTCGCTCGACCACTGGTGCTCGGCATGGTGCCGGTCCCAGTCCTGGGGGGCACCGTGGCCTGGACTGGCCTCCGACCTGGGATCAATCTCCATCTCCAGCCTCCGTCCCGTCGACGCCGCTCAGCCTGGTCTCCAGATTGTCCAGGGCCTGTCCCAGACGGGCATAGGGCGCCTCCCCGAGCAGGTCCCGCAGCCAACGCTCATGGAGCTGAGCCCGCTGGTCGACCGCCTCACAGAGGTCGCTGCCCACGGGGGACAGCCGCAGGCAGCGGGTGCGGCGATCGGACGGGTCAAGCTGGCTTCCGAGCAGGCCGCGTGCCTCCAGAGCGTCCGCTATGTGTTTGACGTTCATGGGGTCGGTCCCGATCTCTCTGGCCAGAGCGCGCACTCCCAGCCCGGGCCGCTCGCCCAGTGCCCGCAGCACCGCCGCCTGGGGAGGGGCGAGGTCCAGATCCGCGATCCGAGCGGCCCAGGCAGCGCGCAGGCGCCGCTGCACCCGGCCGACGCGGAACCCAACCCCCTGCCGGAGGGAAACCCTGGCCGCCGCTGTGGGCCGGTCGGAGGCTGGCACTTCAGCCGTCCACCGGGTGGGCCCTGGCAACGCGCTCCTCCATGGGCTCGTCGTCCATGAGCTCGGTCAGGATCTCGACTCCCAGCCCGTAGGCGGGCATTCCGGCCGTTATCAGGGCCAACTCGGCGACGCCGCTGAGCTCGGCCAGAGTCGCGCCCGCGCGCCGGGCCGACCGAGCGTGCAGCCGGGCGGGCCCGCCCCTCCCGAGCGCGAGTAGCTGGCCGAAGTGCACCAGCTGGCCGACCTTCCGGCCCAGCGGGCTCGCCATGATCAGTTCCCGGCGCAGGGCCTCGATCGCCTCAACCGCGCCCTGCCGGCCCGCGGCGTCGGCCAGCAGCAGACGGGCCTCGATCGCGGCCGGGACGGAGCCGGTGAGGTCGATGTAGGACTGCCTAATCCGCTCGACCGACTCCGGGTCGCTGGCGGCGCTCACGGGCGCACTCGGGCCATAGCGGCGCGAACCTCGTCCAGGGCGCCCTCGGGGAAGTCCCTGGCACCTCCCATGGTGACCGCCGCGAGCTCGGCCGCCGCCGCCTCCTCCAGCACCGTGAGCAGCGCCGCCGCTGCCTGGGGGTCCTTCCCGAGGACCAGGACGCCGTGGTTACCGAGCAGAACCGCCTGGGTGGCGGGATGCTCGTGAAGAGCGTCCACGATCCCGCCCACCGACCTCTCCGATCCCCTGGGAGCCCACGGCACCACCGGCACCTCGGCTGCCTGTCCGAAGCGCAGCAGCGCCTCATAGCGGCATGGCAGCGGGCGGTTGGCCATTGCGAACCCAAGCAGGCTGGGGGAGTGAGTGTGGATGACCCCGCCCACCTGGGGCCGTTCCAGGTAGACCTTGGCGTGCATGTCGACGATCTCGGCGTTGGTGGGATCCAGATCACCCTCGAGGACCGTGCCGTCCAGCCTCACTTTGGCCATACCGTCCGGACCTAGGTCCCGCACCATCCCGGACACTGTCAGCAGCATCTCATCGTCGCCCATACGGGCGGAGAGATTGGCGTGGCCCGTGTGGGACATCACCCGGTTCCTGAAGAGGGTTGCGGCAGCCGCCACGACCGAGAGGCGGACTTCGGTCTGGGATTCGACGGCAGAGCGCATGGCAGTTACCTCAGCTCGCGGATGGGACGTCCGCTACAGGAATCCGACCTCAGGCTGGACCATCGTAGCGATTACTACAATATACCCGCACCTCTTCCCGGTCAAGCAGGCGATATTGAGCTGCTTGCTGCGGGCTCAGGGTTGGGGCGCGCTGCGGTCCCAGCGCCCCGCCGCCGTTCCCAAGCAGAGCCCTTCGGGATTGACCGATGGGCTTGCTACCGGTCAAACCTGGCGCTCGGTCCACCTTCGGCGGCTTTTGGCCCAAGGAGCTGGGCTGGGCCGGGTTACGCTCCAGCGAACGACCATCAGTCGGCCAGCAACTCGGCGAAGTTGGTCTGATCCACCGCCCGGGCGAGATCCCTCCCCGCCAGATCGATCTCGATGGCGCGGTCGTAGACGAAGGCATAGATGTCCTGGAATCGGGTCGCCACGAAGCCGTGCAGGCTCATTTTCTCGGCCAGCTCTGGGCGCGTCCGGAGCTGATCCCGGAGCTCTCTGGCTGCCAGCAGCAGGGCCTCCAGGAGCCTCACCTCGGTCGCGTACTCCTCGATCAGGGTGGGATCGGCCTGATCCTGCTCCAGCTTGGCCAGGCGCGCGCGCAGGTCAGCGATCTCCTCCAGATACTCAGCCTGCTGGGGCTCGTCCATGGTTTCTTCCTGATCCCAGGCGGGCGGACCCAGGTCCCGCCCGCCTGGGGTGGGTCAGTGGATCAGATAGTGGGTGGCGATGATGGGGGCGATCAGGATGGCGATGATGTTGACCACCTTGATCATGGGGTTTATCGCCGGACCGGCGGTGTCCTTGTAGGGATCGCCGACGGTGTCGCCGGTCACCGCGGCGGCGTGGGCGTCGGTTCCCTTGCCGCCGTAGTTGCCCTCTTCAATGTACTTCTTGGCGTTGTCCCAGGCACCCCCACCGGAGGTCATCTGGAGGGCGACGAAGAGACCCACCACGATGGTCCCGATCAGCATCCCCCCCAAAGCCACCGGACCGAGGATGAAGCCCACCAACAGGGGGGCCACCACCGGGATCAGCCCGGGCAGGATCATCTCCCGTTGGGCGGCCCGGGTCACGATCGCCACCGCCCGACCGTAGAGCGGGCGGGCGGTGCCGTCCATGATCCCGGGGATCTCGCGGAACTGCCGTCTGACCTCTTCCACCACTCCCCCCGCGGCCCGGCCCACTGCCTGCATCGAGAGTGACGCGAACAGCATCGGCAGGATGCCCCCGAAGAGGAGTCCCACGATCACGCTGGGATTGCTGAGGCTGAAGTTGTAGTGGTGATTGCCCAGGGTCATGGTGTAGCCCGCGAAGAGCACCAGCGCGGCCAGCGCCGCCGATCCGATCGCGTAGCCCTTGGTGACGGCCTTGGTGGTGTTGCCTACCGCATCCAGGGGGTCGGTGATGTTGCGGACCGCCTCCGGCAGGTCGGCCATCTCCGCGATCCCACCGGCGTTGTCGGTGATCGGCCCGTAGGCGTCGATCGCGACCACGATTCCGACCATGCTGAGCAGGGCCATGGCCGCGACCGCGATCCCGTAGAGGCCGGCCAGGGCGTACGCGCCCAGGATTCCCACCGCAATCACGAACACGGGCGGCGCCGCCGCCTCCAGGCCCACGGCCAGCCCGGCGATGATGTTGGTGGCGTGCCCCGTCTGCGAGGCGCGGGCGATCGAGCGCACCGGGCTGAACTGGGCTCCGGTGAAGTACTCGGTGATGGCCACGATCAGGATGGTGATCACGATTCCGATCACGCCCGCCCAGAAGAGGTTGATGACCGGGTGTCCCAGGACCTTGGAGCTGAGTGCCCCGCTGGAGTTGAGGGCGATGGTGAGGATGGCGAAGCCGGCGATCGCCACCACCGCCGCCACCACCAGGCCCTTGTAGAGCGCACCCATGATCCAGCCGCCCTTGCCGATGCGGACGAAGAAGGTGCCGATGATGGAGGCCACGATGCTGATCGCTCCCAGCAGAAGCGGGTAGACGGTCAGCCCGAAGCTGTGGAACTCCAGCCCGCCCAGCAGCATCGCCGCCACCGCGGTGACCGCATAGGTCTCGAAGAGATCGGCCGCCATCCCCGCGCAGTCGCCCACATTGTCCCCCACGTTGTCGGCGATCACGGCCGGGTTGCGGGGGTCGTCCTCGGGGATGCCCGCCTCGATCTTGCCCACCAGGTCGGCGCCGACATCGGCAGCCTTGGTGTAGATTCCGCCCCCCAGGCGGGCGAACACCGAGATCAGGGAGGCGCCGAAAGCCAGCCCCACGATCGACTGCGGCTTGTCCAGGATCCAGAACGCCACCGTGACCCCGATCAGCCCCAGGCCGACCACGAAGAACCCGGTCACGGCACCGCCGTTGAAGGCGACCCGGAAGGCGGGTGCCAGCCCCGAGCGGGCCGCCTCGGCGGTCCGGTAGTTGCTCCGGACCGATACGTTCATACCGATGTAGCCGGCACTGGCGGAGAGGCCGGCGCCGAACAGGAAGAGCAGCGCCGTCTGCCACCCCAGGGCGGAGTTGATCAGGCCTCCGAGGGCCAGCAGGATCGCCAGCACCACCCCGATGACCCCAATGATGCTGTACTGGCGGTTGAGGTACGCTGAGGCCCCCTCGCGGATCGCCTGCCCGATCTCCTGCATGCGTTCGTTGCCGGGGGAGCGCCGGAGCACCCAGCGGGCCAGGGACGCCCCGTACAGGAGCGCCAGAATTCCAGCCAGTAGCACCGGGATCAGTACGGATCGGTTCATGGGCGCGATGACCTCCCAGCCACGCGGCAAAACTAAAGGGAACTGAGTGAGCGCACTCCGACCCGCTCAAGGGCGCAGACGAAGCCGACGGATTATATCCCCGCCGGACCACCTGGCACCATCCCCGCGGCCGGAGGCGGGCATCCGCAGGAAGGAAAGGGAGATCGGCTGAGGACATGGGAACCGGGAGTTGGGTGGTGGCGATCGGCGATGAGCTGCTGTCGGGCCACACCGCCGACAGCAACTCCCACTGGCTCGCTCAGCGGCTTCGCGAGACTCCCTACCCGGTGCGCCGGATGGTGGTGATCGGGGACTCCGCTGCCGACATCACCGAGCTGGTGGCAAGTGCCGATGCCAGCGGGATCGACCGTGTCTTCCTCTGCGGTGGCCTGGGCCCGACGCCGGACGACCGCACCACAGCCGCCTTGGCCGCCGCCCTGGGACTGCCACTTCGGGAGGACTCTCCCACCCTGGACCGGATCCGGGAGCGGATCGATCGGCTTCACCAGGCGGGCCGGATTGCCAGCACCGAGCCCAACTTGGGCCATCGCAAGATGGCGCTGATCCCGGCGGGTGCCCTGGTCCTGGCCAACCCCGTCGGGCTGGCTCCGCCGCTGGCGCTGCCGCTGCCCACCCAGGGTGACCCGCGCTGGCTCCTGGTGTTGCCAGGGGTGCCCAAGGAGCTGCGAGCGATCGTCGAGCAGGAGATCGTGCCCGTCTTCTGCCAGGGGCCGACGGCGGCCGTGTATGCCGAGCAGAGGTACTCCGGGATCCCCGAGTCGCAGTTCTTCCCAGTGCTCACCCGGTTGGCGGAGCAGTACCCCGAGGTGCGCTTCGGGTCCTATCCGC
>JABEUU010000045.1 GCA_013044295.1 Candidatus Dormiibacterota bacterium
GTGCCGGCGGCATCCGACGCCTCCTGACACGATCGTTTCTTGAGGTGCAACCGTGAGCGAATACGCGAATCCGAGCTCCCTGGTCACCACCGCGTGGCTGGCCGACCACCTTGCCGACTAGGAGCTGCGGATCCTGGACGTGGACGGGGACACCGAGGCTTGCGGACGGGGACACATCCCAGGCGCCATCGCGGTGCACTGGCGCGACGACCTGCAGGCTCCCGAGGCTCGCGACTTCATCCGCCCCGAAGGTTTCGCGGCGCTGATGGATCGCCTCGGGGTCACGCCCGCGACCCGGATGATCCTCTACGGAGGCAACAAGAACTGGTTTGCCGCCTACGCCCATTGGTATTGCAAGTACTACGGCCATGAGCTGGTCCAGCTCCTGGACGGCGGCCGTCGCAAGTGGGAGCTGGATGGGCGGCCTCTGGCGACCGAGGCACCAGGTATCAACCCCAGCGCAGGCTACCCAATTCCCGGCGAGAACGAGGAGATTCGAGCCTACCGGGATCAGATCGCCCAAGACTTCGTGGGCCACGCTGGATAGGGACTGGTGGATGTGCGCTCGCCGGACGAATACTCAGGGCATCTCCCCCGATCACCCTCCCAATGAGGGGGCCCAGCGCGCCGGACACATCCCGGGCGCGCGCAACATCCCCTGGAGTCGCGCCGTGGACCCAGAGCTGGAGACCTTCCTGCCGGTGGAGACCCTGCGCAGTCTGTACCAGGCCGAGGGGGTGACCCCGGACCAGGAAATCGTCGCCTACTGCCGGATAGGCGAGCGCTCGGCCCACACCTGGTTCGTGCTCTCGGAGCTGCTCGGCTACCCCAGAGTCCGCAACTATGACGGCTCCTGGACGGAGTGGGGCAGCTTGGTCAAGGCTCCGATCGAGAGGTGAACCCGGGGCCGGGGCGCTCGCCCCGGCCCACTCCCGCCCCGCTCTGGCTGCGCCACCTTGGCCCCAGGCGGTAACTTGGAGCCATGCGAACGGTGGCTGGTCCTCGGCGGAGCAGCGGAGGGACCTGGGAATGATTGCCGATTCAGTGCCGGGGTCACTGCCGACCGCTTTCCCGACCGAGGCGGGTCAGGCTTCGGCGGGCACCTCCCGCTATCGGATTGTGCGCACTCTGCGGCTCCGCAATGACAACCGCCCCGGCGTGCTGGGGGAGGTGGCCACCGCGATCGGCCGGGCTGGGGGCAATCTCGGCGACATCAGGACCGTGGAGCGGGGCTCCCACAACGTGGTGCGCGACATGGATGTCAGCACCACTGACCTGGGCATGCTGGAGGACGTCCTGGCGGCCGTGCGGGCGCTGCCCGACACCCACCTGCTGGACGTCCGAGACGAGGTCCTCCGGGTCCATCTGGGCGGCAAGTTGCGGATCACCCCTCGCTATCCGGTGCGGACGGTGGCCGACCTGCGCCACGTCTACACCCCGGGGGTGGCGGAGGTCTGCCGCCTGATTGAGGCGGATCCCAGCATGGCCGACCGCTACACCGGGATCGCCAACTCAGTGGCGGTGGTTACGGACGGCACCGCGATCCTGGGCTTGGGCAACATCGGCCCCGTGGCCGGCATGCCAGTGATCGAGGGGAAGTGCGCCCTGATGTCCCAGCTGGTGGGAATCGACGCCTATCCGCTGCTCATCCAGCCCGGTCCCTCGGACCAGATCGTGGGCGCCCTGGCCGCGATCAGCGCAACCTTCGGCGCCGTCCAGCTGGAGGACTTCGCGGCGCCCCATTGCTTCGAGGTCGCCCCAGCTCTTCAGAGCCGGGTCGGGATCCCGGTCATGCACGACGATCAGCACGGCACCGCCACCGTGGTCCTGGCCGCGGTGCTGCGGGCGGCGGCCATGACCGGCCAGGACCTGAATCAGCTGACCGCCGGGGTCATCGGTCTGGGCGCCGCTGGCTCCGCCATTGCTCAGCTGCTGATGCACTATCAGGGCAGGACCGTCTACGGGACCGGCCGCACGCCCGACTCCCTGGAGCGGCTCCGCGTGGCCGGGGGAATCGCCGTCGAGATGGATGAGCTGATGGCTCGCTGCGACTTGGTGGTGGCGGCCACCGCGCAGCCCGGCCTGATCCGGCCGGACCAGGTCCGGGCCGGGCAGATCATCTTCGCCATCTCCAATCCCCTGCCGGAGATCGAGCCGGAGCGGGCGATGGCGGCCGGGGCTAGGCTGGCTGTGGACGGCGCCGTCGTCAACAACCTGCTGGGGTTCCCCGGCCTCTACCGCGGCGCTCTGGACGCCCGCGCGCGCCAGTTCAACACCGAGATGTTCGTAGCCGCTGCGCTCGCGATCGCGTCTCGAGCCCGCGACGGAGAGGTGGTGCCCGACTCCCTTGATCGTGAGGTGCATCGGGCGGTGGCCAGGGCGGTGGCTCGGGCTGCGATGGACACCGGCGTCGCCCGGCTCGAGCCGCCCCCGGATTACTTCGAGGACGTCTATCGCCCGCCGAGCTGAGTCGAGCGCCGCCTTACGATGAACAAGTGGTGATCGAGCCCGTGGCTGAGGCGCAATTGGAGCAGATCCGGCCGCTTTTGCTCGACCTGCTCCAGGCCGAGCAGGTCGCGGCCGGGGAGACCCCTGCGGCCCGCTCCGACCTCGATTCCTGGTTGCCCCGCACCAGGGCCAGCTTTGAAGGCGAGAACCACATCTTCGCGGCTCGCGATGGGGACCGGGTGCTGGGCTTCTGCTGGTGCGTGCTCTTCGACCCGGGGACTGGGCTCGAAGGCGAGGTTGCCGAACTGTACGTCCGCCCCGAGGCCAGGGGTGATGGCCTAGCTAGCCGTCTGGTGGAGCGAGCCGTGGAACTGTTCGCCGACCGCCGGGTGACCTTCGCCTGCGTCTGGACGCGGGCCGGCAATGAGCCAGCCCTCAGGGCCTATCGCGGCGCCGGCTTCGCCCCCACCGATCAGCTGATTCTGACCTGGTATCCCTGAGTGGAATCCGCTGACATAGACGCGCCACCCGAGACCATCGCCCAGCGGCCGCTGGCCATCCGCCTGGGCGCGGTGGCCGTGGTGGCCGCGATCGTGGGGGTGGTGGTGGGCGGCGGTGGCAGCTTCCTTCTACTGCGGCACTTCTACTCCACCGCCCCTGCCCAGGTCACGATCCGGACCACCACCTCCGGGGGAGGTTCCAAGACCACATCCCTGAGCTCGGTTGTGGCCCAGGTGGCGCTGTCGGTGGTGGAGGTGGTGCGGCAGCGGGGTTCGTCCCAGCCCTCCGCGAGCAGTACCTCAGACGGTTTCGTCGCCAGCTCCACGGGGCTGATCGTGACCAGCGAGGGCGCCGTGGCGGGTGCCGCCGGAGTTGAGGTGGTGCTGCCCTCGGGCACCGTACTGCCGGCCACCATCGCGGCCGCGGACGCCGCCACCGGAGTGGTGGTGCTGCAGGTCAGCACCACCACTCTACCGCCGGCGCTGACCTTCGCCGCCAGCACGCCGCTGGGAGCCGCGGTGGTCGCGGTGTCGCTTCCCCTGGGGGGGACGGCCAGCGTCGACGTGGGAACCGTCAGCGAAATCGGCCTGACCGCCACCGTGCCCGATCCGGCCGCGAGCTCCGGGACCGCTGTCGTGGATGGCATGCTCCGGACCGACGCCCCCGAGCCCCAGGGCAGCTCGGGTGGTCCCCTGGTCAACACGGCTGGCCAGGTGATCGGCATCATGACCGGTCAGCGGATGCAGCCCCAGGGCCAGGGGAGCAGCGCCGCCGCCTTCGGTTTCGGTCTCGACGCCAGCTTTGCCAACTACCTGGTCCAGGCGATCGCCGTGACCGGCGGAGGCCCAAAGCCAGTGGGACTGGTGGCGCGGTGGCTGACCCCCGCCTCGGGGGCGGCGACCGGGCTGCCCAGCGGAGCCGAGGTGCTGGCGGTCAGCCCCGGATCGGCGGCCAGCGCGGCCGGGTTGCAGGTCGGGGAGGTGGTGACCGCCGTCGACGGCAGCGCAGTTCTGGGCTCGGGAGCGCCTCGCTTTCCAGACCTGACCGACCTGCTGATCTCCTATGGTCCGGCGGCCGTGGTTGCGATCACCGCAGTCAAGGCGGGTGTGACCCAGCAACTTTCGCTTACGCTTCCAGCCGGCTGACGCGGCCCCTGCCGGTCGCGGGGTCGGGCCCTTAGGGTTTGGGAGGCACACCTTTGGACATCACCTGGTTGGGCGGGGATACTCTTTTGCTGCGCGGCAGGGAGGCGAAGGTCCTGGTCGATCCCTCGGGGTCGGATCCGGAGTCCGCCGCCCGCGCCGGGGCCGACATCCTGGTTGGGGGCCTGGGCGCCAAGAACCTGCTCCGACCCGAGTCTGGGCCCCAGGTGGTGGCCCGCCCCGGGGAGTACGAGCTGCACGGGGTCAGCGTGCGCGGCGTGGCCCTGAGAGAGGGGACAGCCTTCGTCACCGAGGTGGATGAGGTTGCCGTGTGTAGCTTTGGCGCCCTGCCCACGGAGATCTCGGAGGAGATGCTGGAGGCTCTCGGCGTGATCGATGTGCTGGCGGTGTCGCTGCTGGGTGGGGCGCCGTCTCGAACCGTCGCCGTGGCCGAGCTGGTGGCGCGCCTGGAGCCGGCGGTGATGGTGCCGACCGGCTACGAGCCGGCGGCGGACATCGCCACCGGCGAACTGGCCGCGTTCGTCAAGGAGATGGGCCTGGCCCAGGTCAGCGCTCAGGCCAAACTGACCCTGACTGGGTCGGCGGGAGGCACGGAGGACACCAGGGTCACGATCCTGGAGCCACGGCGCTGACCTGGCGTGGTAGGATCCGCCCACATGGGTGGTGTCCTCCTGTGTGCCGGGGCTAGGGGTTGATGGCGAAGTTCATTTTCGTCACCGGTGGAGTCGTCTCCGGGATCGGCAAGGGCATCACCGCAGCCTCCCTGGGGACCATTCTCAAGGCGCGCGGCCTGCGCGTCTCTCTGCAGAAGCTGGACCCCTACATCAACATCGACCCCGGCACCATGTCGCCGTACCAGCATGGCGAGGTCTTCGTCACCGATGACGGCGCGGAGACCGATCTCGATTTGGGCCACTACGAGCGTTTCGTGGACACCAACTTGAGCAAGGCCAGCAACGTCACCACTGGCAAGATCTACAGCGAGGTCATCGCCAAGGAGCGTCGCGGCGACTTCCTGGGGGCCACGGTGCAGGTGATTCCCCACATCACCAATGAGATCAAGGACCGGGTCCGCCGGGTGGCCGAGGAATCGGAGGCCGAGGTGGTGATCGTGGAGGTGGGAGGCACCGTGGGCGACATCGAGTCTCTGCCTTTCCTGGAGGCGATCCGTCAGCTCAAGAACGATGTCGGCCGCCGCAACACCTTCTATGTGCACGTGACCCTGGTGCCCTACGTGGAGGCCAGCGAGGAGTTCAAGAGCAAGCCCACCCAGCACAGCGTCCAGACTCTACGAGGGATCGGGATCCAGCCGGACGCCATCGTCTGCCGCTCCCGCCAACCGCTGGGGGCCGGGGTCAGGGACAAGATCGCACTCTTCGCCGATGTCGAGCCCGAGGCCGTCATCAGCGTGCCTGACGCTCGCACCATCTACCAGGTGCCCCTGATGCTGGAGGCGAGTGGGCTCGGCCGCTACCTGGTCGACCAGATGGCGCTGGAGACCCCGCCGGTGGACCTGCGGCGCTGGGAGCGGCTGGTAGAGCAGATCCTGTCTGCCACTGAGAAGGTGACGGTCGGCGTTGCCGGCAAGTATGTGGCCCTGCCCGACGCCTACATCAGCGTCACCGAGTCGCTGCGTCACGCCGCGGTCGCCCACGGGGTCGGCCTGGAGTTGCGCTGGATCAACACCGAGACCCTCGAGCCGGGCGACCCGACGCCATTCGAAGGGCTGCACGGCCTGGTGATACCCGGCGGCTTCGGCCACCGCGGCATTGAGGGGAAGATCGCCGCCTCCCGGTACGCGCGCAAGCACCAGGTGCCCTTCCTCGGCCTATGCCTGGGAATGCAGTGCGCCTGCATCGACATTGCTCGCGAGGCGCTGGGCACCGAGGACGCCAACAGCACCGAGTTCAACGCCTTCACTGAGAACCCGGTGATCGACCTTCTGCCGGAGCAGCGCGACGTAGCCGACCTGGGGGGCACCATGCGCCTGGGCCTTTATCCCTGCAAGCTGGAGCCGGGCACCAAGGCCGCCCTGGCCTACAACGAGCCGGTGGTCTACGAGCGCCACCGCCATCGCTTCGAATTCAACAATCGCTACCGGGAAGCCTTGGAGAAGGCTGGGGTGGTTTTCAGCGGCACCTCTCCCACAGGCCGTCTGGTGGAGATCATGGAGCTGCGCAACCACCCCTTCTTCGTTGGTAGCCAGTTCCATCCCGAGTTCCGCTCCCGCCCCCACCGGCCGCACCCACTGTTCCACGATTTCATGGCCGCCTGCTTGGCCCGGGCGGGGCTGGCCGTCGAGCCCGAGCTGCCTCAGGACCCTGCGGTCGCAGAGGTGTGAGTCCGGCGGCTGAGCTGAGGCCGCTGCTCAGCGACGCGACCGGGGAGATGGTGCTGGCCCCGCCCGGGTGGGCCGCCGTGGGGCAGAGCGGGTCAAGGGCCGTCGAGCCACGAGGGTGGATACCCCTGCCCGCTGGCACCACGCTCATGCATCTTCCGGACCGCCCCGGCCTGGGCCGGCACCGGAGCGGCGAGGTGGCCCCGATCTTTGGGAGTCATCCCTGGGCGGTTGCGGCGGTGCTCCCGGTCGGCTATCTGCGCCTGCTGCTTCCCGCGCACCAGCGTTTGCCGGGAGCGGCGGTGCTGCCTCTCTACGGCTATGCGGCGGTCGCCGACCGCAGGGGCGAGGTGGTGGTGGCGGCGCAGCGCAGCGACGACTTCTCGCCCTGGATGGGGGCGCGCCCCTCCCGGCCTCAGTTGGCGGCGGCGGTGGCCGAGGTGCAGCGGCGCCTCCACCGCAGCCGAGTGATCGCGCAGCTCACGGTATGCGCCCTCCAGCACAACTGCCTGACCGCCCAGAACACATTCCTGGGGCGCGATGAGGGGGCGCTGCCAACCTCGGCCGCCTGCAACGCCGACTGCCTGGGATGCATCTCGCTGCAGACCGACTCCGGGGCTCCCACGCCTCAGCCCCGGATCCCCCGGGCACCCACCGGGGAGGACCTGATCGCCGTTGGCAGCCAGCACCTAGAGAGGGCGGCTGCTGTCGGGCAGGCCGGCATGGTCAGCTTCGGGCAGGGATGTGAGGGTGAGCCCCTGCTCCGCGAGCGAGCTCTGATCGCAGTGGTGGCGGAGCTGCGTGCCCGCCATCCCGCCGCCACCATCCACATCAACACCAATGGCAGCCGGCCGCGGGCCCTGGAGCGGCTGATGGCGGCCGGGGTCAACAGCTGCCGAATCAGCGTCTTCAGCTTTGAGCAGAGGCTGTTCCAGGCCTATTACCGCCCTCGGGGATATCGCATCCAGGAGGTCCTGGAGTCCTGCCGCACCGCCCGTAGCATGGGCGCTCAACTGACCGTCAACCTGCTCACCTTCCCAGGGGTTACCGACATCCCCGAGGAGGTGGAGCGGACCATCTCAACCCTCGCTGACCTCGAGGTAGACCAGCTCCAGCTGCGCAGCCTCAACGTGGACCCTCTCTGGCTTCTCAGCCGACTTCCGGAGCTGCCTCCGGGCATCGGTCTGGCCACAGTTGTCGAGGCGCTTCGGACCCGGCTGCCTCGGGTCAGCCTGGGCAACTTCACAAGGCCGCTGTCGGTCCCGGTGTGACTGGGGCGCGCCGTGCCCTGGCATTCAGATCGGCCCAGCCAGCATCGTGCCGCGCGTCGGGTGGTGGCTCGGTCCGCGACGGGGGAGCCGCGCCGATCCGCGGGCGCGACCTACGGGGCCGTGAAGCAACCTGTGCTAAAGTTGAACTCCCCCATGAAAGCAGCAATCCATCCCGAGTACTACCACGACGCGGTGGTGACGTGTTCCTGTGGCAACACCTTCACCACCGGCTCCACGATGCAAACGCTCCACACGGAGGTTTGCAGCGTCTGCCATCCGTTCTTCACCGGCCAGCAGCGCATCATCGACACTGGCGGTCAGGTAGAGCGCTTCCGGCGACGCGCCCAAAGGGCGCAGCAGTAGCATCGGGCCTCCGCAACAGCGGATGGCCCTGAGAGGCTGAGGCAGTGCTGAATCCCAATCTGGAGGCGCGCCTGCACCAGGTCCGCCTGCGTCACCAGGCCCTGGTGGCGGAGATGGAGGCCCCGAAGGGGGACTTCGATCCCGCTCAGGGCGAGCGCTTGGGTCGCGAGCTGGCTCAGCTGCGACCCGTGGTCGAGCTCCTGGAGGCTCTGGAGCGATCCGAGTCGGCAGCTGCGGAGGCACGGAGCCTGGCCGACTCCGAGCCCGAGGAGAAGATGCACGCGTACCTGGAGGCTGAGGTCCAGCGCGAGCACGAGCGTCAGGAGTCCCTGATCTCGGAGTTGAAGCTGATGCTGCTGCCCAAGGACCCCGACGACGATCGCGACGCGGTGGTCGAGATTCGGGCTGGCACCGGCGGTGAGGAGGCCGCCCTCTTCGCCGCCGACCTGCTCCGGATGTACCTGCGTTTTGCGGAACGCCGGCGCTGGCAGGTGGAGATGCTGGACAGCTCCCCCAGCGAGGGCGGCGGCGTCAAGGAGGTGATGCTCGAGGTGCACGGAAAGGGGGTCTATGGACACCTCAAGTTCGAGAGCGGAGTCCATCGCGTCCAGCGGGTGCCTAAAACTGAGGCCCAGGGCAGAATCCATACCTCGGCCGCCAGCGTGGTGGTACTGCCAGAGGTGGAGGAAGTCGAGGTCGAGGTGAACGAGGAGGACCTCAAGATCGACGTCTACCGGTCCACCGGGCCCGGTGGCCAGAGCGTCAACACCACCGACTCGGCTGTCCGAATCACGCATCTTCCCACCGGCCTGGTGGTCACCTGCCAGGATGAGAAGTCCCAGCACAAGAACCGTGCCAAGGCGCTCCGGGTGCTGCGCTCCCGACTCTACGACCGGATGAAAGCCGAGCGCGACGCCGAGCTCCAGGAGACCAGGCGTTCGATCGTCGGGCGCGGCGACCGCAGCGAGAAGATCCGGACCTACAACTACTCCGACAACCGGGTCACCGACCATCGCATTGACCTCAAGCTCTACCAGCTCTCTCGGGTCATGGACGGCGAGCTGGACTTGGTGGTCTCTCCGCTGCAGCAGGAGGAGCAGGCTCGTCGCCTCTCCGGCGAGCCAGAGGAGTAGGTCCGCTCCCTGTCCTCCCCGCCCGCCCACGGCTCGCAGGCCGTTCCGGGAGCTGACTCCGGCCCGGTCTGGTGCGTGGTCGGATCCCGGGCCCCTGGCAGGCTCAGCTCCCGGGGACGCCGTGAAGCATCCCATCTGTGGCTAGCGGAGCGAGCGGTTGGCTGAGCCCCGGCTCTGCGCGCGGCCGAACCGGCGGTGCCGACCACACGCTGGCAGGCGATGGCCCGAGGCACCGGATTGGCGGAGCTCGCGCCTCCCCCCCGTGCCGCGTGCGGGGAGGTTGTGGTGGCGGCCGCAACTGGCGGCTTGGCCAGCTCGGAGTCCATGATGAAGTACCAGATTGTGGCTCCGGCACCGCCCGGGGTAGGTGGAGCGCGCAATCCCCGGGCCAGTCTGGGCTTCTGGGTTGAAGCCCCGAGCCCTACCGGCACCTGACCGGTGATGGTTGTCCCGCCGGATACCAGACGGTTCTCCCAGCGCGTCCGGCTGGCGGTGTGGTCCATGCCAGGGGAGACCGCGACGGCGGTGCGCAAGACGTTGGGCGGTGGGAACCCAAGCCACCTGCTCCCCCGCGAATTCGGCGACTGGCGCTCTTCCGGAGGCAGCGGCGAGCTGACTACGGGCCACCGGAGACCAGGGCCCGCCCGGTGTCCCCACCTGGGCTGGCCCCATCGCGGTGGCGTCGCAGGCTCGAACCGTGGCCGCCCGCGCGGGCCGCTTGAGAGTTGAGGATGCTCACCACGCGGCGCCGCTGGGCACCGCGGGCCGGGCACGCGGTGCGGCAATTGATCACAGTTGCGCTGACCCTGTCGACGAAGGCCGCGGAGCGGTGACCTTGGGTGATTACCGGCCAGTTGCTGTCCCCGGTGGTTTGGGCGGCGCTGACCACGGGCCGACCCTAGTTCGCCGCGGACCGGAGCGCGAAGGGCCTCAGCCGGTGGGGAGGATGGAGTCGTGAGCGGGCGGGGCAGTCGCGCCGCGGTGCCGGCGGCCCCCTCGATGACGCCGGCGAGATCGGGGGCGCGGTTGTTCGCTGGGGCTCCCTTCTACCGCCGCCGCGCTCGCCACGGTCGGGCGCCGACCCGGGCGCACCAGCGGACGCGGCCCAGGGGGCATCCCGACCGCCACCAGGTCACCTAGGGTTCGCCACCCGTGCTCCTTCCGGCCGATCTCCACCAGTTTGACGAAGCAGTCGGCGGTCGCCTCGGCGTCCGCCAGGGCGAAGTGAGGATGTCTGTGGGTCACCTCCAGGCGTTCGCACAGGCGCTCCAGCCCGATCGTGTCCCGCAGATCGAAGAGAAAGCCCGCGATTCGGGACGTATCCAGGTGATGGTGTGGGGGCGGGCGGTCCAGGGCCTTTGCCACCAGCCGGGTGTCGAAGGCGTCGGCGCTGTGCTCGACCAGGATCGCCCCCCGCGCGAAGTCATGGAAGGTCAGGGCCACCCGCCGCAGGGAAGGGGCGCCGGTGAGCATCGAGCGGGTGATGCCGTGGACACGACGAGCGTAGGGGTTGATGTGGTCGGTGGTGTGCACCAGGCTCTCCAGCAGAGTCGGGGGCTCCCAGGGGCCAGCCTCGCCCACCCGGAAGCGCACCGCTCCCAGCTCGACCATCCGGTCGGGAAAGTGCCCCGTGGTCTCGCAATCCAGACTCACGAAGGTGATGTGGTCCAGCTCGGTGTCCAGGGGGATCTTGGGGAACTGACCGTCCTCAGCGGGATCCGAGCGTCCGTCCAGCAGGGTGACGGGGTTGTGAAAGGGCGCCAGCTCCTGACTCGCCGGCCCCAGCCGGGCCACCAAGCGGTCCCCGGGAGCCCCAGGTGGCCGCTCCCGGCCCCACTTCAGCTTGAGCTTCGGTGCGGCGACCGGGGCCGCGGCCTGACTCGGGTCGACTTCGTCAGACCGTGGCTCTCCGGAGTTGGTCAACTGCACGACTCTCAATCCTAACCAGTGCGGCCATCGGCTCGGGTCTAACCGATCGGTCGGGATATACTCGAACTCAGATTGCCATTCCTAGCCACCGGTATCAGTCACCACCTGGCGCCGCTGCCGGTCCGCGAGCAACTGCACCTGGACGATGCCCAGGTGGTGGAGTCGCTGGGGGCAATCGTCGCCCACGCCGGCTTGAGCGGAGCGGTCTGCCTCAGCACCTGTAACCGGACCGAGTTCTACCTCAGCACCAGGGACGAGCGGGCCTCCCGCCTGGCCACCTCTCGGTTCTTCCACTACGTTGCTCCCACCCCGGAGTTCTCTGAGCTGGTTTTCAGCCACGCCGGCGCCGATGGCCTGCGGCATGTGATCAGGGTCGCCAGCGGCCTCGACAGCATGATTCTGGGGGAGTCGCAGGTGCTGGCCCAGTTCAAGCGTGCTCATCGGCTGGCCCTGGAGGCAGGCACCATGGATGGCGAGCTGGATCTGGTCATGCGTCGGGCCGTCGAGACCGCCAAGCTGGTCCGCAGCACGACTGGGATATCACGGCAGGCGGTGGGGTTTGGCCAGGTGGCGCTCCAGGCCGCGCAGTCGAGGCTGGGCGACCTGCGCGGGCAGGGAGCGGTCATCCTGGGTGGCGGTAGTGTGGGCGGGGCGGCGGCTCGCTTGCTGCGCCGCGCCGGGGTCGACCCCCTCATGGTGGTGCGCCGGGGACCACGGGCGACCGCGCTCGCGGAGGCGCTGAGCGCCGAGCTGGTGGAGATCGGCGACCTGCCGGCGCTGGCCCCCCGCTTCCGGGTGGTCGTCTGCAGCACCACCAGCGAGTCCCGGGTCCTCAGCCGCGAGACGGTGGCGGCCATCCGCCGGTCCCAGGCCCCCGGGGGCAGGCTGCTCATTCTGGACCTGGCGGTGCCAAGAGACGTTGAGCCCGAGGCGGCCGATCTGACCGGAGTTGAGCTGTTGGACATCGACCACCTGGGGGATGTCGTAGCTGCCAACCTTGGCTCCCGGGAGCGGCATCGGCCTCGCGCAGAGCGGGTGGTGGAGGCGGCGGTGACCCAGCTGGTCGAGGAGTTGGAGGGGCGCGGCGCAGCCCCCCTGATCGCCGCGCTGGTGGATCGAGCCGAGGTGGTCAGGCAGGGGGAGTTGCGCCGCGCGATCTCCCGGATGGGGGTTGTGAGCGAGTTGGAGCGGGCCCAGCTCGAGCGCCTGACCCAGGCCATCGCCGCCAAGCTGATGCATCAGCCAATCACGTTCCTGCGTCAGCACGCCGATGATCCCCAGCGCCGGAGGGTGCTCGAGGAGGCGTTCGGGCTGGCGCCGGCGGAGGCAGACGCCGAGGTTTGATCACCCTTGCCACCAGGGGCAGTGCCCTGGCATTGGCCCAGTCCCAGATCGTGCTGGCCGAGTTGCGCCTCCGAGCCCCCGGGCTGGAGGTCCATCTGGAGGTTATCGACTCGGATGGTGACCTCAATCCTCATTCCGCGGTGCCCGACCTCGAAGGCCGTGGCTGGTTCTCATCGAGGTTGGAACAGGCCCTCCTGGAGGGGCGCGTGGACGCCGCGGTCCACAGCGCCAAGGACCTACCCTCGGAGCTGCCCTCGGGCTTGCGCGTGGGCGCCTATCTGAGGCGCGAGGATCCCCGGGACGCCATGGTGACGGGCGGCAATCGGAGCTGGCGGGAACTAGCCGAGGGGGCCCGGGTGGGAACGTCGTCGCCACGGCGGGCGGCGCAGCTTCGAGCGCTGCGGCCGGACCTTGACCTGGTGCCCATGCGGGGAAACCTGGACACCCGCCTGCGGCGAGTGGAGGCCGGCGAGATCCCGGCGGTGATGGTGGCGGCGGCCGGCTTGGCCCGCCTCCACCGAGGCCATCTGGGTCAGCTGCTGGACCCTCACCTGGAGTGCACCCCCGCACCCGCCCAGGGCGCGATCGCGCTGGAGGTCAGGGCGGGGGCCGAACTGGACGGGCTGGCGGCCGCACTCGATGACCCCGCCACAAGGGTCTGCGTCGAGTCGGAGCGTGCGGTGCTGGCGGCCATGGGTGGCGGCTGCCGCCTTCCCCTCGGCGCCCTGGCGGAGGCGGTGGGTGGCGACCGGTTCGCCCTGACGGTGGCCTGGGCTTCCCGGGAGCGGCCCTTCCAGATGCTGCGAAAGTCAGGAACCGCCCCCGGGCCGGAGCTGCTCGACCTGGCGCTGGGGTTTGCCACCGAGCTGCGGACATGAGCCCGGACGCCCGGGGGCCGACCGGGCTCGAGGGGCAGCTGGTCTTGGTCACCCGGGCGGCCCATCAGGCCGCGGCGCTGGCCCGCTTGCTGGCTGGAGCGGGTGCGGTGCCGATCTCAATTCCGGTGATGCGGCTGGATCCCCTCCTGGAGCCGAGCCAGATCGAGCGGGTCCAGCGGCGGATCTGGGACGGGGGCTTCGACGACCTGGTCTTCACCAGCGCCAACGCGGTGACGCTGCTGCTGTCGGGCGCGCCGCAGGGACCGCCGCCGGGATTGAGGGTGTTCGCAATCGGGCCGGGCACTGCCGGGGCCTTGCGGGATCGGGGTTGGGGGGCCGAGGCACTTCCCGAGGGGTTCATCGCGGAGTCCCTGGCAGCGCGAATGGTCGAACTGGGGGTGTCGGGGAGGCGGGTACTCTTACCCCGGGCAAGGGGAGCTCGCGAGGTGCTGCCCGAGCTGCTCGGCCGGGGCGGCGGTCGGGTCGAGACCCTGGAGCTCTACCGCATGGAGCCAGAGCGGGCCATGCGGTCCAGCCTTCGGTCAGCGCTGGCGGAGGGCGGCCTCAGCTGGGTCACCTTCACCAGCGGCAGCTCTGTCCGCTGTTTTGTCGAGCTGGCCGGGGACGTCCCGCTGCCAAACGGGTGCGCGGTGGCGTGCATCGGGCCGATCACGGCGGTCGCTCTGCGCCGGGCTCGACTTGAGCCCCAGGTGGTGGCTCTCACCCACAGCATGGAGGGCTTGGTCGAGGCGCTGGCTGCGAGCTGCGGCCGATTGCCGGAGAATGGTCTGCGACCATGAGCTTTCCTGATGATCGTCTGCGGCGCCTGCGCCGGACCCCACAGATTCGACGACTGGTGCAGGAGTCCAGGCTGGGCCCCGAGGATCTGATCCTCCCCTGCTTCGTGGCGGAGGCGATCAGCGCCCGTCGCGAGGTGGTCAGCATGCCCGGGGTGTTCCAGGAGACCGTCGAGAGCCTGCTCCCGGTGGCTCAGGAGGCGGTGGAGCTGGGGCTGAAGGGGATGATCCTTTTTGGGGTCCCGGCCCACAAGGACCCCCGCGGTTCGTCCGCCTGGGACGAACAAGGGGTTGTCCAGCGCGCTCTTCGCGGGCTGCGGCGTGAGTTCGGGGACACCCTGGTCCTGCTCGCCGACACCTGCCTGGACGAGTACACCGACCACGGCCACTGCGGGATCCTGACGGCCACGGGAGAGGTGGACAACGACGCCACCCTGGAGCTCTATGGGCTGGCGGCGGTGAGCCAGGCCCGGGCCGGCGCCGATGTGGTGGCCCCCTCAGGGATGATGGACGGCCAGGTGGGGGCGATCCGGGCGGCCCTTGACGAGAACGGCTTCAGCAGCACCGCCATTCTGGCCTACTCGGCCAAGTTTGCCTCTTGCTTCTACGGGCCATTTCGCGACGCCGCTGAGTGCGCGCCCAAGTTCGGTGACCGCCACAGCTACCAGATGAATCCGGGTAACCGCCGGGAGGCCATGCGCGAGCTCGAGATGGATCTGCTCGAAGGGGCCGACATGCTCATGGTCAAGCCGGCTCTCAGCTACCTGGACCTGGTCCGCGAAGCACGCGACCGGTTCGACCTTCCCATCGGCTGCTACAGCGTGAGCGGCGAGTACTCCATGCTGCACGCGGCAGCGGCGGCGGGGGCCTTCGACCTGCGCTCCGCGGTCATGGAGACCCACCTGTCCATGCGCCGGGCCGGCGCGGACTTCATACTGACCTACTTCGCCCGGGAGATCTGCGGCTGGCTCAAGGAGGATGCTTAGTGCCGCCTTCGCTGACGCGCTGGGGAGGTGGCGTGCTCGCCGTGTGTGTCCTGGCCGCCGCCGGGATCACGGCCTATTTCGTCAATGTCGGCGCCCAAAGGGAGGTTCCCCCAGTGTCCCAAGCCAGTTGCGCAGGTGCCAGCTTCGGCGCACCGCTCGGCCCGCTCGACCAGCCCACCAACGTCCATCACTACAGCCAGGTGCCGCCGCTCACGATCAACGAGCAGAGGCTGTATGAGGCGACCATCACCGGGCCAGCCGGAACAATCGTGATCTGCCTGGTGCCGGGGTGGGCCCCCACCACCGTCAACACCTTTGTCACCCTGGTCCGTAACCACTTCTTCGACGGCCTGCGCTGGGGGCGCGATCCATCCACGGCGCCAGGCGGACCGGTGATCCAGGGTGGCAGCCCAACCAGCAACCTCAGCGGTGGGCCCGGTTTCCAGTTCAAGAGTGAGAAGGTGGTGAGCCCGCTCTACAGCGGGGGCGCCTACCAGCCCGGCGCGGTCGCCATGGCCAACGCCGGACCCAACACCAATGGCAGCCAGTTCTTCATCACCCTGTCGAAGTTCACCCTGCCGCCTGATTACAACCTCTTCGGAGAGGTGGTCTCCGGGCTCAATGTGGCTCAGAAGGTGAAGAAGGGCGATCTGATGGAGATCACGGTGAGGGAGCAGCTGCCCTGACGTTCCCAGCCGGGGCAGGCTTCTCGCTGGAAAAGTCCGCCGCCGCCATGGAGAGGGCGCGCCGGGTGCTGCCCGGTGGCGTCAACAGCCCGGTGCGGTCTTTCCGCGCCGTGGGCGGGACGCCGCCATTCTTTGTCCGCGCCCGGGGTCCCTTCATCGTCGATGTCGACGGCAATCGCTATCTGGATCTGGTGCTTGCCTACGGCCCCCTGATCCTGGGCCACCTCCATCCCGCCGTGGTGGCGGCCATCTCGAGTCAGCTGGCTCTCGGCGAGGCCATGGGAGGCCCCACCGAGCTGGAGGTCGAGCTCGGGGAGCGTATCCGCCAGCTGGTGCCGTCGATGGAGATGGTGCGCCTGGTTAACAGTGGCACCGAGGCCACCATGAGCGCGATTCGGCTGGCCCGAGGCGCCACCGGGAGGGATCTCCTGGTCAAGTTCGCCGGCTGCTACCACGGGCACAGCGACGCCCTGCTGGCGGCCGCTGGATCAGGGGTGGCCACCCTGGCCCTGCCCGGTTCGCCCGGGGTTCCCGAGGCTTCGGTGGCCGACACCATGGTGCTGCCCTACAACGACCTGGACGCGGTGGCGGAGGCGTTCGCGAGGGTGGGGGAGAGGGTGGCGGCGCTGATCGTGGAGCCCGTCGCCGGCAACATGGGAGTGGTGCCGCCACGCGCCGGCTTCCTGGCCGGGCTGCGCGAGCTCACCTCCCGGTACGGCGCGATCCTCATCTTCGACGAGGTGATGACCGGCTTCCGGGTCGCCCGGGGCGGGGCCCAGGATCTGTTCGCCATCCGGCCGGATCTAACCTGCCTGGGCAAGGTGATCGGCGGAGGGCTCCCGGTCGGAGCGTTCGGTGGCCGCGCCGACCTGATGCGCCAGCTGGCTCCCGAGGGGCAGGTATATCAGGCTGGCACTCTCAGCGGCAGTCCCCTGGCGGTCGCTGCCGGGCTGGCCGCACTCGGCCAGCTGACGCCAACCGAGCCCTATGCGCAGTTGGAGCGGCTCGGCCAGCGGCTGGAGCTGGGTCTGCTGGAGCAGGCCAGGGATCATGGCCTTCCACTTCAGGTCAATCGCATGGGCTCGATGCTGACGTTCTTCTTCACCTCGGCGCCGGTGGTCGACTATGCCAGCGCCGCCGCGAGCGATCTCAACCGGTTTCGACAGGTCCACGGGGCCCTACTGAAGGGAGGTGTCTTCTGGCCTCCGTCTCAGTTCGAGGCGGCCTTCCTATGTGCGGCCCACACCCAGGCCCAGATCGATCAGGTGGTCGCCCTCTTCGGCGAGGGACTGGAGCGGTCGCTCGGCTAGCGCGACCTCCGGCCTGCCCGGCCGATCCGGCCCTGCAACTGCGATTGGCCCCCGACTGGGGCCTTGCCCCCGCGCCGCTCGACGGGATTCCTTCGCCACCTCCGACTTGAATTCGGCCGGTGCTATACTCCGACCGCTTCGACTGGTTTCCTAAAGAGGCAGCTGCCGTGTTTGGTGATCACTGGGTTTACATAGTTCTCTTGCTGCTGCTGGCGCTGGTCGTGTTCGGCCCGAAGCGGCTCCCGGAACTGGGGCAGGCGGTGGGCAGGGCGCTCAACGAGTTCAAAAGGGCCACCCAGTCGGTCGGGGAGGAGGCGAAGTCCTTCACCACCATCGTGCAGTCGGGGCCAGATGGTGCAGTTCCTGGCCAGCCTGCCAACGCCGTCGAGGTTGCCGGCGGCGGCCCTGCCGAGGCTGCCGCGGGGCGTCCCGACTCTGCGGGCTGATCGCGGCCGGCGGAGTTAGCGCGTGGCCACCCGCCGGCTAGCCGGGCTGGGGTCGGCCAGGATTCCAAGGGGAGGACCCCAGCCCGGGTCTGAGGCCCGGGAGCTGACCTTGGTCGAGCATCTCGAGGAGCTCCGTCGCGCTCTCATCGTGAGTCTGATCGCTTGGGGACTGGCCACCGGCCTGGCGTTCGCCTTCAACCAGCAGCTGATCGGGGTCATGGAGCGGCCCCTCCACCTGGCCCTGTTGCACACCCACTCTCCCTTCGGCCAGCGGGTGGTGGTCACCAGCCCGATTGCCGGCCTGGCGATCCCGTTCGAGGTGGCCGGGGTGGCCGGGGCGATCCTGGCGCTGCCCGTGATCGTCTGGCAGGTCTGGAATTTCGTCCGCCCAGGCCTGCAGCAGGCGGAGCGGCGGCTGGCGTTCCCGTTCGTATTCGGAACTCTGTTCTTCTTCGCCGTGGGGGCGCTCTTCGCCTACTTCGTGCTGCCCATCGGGCTCGCCTTTTTGGCCACCTTCCTGGGCAGCAACGCCGTCTACCTGCCCGACCTGGGAGCCTACCTCGGATTCCTAGCCCTGGTGGTGCTGGTCTTCGGGGTCACCTTCGAGCTGCCGGTGGCGCTCTGTCTGCTGGGCGCGATCGGGATCATCAGCAGCCAGCAGCTGCGCCACTGGCGCAAGCCCGCCATCTTCATAATCGTGCTGGCGGCGCTGGTGGTCACCCCCGGCGCCGACCCCTTCACTCCCACCTTTCTGTCGGTCGCGCTGATAGTCCTGTACGAGGGCAGCATCCTGTTCATCCGCCACGCGCTGCATCGATGACGACCAGACACGACGGCCGCAGCCCGGGCCAGGTGCGTCCCCTGCGGATCGAGGTGCAGCCGGGCAGCTGGGCGGAGGGAGCCGTCCTCATCAGCCTGGGTGAGACCAGGGTGCTCTGCACCGCAACCGTCGAGGAGCGGGTCCCTCCGCACCGGCGTGGCACCCACTCCGGTTGGGTCACAGCCGAGTACGGGATGCTGCCCCGGGCGACCCAGGAGCGCAGCCCGCGGGAGCGGGACGGGCGGTCGAACGGTCGGTCCCAGGAGATCCAGCGGCTGGTCGCTCGCAGCCTCCGAGCGGCGGTCGACCTCGGCCGCCTGGGGGAGCGCACCGTGATCGTCGACTGCGATGTGCTTCATGCCGACGGGGGCACCAGGACGGCATCCATCTCCGGTGGCTTCGTGGCTCTGGCGCTCGCCTGTCGTCGGCTGCTCCAGGCCAAGATGGTGCGGGCCGATCCCCTGGTGGCCCAGGTGGCGGCCATCAGCGTGGGGATCGTGGGCTCGGTGCCGATGGTTGACCTCGACTACCCTGAGGACAGCCGGGCTTCCACGGACATGAACCTGGTTATGGACGGTAGCCACGGGATGATCGAGCTCCAGGGCACCGCCGAGTCGACACCGTTCGCCAGGGCAGAGCTGGAGGTTCTCCTCGACCTCGGGGCAGCCGGCATCGACGAGGTCTTGCTGGCTCAGCGATCGGTGCTGGATGCGTCCGGGCTGGCGTGACCCGATCCCTTTTGGGCGGTGGTGATGCCCGTTTCTGAGCTCGGGACGGTGGTGATTGCCAGTCGCAATCGCGGCAAGGTGGCAGAGTTGGCGCTGCTCCTGGCTGGCCTTCGCTGGGACCTGCGGCCGCTGGACGACGTGGCCGGAGGCGCGGAGATTAGCTGGGATGAATCCGGCTCGACCTACTCTGAGAACGCCGCCATCAAGGCGGAGGCGGTGTGTCTGGGCACCGGGTTGCCTTCCCTGGCCGATGACAGCGGCATCGAACTTATGGCGCTGGACGGGTTTCCTGGCGTACGGTCGGCCCGGTGGCTTGGAGATGACGCGACCGAGGCGCAGTTGCGCGCCGCCCTGTGCAGCCGGATTGCGGCCCTACCTGAGGATGAGAGAGGGGCCCGTTTCGTCTGCGTGCTCGCCCTGGCCGTGCCGAGAGCGACGGGGCGCTGCAGCGTCAGCTTCGCGCGGGGCACGGTTGAGGGAACCCTGCTGGTCACCCCCCGGGGTCACGGTGGCTTCGGGTACGACCCCATCTTCATACCCTCCGGAGAGACGCTCACAATGGCCGAGATGGCACGCGCCCAGAAGGACCGGCTCAGCCATCGCGGCCGGGCCGCTCAGGAGCTCATTCGCACGGTGTCCTCCAGGGCATCGATAGCCATCGACTAAACTCGGAGGGTCTAGTTGGGCGGGGCGTGGCGCAGCGGTAGCGCACCTGCTTTGGGAGCAGGGGGTCCCCGGTTCGATCCCGGGCGCCCCGACCAA
>JABEUU010000211.1 GCA_013044295.1 Candidatus Dormiibacterota bacterium
GGAAATGGCTCGAGCCAATGGCGTATACGTCTGGCAACCCGGATCGGGCGCGGCCCCGGTCTACTGCGTGGTCGAGGTGTCGATCACGGCCCAGGAACGAGCCGTGGAGCGGGGAAGACGCGAGCCGGCTGGCTGGCTCAGATGGGGTGGCCGCCCGCGCGGTGGTTCTGAGTGACACGGTCAGCGCCGGCGCCGCGACCGCCATGGCGACCGGAAACGTGGCCTGGCGGCGCGTGCGCCCCAGGCCCCCGGAGGGCCATCTGGACACTTGACCGGCGCCCGATGGCCGGCAGAGTAGCGGGGGAATGCCGGGATGGCAATCCAGTTGCAAGCCCTCCCTTCGTACGACCCCAGAATGGCGTGCCGGGGCAGGCATCGATCAGCGCCATCCCAGGGCCCGCAAAGGCCTTGCAGTTGCTGGAGGCCAGCTTGGCGGTGTGCAAACCGGGGAGTGCCTGCCTCAGCTTCCCGACCCGATTGGCTGGATGGTCTCCCCCAGATCGGCTCCGCTGGCAAATCAGGGCTGTAGGGACTCCAGGAGCGCTGCCGGGCTTCGCGTCCACACCTCAGACGGAAAGCATGAGACTCGGTCGGCGACATCAACGATCTCACCGAGAAACGCCTGGTGGGCTCCGAGCCTCGGGTCTTCAACCGTGCCCTCGACGAAGAGCACCGCGAAACGCGCGTGTCGTCCGTCGGGCTTGCGGCGGAGGACCCGACCCATGCGCTGGATCATCTGGCGGCGCGAGCGGCTGGCGCCGGCGATGACGGCCAGGTCCGCCGCGGGGACATCGATACCCTCATCGAGCACCCGAGGAGCGGTGATCACGTCGAGGCTGCCAGCCGCGAACCGCGCCAGGCTCAGCCGCCGGTCCTTCGCGCCCATCCCAGAGTGGATGACGGCGGCCTCTAGCCCGCGGGCGCCAAGTGTGCGGCACGCTCGCTCGCTGGCGGCGATGCTCTGGGTGAAGACGATGGCCCGCTCCGCGTCGCCTATCGCCGACGAGATGGACTCCAGCGCACGGTCCTTGGCGGGGGTGTCAGCCAGCAGGCGCCGCCGCTCGAGCAGCGCCTGACGGTAGATTCGTGCCACCCCGCTGCCAGCGCCGTCGCCGTCCGCCAGACGCGCCACCGCCAGCAGGAAGGCCTCGAAGGGCTCGGCGGGAAGCCCGAATTGTGTGATCAGGCGTGCCCGCAGGGCCGCCATCTGGACCGTCAGCTCCTGATACCGGTCCTGCTCGGCGGGGAAGAACCGCACTCCCACCAGGCTGACCGTGAAGCGGGCGGTGATCCCCTCCGCCACGGCTCTAGCGTAGCCGAGCCGAAAGCAGGTGCCCCCGAAGTAGGGATCCAGCCAGGCCAGGTTGCCGTCATCAGTGCGGGCGTAGGTTGCGCTCAGGCCCAGCCGGCGCCGGAATCGATGGTCCAGGGCCAGGTGGTTGACCGCGCTGCCGTAGCGGTGGCACTCGTCGGCCACCAGTAGCCCGCCCTGGCGGATGGGATGAGCGTCGATCGCGCGCGCGCTGTTGACCACCGCCACCAGCACCTCCTGGCTGGCCAGGTCCTCATTGCCGCCGGCTCCCATCCGGCCGACCTTGGAGCCCTGGGGGAGACGGGCCTCAAGCTCAACCACCCACTGGTGCTGCAGCTCAACGGTCGGCACCAGCACCAGCGCCTGGCCCAGGTGGTAAAGCTCGTTAAGAACCGCGGCCACCCCTACCCTGGTCTTCCCGGTGCCCGTCACCGCCTCCACCACCCCTCGGCCGCCGCGGCGCCTCCAGGCCTCAAGCGCGTCCACCTGCCAGGGGTACAACTCAAGTCCCCAGCCGGGGCGGACCGGCGGGGCCGGAGCGGGGCGCCGGACCGCCCCAGCCGGAGCGGAGGCCAGCCACCAGCGCGGCGGCGACCCGAGGTCACTGCGGAAGCGGCCGTGGGCGGCATGCAGAGCCAACGCGACCTCTGGTTCCGGCCGGTGCACCTGATTGGCCATGTCGGCCGCGGTGATCCCGTCGGCCGCCGCCAGCACCAGCGCGAGATCGTCCGCCAGCACTCAAGTGTCCTCTGCTGGTTCTCCGAGGTCGCGATCAGTGCTGAGGTCCACTTCCAGCTCCACCGTCCCGATCTCCGGCTGGTAGGTCGAGTCCAGCCGGCGCAGGTCCCACTCGTTGATCCAGGTGCGCACGTACTGGCGCATCCGGTTGGAGGGGAGTCGCTCCAGACCGGCGACGTCCGGCGGGGACCAATCGTAGGCCTGGCCGTGGATCTGCTTCAGCTGAGCGTAGGTGCGGTCCAGCTCCTCCCTGCCCGGCGGCTGCAAGCGCACCTGCTCGCGCTCCAGGATCCGCATTCCAGCTTCGGCCATCCCCGCCAGGAGCTCATCCTCCACGGTTCCCTTGGCCCGCAGCCGGCTGGGGACCAAGTCCAGGTCGTGCTTGCCCACCAGGACCTGTGCCTCGAAGTCGTCCACCGTGGTCAGCACTGCGCAGATCGGGGCCGTCTTGTCCTCCC
>JABEUU010000046.1 GCA_013044295.1 Candidatus Dormiibacterota bacterium
GGGTCGGGTGGGGAGGCGATAGCGGGTACTGTGGCGATCACCGCGTTAACCCGCTCCGCACTCGCCTCGGCCCGGGGGACCAGGATCACCATCATCACCGCCATCAGGACTGACATCAGGATCTGCAGGATGTAAGCCAGGAATGCGGTCATGTTGCCGATTGGCATTTGCCCCCGTCCGATCAGTCCCCCGCCAAACCAGAGCACGGCCACGCTGGTGAGGTTCATGATCCCCATCAAGGTGGGGAAGGCGAGCACGAAGATCCGGTTGACTCTCAGGCCGGTGGAGGTGAGGTCGGCGTTGGCCACCGCGAACCGGTCGGTCTCATATCTGGATCGGACGAAGGCCCGGATCACGCGTACCCCGGTGATCTGCTCGCGCAGCACCTGGTTGATCCGGTCGATCTTGAGCTGCATGGCCTGGAACTGAGGGACGGCGACGAAAAGCATCGTCCCGACCACGATGGCCATCAGGGGGACCGTGACCACCAGCAGCAAAGAGAGGGTCGCGTCCTCGGTGAGGGCCATGATGACGCCCCCAACCATCATGATCGGGGCCCCCACCATGATCGTCAACGCCATCTGGAGAAAGATCTGGATCTGCTGCACGTCGTTGGTGTTGCGGGTGATCAGCGAGGGCGTCCCGAAGTGATTCATCTCTCGAGCTGAGAACAGCAGGACCCGGCGGAAGATGGCGTCACGGAGATCGCGGCCCACCCCCATCGAGATCCGCGAGGCCCAGAACACGGCGACTACGGCGACCACGCCCTGGACCAGGGTCAGCCCCAGCATCAGGGCGCCGGTGCCCCAGATGTAGCCGATGTTTCCCTTGGCGATGCCGTCGTTGATGATGTTGGCGGTGAGGTTGGGCAGGTACAGCCCGACCGCGGTCTGGAGCGCCGTGAGCGCCACCACCAGCACCACCGGACCCCGGTATCGAGCCAGGCGCTCGCGCATCATCCGGATCAGGGCCACGCTCAGACCTCCCTGAGCCGCCGGCGGCTGAGGCTACGGCCAGGCCTGGAAGCGGATCCAGCGGCAGGCACCGCCCGGCCCCTCCCCTGCTCGGTCGCCGGGCCAGGGCGCAAAGATCGGCCCGGGTCCGTCGAGGAGGTGGCTCGCCGCCCCTGAAGAGGGGGTGGGATCACCGATGGCACACGCGGAGAGCTTCAATCAGGGCCATCACAGGGACCACTTTAGTGGTCTCGCGATCAGCCTAAAAGCAGTGATTTCCCGGGTCGACTGGAACGGTTCCACAGGGCGGCAGCCGCCGTTGGCCCGCCACCCGGCGCGGGCCCCATTTGCCACCACCTGGGCGAAAGCTGGCGGTCTGGGGACGAGCCAAAGGGTGGGCTGTACCAGCCTCGCCGCCACTCCCGACCCCTATCCAGCCACCCCTGACCGGCAGCGTCGGCCAGTGACTTCACGGGGCCTGGGACCCTGCCCTAGGCCCGGGAGAGAGCCTTCGGGGGAAGGGGAGTCGGTGCGAGCCGGCTCCCCGGTTGTCGCCTAGGCGTCGTCCAGGTTGGCGAAGTAGGCGGAGACGGCATGATCCAGCAGTTCCGGGCTCAGCCTGGGCTCCACTCCGAAGTAGGCGGCGGCGTGGATCAGGTGGTCCAGGATATCCCTGGGCTCGCAGCCGTGCAGCTGCCGGCCGGCCTTGTGGTAGTGCTCCTCGAGCAGGTAGTTGACCGCCTCGGGGTCGTAGACCATGCCCATGCTCTCGCAGGCGCGGCGGAAGATCCGGCCGTACTCGATCACGGAGGGGTTGGGAACCTCCACCTTATACCGGATCCGGCGCAGGAAGGCCTCATCGACCAGATCCTTGGGCTTGAGGTTGGTGGACAGGATCAAAACTTCGGTGAAGGGCACTTGGACGGTCGTCCCGGCCCGGGAGATGTTGAGGTAGTCGTAGCCCGCCTCCAGCGGCACTATCAGGCGGTTGAGAAGGTCTTGCGGACTGAGCTGCTGACGCCCAAAGTCGTCCACCAGGAAGAGGCCGCCGTTGGCCTTCAGCTGCAGGGAGGACTCATAGAACCCCATTCGAGGGTCAAAGCTCAATTCCAATTCATGCCCGGTGAGTTCACCGCCGGCTATCACCACCGGTCTGGTGCAGAACGCCCAGCGGGTGTCGTGGGGTGGCAACTCGGCTGGAACTGGCTTGTGGTGGACCGGGTCGAAGACCCGGATCACCTCGCCCTTCACGAAGATCGCGTGCGGTACGAAGATGGGGTCGCCCAGCATGGTGGCGCAGGCGGCGGCAATCGTGCTCTTACCGTTGCCGGGCGGTCCATAGAGAAATATCGACTGGCGCGACCCCAGAGCCGGACCCAGTCGGTTGAGCACGCTGGGCGGCAGCACCAGATGGTCGAGAGCAGCTCTCAGCAGCTGGTGGGTGACCATAGGCGTGCTGCGTCCCTGATGGCGAGCGACCGCCACGTACACCTCCAGGGGAACCGGCGCGGGGCCGGCGTACTGACTGATCTCGATCAGCTCCCGGGCACGCTCCCGACCCGTCTTGCTGATCACGTACTGGAGCCCCTCGGCGAAGCCCTCGTCGCTGCCAACCGTGCCTCTGATGCCAGTTGTGCCGCAGTACGCCTCGTCGGAGAGGAACTTGATGGCGTCGCTGACGATGTTCCAGGGCAGGCACGAGTGCCGGGCCAGATCCCGGCCCAGCATGCCCCCGTTGAAGTAGAGGATCTTGAGGATCAGGTCGGTGATGAACGAGAACGGGAGCCCGGCCTCCTTGGGACTCTGGGGCACGGGTGGGAACCCGATCTGGCTCCTGGCAGCGGGTGGGGCACTGAGTGTGGCTGCAGACATTGGCTTGGGACTCAAACTCCTGGTCGGGATGCGCTCCCGGACTGTATCGGCCTGCCGAGTCTGCCACCAAAGCCGGCCAAGTCATCCCCATGGGGGCCGGTGTTTGCAGACTCGTGAACCGCTCGGGACCGTCCCGTAACCAGCCTCCCCCAATTGGGATCAGGAACAAGACTCCCGAGCCTGCCATAATCTGCGGGCGGCAGGCCCCTCCTCCGCACTCCCAACTGATGCAGGAAGTCACCCCCTCCCACGCCAGCCGGGGCGCCACCCGAGGCCGCTCAACCAACCGCCGAGCCGGTCGTGGTTCCGGCGGTGACGGCTTCTGGCGCCGCCACCGCTTCGTGCGCCGAATCACGTTGGCGCTGGTGGTGGTGCTGCTGCTGGGTTGCGCCGGTGCCGGGTCCGGATTCCTGGTGCTGGCCGCGTTCCAGGTTGGCCTGCCCAGCGTCAGCGATCTCCCCAACCTCGGCCCGCCGCGTGACAGTTACCTGCTCGCCAGCAACGGCACCCTGCTCACCGTGCTCCACGAGCCGGGGGAGCAGCACGTCCACGTCAACCTCTCCCAGGTCAGCCCCTGGCTGGTTAAGGCCACGGTCTCGGTCGAGGACCGCCACTTCTACCAGGACACCACCTCTGTCGACCTGCCCAGGATTCTGGAGTCGGGGCTGCATGACCTGACCCATCACGGTTCCCTCCAGGGGGCCAGCACCATCACCGAGCAGCTGGCGAAGATCGCCTTCCTCACCCCCGACCAGACCATCACCCGTAAGGTGCGCGAGCTGCTGCTGGGCTACGAGATCGCCCGCTCCTTCACCCCGAACCAGATCCTGCAGATGTACGTCAACCGGATTTCCTACGGCAATCAGGCGATCGGAGTGGGGACGGCCGCGGAACTCTACTTCCACATCCCGGCCAGCCAGCTGGACCTGGCTCAGGCCAGCATGCTGGCTGGGATCCCGGACGCCCCGACCGCCTTCAACCCGCTCGCCTATGTGGGCACCAAGGGCACCAACTACGCCAAGCTGCGCCAGAAGGTGGTGCTTTCGACCATGGTCACGAACCACTACATCAGCCAGGCCCAAGCGGTCGCCGCCTACAACCAACCCCTCACCTACTACCCCTGGCAGGACAGCAGCCCGTATCTGGCGCCAAACTTCGTGACCTATGCGGTGGCCCGCCTGCAGCAACGTTTCGGGGACGCCTACCTCAACCCCGGGGGCTGGACCATCTACACCTCGCTCAACATGGCCGACCAGCAGAAGGCCGAGGCGGTGCTCCAGAACCCCGCCAACAACGCCCGCCTGCTGGCCGACTACAACATCGGCGACTCGGCCCTGGTCTCCTTGGATCCGCGCGACGGCGAGATCCTGGCGATGGTCGGCACCAGCAACTACAACGGGCCGGTGGGCCAGGTGAACATGACCAACGAGCCGCGTCGGCCGGGGTCCAGCTTCAAGATCTTCACCTACACCGCCGCCATCGCCTCGGGCAAGTTCACCATGACGACGCCCGTGCTCGACGCCCCCATTGACATCAATGGCTATTCACCGCAGAACTATGAGAAGTACTTCAGCGGAATCTGTCAGCTTCAGACCTGCCTGGGCAACTCCATCAACATCCCCGCGGTCAAGGTGGAGGTGATAACCGGCCTGCCCAACGTGGTCAACATGGCAGAGAGGATGGGAGCCTCGCTGCTACTCAATCCCCAGAACACCTATGGGGTGGCCCTCACTCTGGGCGGTCTCTCCATCGGGCTCACGGAACTCCAGATCACCACCGGGGCCTCAGTCCTCGCCAGCGGGGGCGTCCTGCACCAGCCCACCGCCATCCTCCAGGTGGTCAGCGGCGGCAAGCCGATCTACCAGTACAACGTGGCCCACAACTCCACCCAGGTCGTGCCCCCCGACGTGGCCTACATCATGAACGCCATGCTCTCCAACAACAACAATCGGCTGAGGGACTTTGGGCCCTATGCCCATCTGACCCTGCCAGGGCGCCCGGTTTCCGCCAAGACCGGCACCTCAGACGCCCAGAACGCGGCCGGTCAGTACAGCAACAACATCGAAGACAACTGGACCTTCGGGTGGACCCCCCAGATGGTGACCGGAGTTTGGGTCGGCAACCCCGACGGCAAGACCCTCTCCAGCGTCACCTCCGGCATCAGCGGCGCGGCTCCCCTCTGGCAGACCTACATGGAGCAGGCGCTGGCCGGCCAACCGGTGCTCTGGTACTCCAAGCCCGCCGACGTGGTTCAGGTCGGCAGCGGCCCTTACCCCTACTACTACCTGCCCAACACCGTCAGTTACGCCAACCAGAGGGTCAACTGCCCGGCCGCTTACCAGTCCAACTGGAACGGCATCTGTTAGGAGCGGGTGGCCGGGGATCCCAGCACCGCCTGGGCCAGGCGCTCGATGGCATCCGACCCGAGCGGGTCGGGAAAGTAGCAGCAGACATCGCTGACTCCGAGGTCCAGGTAGCGCTGCAACTGCTGGGAGCAGCCGGCTGGGGTTCCCACCAGGCGCCGGGCCCGATATGAGCGGGGGTGCTCGCCCAGGCGATTGTGGCGCTCCACCAGCAGGTCGGCCGCCTCATCAGTGTCGGCGACCAAGCAGTCCACCACCACCGCCACCCTGACCGTGTCCAGGGGGCGGCCGAGGGAGTGGCAGTGCTCAGCCAGGACGTCCAACTTGTGCGCGACCCTCTCGGGGGGCCCGAAAAGGCTGCAGCCATCGGCGTGGCGGGCCACCTGCCAGAGGGTTCGCTGCTCCCCTCCGCCGGCGATCCAGATTGGTGGTGAGGGCATCTGGATGGGCTTGGGATAGACGCTGGCACCCTCGAGCACGCTGTAGCGACCCTCGAAGTTGGTCTGGTCGTGGCTCCAGCAGGCCCGGAACAGCTCCGCGGCCTCGCCGCATGCCATGATTCGATCGCCCAGCGCTGGGTAGTGGACTCCGAACGCACGCGCCTCATCGGGGTCCGAACCGGCCCCGATCGCGACCTCCAGTCGGCCCCGGCTCAGAACATCCAGGCAGGCCAGCTGGTGGGCAAGCTGAGCTGGATGGTGAAGCGGAAGGGCCAGGCACATCGCCCCCAACCGGATCCGGTCGGTCGCCCAGGCCACGGTGGCCAGGGTGAGCAACGGGTCGAAGACTGGCACTCCTGGCTCAACTGGAGCCGCCTGGAGATGGTCGTATACCCAGACCGACCCGTAGCCGCTCCGCTCAGCCCGCAGGGCGATCCCCACCATGGCCTCCCACTGCGCCGCCGGAGTCAGGTCGGAAGGCAGGTCGTGACGCCAACCCTGGGGCACGAAACAGCCGAGGCGGACCGCGCCCTGGGTCAAGGCGTGGGGGCCGCAACCACCAGACGACGGGGCCTCACCCGACGTGCCGGTCCCCACAACCCCTCCAGGTCGTAGTAGGCCCTCTCACCGGGGAGAAAAACGTGACCGATCACGGAGTCGAAGTCAAGGCAGATCCATGAGCCTTCATCGAGGCCGGCTCGGCTCAGGGCGTGGGCGCCCGCCGCTCCCGCCGCCTCCAGCATCGACTCCGCGATGGCCCGCACCTGGCGATCTGTGTCGCCTTCACCAATGACGAAGAAGTCGGCCAGGGTGGTCCGCCCTCGTAGGTCGATCCTGACCACGTTGCGGGCCTTGCGGTCCAACGCCGCGTCGGCGACCAGGCGGCTCAGCTGCAATGGGGTCATGTGGGCGCGATTATCCCATGACCGATTGCTGGGCCCGGGGATGCCATCCATACAGACCAGTGGTGGCGATCTCCTCGCCGACCGCCTCCGGCAGCCATTCTGGGCAGCGATCGCCATGGTGCAGGCGCCATCGGATTTCGCTGGCGTCCACCTCTGGGGCGGTCAGCTGAATGGCCCGGGCGCCGGCGAGCTCCCAGCCCAGGCGACGCAACTGGTCCAGGACGTCCGGACCACGGTTTTCGATGCCAAGACGGTCGAAGACAACCAGCCTGGCCAGCTCCGTGATCCGCCCGGGACGGTCCCAGTCGGGCAGGCTGCGGGCCGCATCAGCCCCCAAGGCCAGCAGCAGGTGGCGCTCTGGAGCACCAGCCGAGAGCTCGGCCAGGGTGTCGGCGGTGTAGGACGGTCCCGACCGGCGCACCTCGACGTCGGAGGCCTCCACCATCGGATCGGCCAGCTCTGCCAGTGCTAGCCGCACCATGTGTAACCGCTCTGCCCCGGTGGCGACGGGCCGGCGGCGATGGGGCGGCGTGCCATTGGGCACCACCAGGACGGGCAGGTGAAGCTCTCTCCGAAGACCTCGAATCACCTCCAGGTGACCACGGTGGATCGGATCGAAGGTACCCCCGAAAACCACCTGCGAGCTGATTGGCAAGGGCTCGCCTCAGGCCGGCCCGACCGGGGCTGCTTCACCGGCCTCGGGGAAGAATGTGAAGGCCGCACCTCCGATCTCGACCTCGACGCCGGCCGTGGCCCCAGCCGCCGCCAGGGCTGCCTCGACCCCCAGCCTTCGCAGTTGGCGCTGCAGCCGCAGCACGGAGGACTCGTCATCCAGATCGGTGGTGCTCACCAGGCGTTCCAGAGCCACCCCCTCCACCCGGTAGGCGCCGTCGACGACAACCACCTGGAAGCGCCGGTCGCCTCCGCGGGGTCCCTGGTAAAGCTTGAAGTCGCGAGCATCGCCCGCCGACGCGGTCCCCGCGTGGGATCCCTTGATCACCGTGTCGGCCAGCTGCAGGAGCCGGTCGGTGCCGTCGCCCCGAGCCGCCGACACCAGGAGGACCTGCGCTCCAGGGCCGGCACCAGCGGCCATCTTGGCCGACACCGCCAGGGCCTCCTCCGGGGTGAGCAGGTCGACCTTGTTGAGGGCCACCACAGCCGGCTTGGCCCCCAGGTCGGCGCTGTGCAAGCGCAGCTCCTCCCTAACCTGCTGGTAGGCGGCCAGGGCTCCCTCCGGGCCCAAGGTGGCGTCCACCACGTGCACCAGCACCCGGGTGCGGGCAAGATGGCGCAGGAACCCAACCCCCAGGCCCGCCCCGAGATGAGCGCCCTCAATCAGGCCGGGAACGTCAGCGGCGGTCACCGTGCGGCCCGAATCCAGTTCGGCCACCCCGAGATTGGGCGAGAGGGTAGTGAACGGGTAGTCCGCGATCTTGGGGTGGGCCCCGGTGAGGCTCGCCAGCAGGGTGGACTTGCCGGCGTTGGGCAGTCCCACCAAGCCCAGGTCGGCGATCAGCCTCAGCTCCAGGCGAATCCTCCTGGCCTCGCCAAGTTCCCCCAGCTCGCGACGCCTGGGCGCCTGGAATGTGGGGGTGGCGAAGTGGGTGTTGCCCCTACCGCCGCGACCGCCCCTGGCCACCACCACCCGCGATCCCGGCTGGTCCAGGTCGGCCATCAGGCGACCGCCCTCAGCGTCGAACACCACGGTGCCGAGCGGCACCGGCAGGAGCACCGAGCCGCCGTCAGCCCCATGGCGCTTGGAGGCCTCGCCGGCCCCTCCATTGGTGGCGCGGAAGTTTCGACTTAGCTGATATCGCTGCAACGAGCCCAGCTCGGGGTCGGCGAC
>JABEUU010000047.1 GCA_013044295.1 Candidatus Dormiibacterota bacterium
CCGCCCTGCACCCGGCCCGGCCGGAGGGCCCGCAGGGCATTCAGGATCACGGTCACGTCGATCGCCTCCTGGAGGATCGCGCCGGCCACTGGGGGCAGATAGCCGGCAGCCGCCACGCCCATGGCCACCAGCGACATGGCCATGCCCGCCACCACGCTCTGCAAGGCGATGGACCGGGACCTACGGGCGATCCCCATCGCTTCGCCGAGCCGGTCCAGGCGGTTGACCGTGAGAACCACGTCGGCGGTTTCCGAGGACACGCTGGCACCCCGGGCGCCCACGGCCACGCCCAGGTCGGAAACGGCGAGGGCAGGGGCGTCATTGATGCCGTCGCCGACCATCATGGTGGGTCCGTTCGCGCGCTCCGCCCGCACCGCGTCAACCTTCTCCGCCGGCGTTCGCTCGGCGAGGACGGCGTCGACGCCCACGACGGCTCCGATCGCCTCCGCCACCTCGGATCGGTCGCCCGTCACCATCACCACACGCTCGATCCCAGCCCGGCGCAGGACCCGCACGGTGCGGGCAGCGTCGGGCCGCACCGGATCCACCAGAACCAGCACCCCCGCCGGCTCGCCGTCCACCCGCACGAACACGTTCGCGGCGCCGTCCAGGTCGGCCCTCCTGCGCGCCGCGCGCACCCACGGCTGACTTTCCACCGCCCCCACCCAAGCGGCTCGGCCAAGGGCCACGGCGACCCCATCCACACTTCCAGCGACGCCCTGGCCGGAGGTCTCCCGCGCCTCGCCGAGGACACCCAGGTGCAGGCCCTGCGCGCGCGCCGCACTGACGATGGCGGCCGCGAGCACATGGGATGAGGTCTGGTCCAACGAGGCGGCCAGGCGAAGGATCTCGTCCGGGGGCACCTTCCCGGCAGTGATAGTGGCGTCGACTGTCGGGTGCCCCGCAGTCAGGGTGCCGGTCTTGTCCAGGAGGAGGATCCGGCACCGCGCCAGCTGCTCGAGGGCGCCACCTCCCTTGATGACCACTCCCCGCCGAGCCGCTCGTGAAAGCCCGGATACGATTGCCACGGGAGCGGCGAGAATCAACGGGCAGGGGGTGGCTACGACCAGGACGGCCACCGCCCGGACCAGCTGCCCCGAGTACAACCATGCCCCCCCGGCAACCACCAGAGTGACCAGAAGGAACCAAACGGCGTAGCGGTCCGCCAGGCGCACGAACGGAGCCGTCGAGTTCTCCGCCTCACGCACTAGGCGGACGATGCCGGCATAGGTGCTGTCCGCCTCCGTGGTGGTCGCCCTCAGGTCGAATGGGGCGCCGGAGTTGACGACTCCGCTGCGCACTGAGTCGCCCACCGGCCTCTCCACCGGCAGGGGCTCTCCGGTGAGAGCCGACTCGTCCAGGACCGCGGGTGAGGTCGTCACCACGCCGTCGACAGGAACCACCTCGCCTGTCCCAACCAGGAGCAGGTCGCCGACTCCGACCGCTCCCAACGGCACCGTCTCCAGGGCCGCATCGGCATGACGGCGTGCGAAACGGGGAGATCGCTCCAGCAGGGCGCTCAGCTCCCGCCGGGCTCGGGCGGCGGCCCCGGCCTCGAGGGCCCGGCCGGTGGCGACCATCACGCTGATGACGGCGCCCGCGAAGAGCTCGCCCACGATCAGGGCGCCGATCAGGGCGAGGAGCGCAATCACATCGACGCCGAGCCGAAAGCGGCGCAGGCTGCTGATGACCCACCAAAGCGTGGGAGGCATTCCCAGGGCGGTGGTCGCGGCCCAAGCGGCCTGGCCGGCCAGGGAGGCACCGAAGAGTTGCAACCCGGCGCCGACCGCCAGGCCCGCCAGGGTGCCGGCGAGCAGCAGCGCCTCGCTGTGCCCCTGGATGAAGCGATAGCCCCGGCGGAGCGGGTCAGCCATGGCCCCCACCCTTGGGAGTCGCCAGGTCAGCTGGCGTTGGGCGGCCATGGTGACGTCCGCCCAACTGGCCTCGACGTTCTAGCTGCAGCAGCAGCAAGGTCGCTCCGATCGCCACCGCAGCCAGGCCCGCCACCTCCAGCATGACGTAGGGGGGCGGCAGCGAGAGCCCGAACAGCTGCCGCGAGACCGGCAGCCAGACGGCACCCAGGGCGAGCAGGAACATGGCCACCAGTAGGCCGGCCCTTGCCCGGGTCAAAGGCCAGACCAGATAGCCGAGGAGCCACAGGCCCACCAGGAAGAGGGCGGTGGCGGCGGCGGTACGAGCCTCCATCGGGGTTGTGCCGAGGATCGTCCGGGTCAACTCGAACGCCCCCAGTGCGGCCGCGGCCGCAGCCAGGCCCGCCGGGCCCGCGACGCCCAGCACCCGGCGGGTGAAGCCGGAGCTGGCGCGCGGCGCGCGCCGGCCCAGAGCCAGGAACAAGCCGGGGATCCCGATGGTCAGCGAACTGACCAGGGTCAAGTGACGCGGGTAGAAGGGGTAGGGCATCGCCAGGACCCCAACCGCCAGCGCCAGCACCGTCGCGTAGACGGTCTTGGTCACCACCACCCTGGCGACCCGCTCGATGTTGTCGATCACCCGTCGGCCCTCGTAAAGGAGCTGCGGCACCGCGGCGAACGAGCTATCCAGCAGGACTACTTGGCCCACCGCCCGGCTGGCCTGGCTGCCGGAGCCCATGGCGATGCCTATGTCTGCCTGCCGCAGAGCTGCGACGTCATTGACCCCATCTCCGATCATGGCTACGACGTGCCCCGCGCTCTGAAGCGCCGACACCATGGCTCGCTTTCGGGGCGGGGTCACTCGGCCGAACACGGAGCTCGAGCTCAGCGCCTCCACCAGTGCCTCGGGGCTGGCTGGCAGTTGGCTCGAGTCCACTCCATCGGACGCCGGGATCCCGACGCGCTTGGCGATCGCGGCCACGGTGCGAGGATCGTCACCTGAGAGCACCTTGACCTCGATGCCCTGCGCGAGCAGATATCCGATCGTCGAGCTCGCCTCTGGGCGAAGCTCCTCCTCCAAGGAGACCAAGCCGGTTGGCACCAGGCCGGGCGGAAGGGCTTTGCCCACCAGTCCCCCCGGAGCTCGGGCGAGCAACACCATCCGCCGCCCGGCGTCGGCGTGCCGGGCCAGCCGCGCGGCCAACGAGCCGGTGGCCCGTTCGCCGTTCAGGAGCACGTCGGCGGCCCCCAGCACCCAGGCGCCGCGGCTTCCGAAACCCGCGGCGCTCCATCTGCGAGCTGACGAGAAGGGCACCGACTCGGTCGCTTTCCATTCAGGGGCGGCCGAGCCGATCAGCGCCAGCGCCCTCATGGTGGGATTGGGCGCGTGATCCGCGGCCACCATAGCTCCAAGGATAGGCCCGACCTCCTCCCCGGTCAGCG
>JABEUU010000048.1 GCA_013044295.1 Candidatus Dormiibacterota bacterium
GCCAGCGCCACCGCGATCTCCAGCGCCGCTCCGCTCAGGAAGAGGCCGGGCACGCCGATCGCAGCCACCACGCCGCCCGCCAGGGCATACGAGACCGGGGTCAGGCTCATGCTGGCGAACATCAGGACACTGGACACCCGGCCGAGCAGGTCGGGCGGCGCGACAACCTGGACCAGGGAGATGACCGAGACATTGATGGCGCTCAAAAGCACTCCCATCAAGGCGCACAGTCCAACCCCCACGGGGAGCGACCCGGCCAGGCCCAATAGGCCCAGGAGGACCGCCTGGACCCCCACCAGCACCATCACCGAGAGCCCCAGACGCGGCAGCTTGAGACCAACTCCCAAGGCCACGCCCCCGAGCAGGATTCCGGCTCCGAAGCCTCCCTCCAACAGCCCGTAGCCCCCAACGCCCCAGTGGTGCGCCCGCGCCAGTAAAGGGATTCCGACGTTGATGGGGCCGAGAGCCGCCAGGTTGAGCACCGCCGCCACTGGCATCAGCGCCCGCAGGAACGGATCCGCCCCGACCACCCGAAGGCCCGACATCACCTGCTGCCTCAGGCCCCCGGTTGCCTTGGTCTGGGGCCCGGATCCGTCGGGAGTCCTCCCCCCTCCCGCCCGGATTAGCAGCAGAGCGGAAAAGGCAACCAGGAACGAGATCCCGTCCGCCGTGAACGCTACCCCTGGGCCGGCCAGGCCGACCAGCACTCCGCCCACCGGTGGTCCCAGGATCATGGATCCCTGGACTGCCACCTGCCAAACCGCATTGGCGGAGGAGAGGTGCTCGGGCCGGACCAAGCTGGGGATGATGGTAGTGGTCGCCGGATAAAAGAGAGCGTCGAAAACCCCGAACACCGCCGCCACCACAAAGAGGGCGGCGATTGAGCCGTGGCCCAGCCAGAGCAGAGCCGCCAACGCCAGGATGAGCACGGCCCGGCTGGCGTCGCTGCCCAGGATCACCCGCCGCGCCCCCCAGCGGTCAACCAGCACGCCGCCGCCCAGAATCAGCAAGGCCCGAGGCAGTGCCGTAGTGGTGAGCAGAAGGCCGAGGTAGACCGGGGAGTGGGTTAGGGTGAGGGCGGCCCAGGCCAGGGCAATGAAGTAAATGGAGTCACCCAAAGAGGAGATTCCTTGGCCACCCGAGAAGATCAGGAAGCGCCCCTCCCCCAGGATCCCCGCACGCCGGGCCCGCCCGTGCGCATCAGCCTTCACAAGACCCTCTCCATATCCGAAAGAAGATTTGCGAAATATATCCTTCCTAAATAGGTGGGGTCAAGTCGTCAGGAGATCTCGGTCGCGCCTCCCATGTAGGGCTGCAAGCGGTCGGGGACCCGCACCGTGCCCTGCCCGGTCTGATAGGTCTCGATCAGGCAGTCGAAGGTGCGCGGCAGTGCCAGGGCGCTCCCGTTCAGAGTGTGGACGTACTCGGGCTTGGCGTTGGCGGAGCGGAACCGGATCCCCGCTCGTCGAGCCTGAAAGTCGCCGAACGCCGAGCACGACGACACCTCCAGATAACGTCCCATGCCGGGAGCCCAAGCGTCGATGTCGTACTTCTTCCACTGGGCGAAGCCCATGTCCCCGGCGCACATCAGTCGCACCCGGTAGTGCAGTCCCAGCGCTTGCAACACCGACTCCGAGTCTGCGACCAGGGCCTCCAGCTCCGTCAGCGAGTCTTCAGGGCGGACGAACTTGACCAGCTCCACCTTGCTGAACTGGTGCATCCGGATGTAGCCCCTGGTATCCCGGCCGGGAGCTCCCGCCTCACTTCGCCAGCAGGGCGTCCAGGCGACATGCCGGATGGGCAGGCTCTCGGCGTCCAGGATCTCCTCCCGGTACATGTTGGTCACAGGCACCTCCGCTGTGGGGATCAGGAACCGGTCCCCCTCCACAACGTGGAAAGCGTCCTCCTCGAACTTGGGCAGATTGGCGGTCCCGACCATGCAGTTGCGGTTGACCATGTAGGGAGGGGCCACCTCGGAGTAGCCGCGCTCACGGGTGGCAATGTCCAGCATCAGGGTGCTCAGGGCCCGCTCGAGGCGGGCGCCTTCGCCGCGGAGCATCGCGAAGCGGCTGCCCGAGATCTTGACCGCACGCTCGAAATCGAAGATCCCAATCGTCTCGCCCAGATCGAAGTGGGTCTGGGGCTCAAAGTCGAACTGAGGCTGCGCCCCCCAGGTGCGCACGGTGATGTTGTCGTCGTCGCTGGTGCCGTCGGGAACCGACTCGTGGGGAACGTTGGGGACCAGCAAGAGCAGTTCTTGGAGGCGGTCCTCATGCCCCTTGCGACGCAGCTGCACCTCCTGGACTCGAGCCTTCAGATCTCCCAACGAGTCACGGAGCAACGCCGCCGCAGGGTCGCCGACCCGAGCCAGGGCGCCCACCCGAGCGGAACTGGAATTGAGCTCGGCCCGGAGCCCCTCCTCTTCCCCTACCAATTGGCGATGCTGGCGGTCCAGCTCCAGAATCTCCTCGATCGGGGCCTGCTCGCCCTTGCGCCGAACTCCCTGTCGAACCAGCTCGGAATTCGCTCGAATGAAGTTCAGGGAGAGCATGGGTACAGGTTAAGTGAGTGGCCCGTCGGGGGCGGAACCAGCCGCCTCCGGGCGCAGGGTGGGAAACAGCAGAACGTCCCGGATAGTGGGCGCCCCGGTGACCAGCATCACCAGCCGGTCGACCCCAAGTCCGATCCCACCCGCCGGCGGCATCCCGTACTCCAGCGCCTCGACAAAGTCTTGGTCGAAGGGCTGGGCCTCCAGGTCGCCGGCCGCGAGCAGTTTGGCCTGTTCCTCCAGCCGCCGTCGTTGGTCGATGGGGTCGTTCAGCTCGGAAAAGGCGTTGGCCAACTCGCGTCCCGCGATCACCAGTTCGAACCGTTCGGTGAAGCGAGGGTCTGGGCTGATCCGGGCCAGGGGCGAAACCTCGAGAGGGTAGTCGGTCACGAACACGGGGGCCTCCAGCCCTGGCTCCACCAACTGCTCGTAGGCGGCGAAGAGGATCACTCCGGAACTGGCGCCGTCCGCGACCTTAGCCCCCCTGAGACGCGCCTCCTGGAGCATCCGGGTGGGGCTCTCCCAGAGCGAGTCTGGGTCAATGCCGGTGACCTCTCGCACCAGTTCTGACATGCTCCGCTTGGGGTATGGAGGCCGCAGCTGCGAGGTTCGCTCGGCTACCTCACCCTCGCCTGCGGCGGC
>JABEUU010000212.1 GCA_013044295.1 Candidatus Dormiibacterota bacterium
TGTCAAGGGACAGGAGGAACTGACCACTGGCGGCCACCAAACCTGACCACTGGCGGCCACGGAAATTGACCACTGGCGGCCACGAAACCTGACCAGTGGGCTCGGTGGTCTGGGAAGGTTCGTAGTAGTCGTATGGGGAAAAGAGGTCTGGAGAGAAGGGGTTGAACAACTTGGGGATTGTGGACAAGCGCGCGTCTGGGCATAGCCCGAGGAGCGGGCTGCTCTACTCGAGGCCGCCCAGGCGCTCATGCCATCTCCCCGGCGACTTCACTGGGCACTCTTAGCCGCTGCGGTCGCGAGCTGCGGGAAGCTTCCTTCTGCACCAGAGTCTTGACCCCGGCGCCCGAGGTGGCCTGAGCCAGCCTCACGCTCTCCCCGGAGGTGACGCAGAGGTGAGCATGGTGCAGCAGCCGGTCCACGGTGGCGGTGGCCAGGGTCTTGGGCATCAGTTCGTCGAAGCCGGCAGGGTGGATGTTGGAGCTGATGGCCACGCTGCGACGCTCGTAGGCGGCATCGACCAGGCGAAAGAGGCCCTCGGCAGCCTCGGTGCTGACCGGGAGTAGCCCAATGTCATCAACCACGATCAGGTCGCTGCGCAGGATGCGCTGCACCGCCCTGACCGCCGAGTCATCGGCCCGGCTGCGATGCACCATCGCCCCGAGCGACTCCAGGGAGAACCAGGCCACCCGGCGGCCCGCTTCCACGGCGGCCTGACCCAGCGCCTCCAAGAAGTAGCTTTTCCCCGTGCCCGACGGCCCGCAGACCACCAAGTTCTCTCTCCGCTCGATCCACTCGAGGGTGCGTAACGCGGCCTGGGTGGGACCTGGGATCGAGCAGGCCGACTCATCCCAGCCGGAGAAGGTCTTGCCGGTGGGGAACCCAGCCGCCCCCCGCCGGGTGGCGGTGGCCGAGCGCTCCCGGCCCTCCACCTCCTCCGTCAACAGGACCCGGAGCACTTCGGCCGGCTCCCAACGCTGCGACCGGGCGGTGGCCAATACCTCCGGGGCCAGTCGGCGTAGGTGGGGCAGTCGCAGCCGGTGTAGGAGATCGTCAAGATCTTGGGGAAGCGGTGGTGCCGCCACTGGAATGGTCATCGGCCCAGAGCTCCCCAGGCGGCGGTACCCACCTGCAGGCTGTGGTCCTCAGATGCCCGGGCCACCTCTCCAGCTTGGGCAGTGGCCCGGTGCTTCACGATGGACTCCAGGTCGCCTTCGGCGAAGCGGCCACTGGTGGCCGCCTGCCGCAGGGCTTCATCCACCTGCGCTGTGCCCATGATCCTCGCCAGACTCACGGCCTGGGCCATCTTCATCCGCACCCGAGTGGCTCCAGCCTCCCCGGCCTCCACCAGCCAGGCGCTGGCACCAGGGCCAAGCTTCAGGAACTCGGCCTCGGCGCCGTTCCGGGCGCGAGGTGTGCGGTGCAGCGGATCACTCTCCCGAGCCGGGAAGTGGGCGTCGTCGAGACGTGGGTTGCCCGGGGTGGTACGCAGATGCCGCGCCACCTCAGTGGGACCCTGGGGGCCGACGTGCACCAGGATCACGTGCTCGCCATGGGCCCGAACCCACACCGTCTGGCCGGCCAACTGGCTGGGAGCCGAGTACGACCCACCCTCGAAGGTCACCATCGCCGTGGTCTGGCCCACCGTCCGGGTGACCCCGAAGGCCATGGTGTAGGGCTGAACCGGCAGTGGGTGCAGCCGGCGCCGCTCCTCCTCCAGCATCTCCACCGGGGCCCGGCGGGTTACCCGGTGAGGGCGCCCATTGACCTCCTCACAGAACCTGAGGCAGGCCGCCTCCAGGGCCGCAAAATCCTCGTAGTCCTTGAGGAGGTTGGCCTCCTTCGGCACCAGGTCGGCCTTGGCCACCCGGACCGTCGCCTCCGAGCCTCCCTTCGTCTCCGGGTCATAAGGCACACACGTCTTCAGCGCCAGTCCATAGTGGCGGGCGGCCGCCACCAGCGCCGGATTGCGGATGGCGATGCCGGCCACATGCTCCACCGTCACCGTCTTCTCGTTGTCGGTCAGCGCGTAGGTCGGACAGCCGCCGAAGCGTCGCAGCGTGGCGTCCAGGCAGGCGCTCACCGTCGGCAGCGTCCGGTCCAGGATCGGGAGCACCACCCGGAACCGGGACCAAGCCAGCCAGGCGCAGAACAAGATGGTGGGGCGCCCCCAGATGTCAGGGCCGTCCCCGAAGTCATATTGGAACCACAGACCGGGCTCAACCACCCAGGGACGGTAGATCCGCCGGTACCCAGCTCCCCACGATGACTTGGCCGCGGCCACCCCCCGCCGCACGGTGCGCTCGGATCCCTGGTACCCCATGGCGGTCAGCTTCTCGTGGGCCACATCCGCTCGCAGCTTGCCATGGCTACCCTCCACCCACTCCTCGATCTTCTCCAGGTAGGGGTCGAGCAACTGCGTCCGGCGAACCTGCCGGGCACTCAGGCTCCCCGCTTCCCTGGCCGTCACGTAGTGGGCCACGGTGTTGGGGGAGCAGTTCGCCAGCTGGGCGGCTGTTCGGTACGACTGGGTCAGGTCGAACGCTTCGAGTATTTCCATGACTTCCTCTGCAAACTTCACGGGGTCCCTCCTGGGCGCTGGGTGACTCAACACGCTCAGCTAAACCCAGGAGGGATTTCTCTTGTCGGCGGTCTTGACCCCCCACCCAGGGGGGTGGTCAGGTTTCATGGCCGCCAGTGGTCAATTCCCGTGGCCGCCACCGGTCAGATTCATGGCCGTCTCCGGTCAGAATCTCATGGCCGCCGACA
>JABEUU010000213.1 GCA_013044295.1 Candidatus Dormiibacterota bacterium
GGGACCGGGGATCCGGCCTCTCTGGTGACCTGCCGACTATATCCAGGCTGGAGACCCGGTGGGGCCGCCCCGAGGGCGATGGGAGATACTGAGCCCATTAGTCGGGCCCGGCCCTAGGACCATCCCGACCGGCAACTTTCACGAGGCCAGCCCCTTGATCACCCCTTCCAGCACCGAACCCGCCGCCGGCACCGGCTATCCAGTTGGGGCCGGGTTGCGGATCGGCACTGTCGAGCTCTCCAGCCCGGTGTTCATCGCGCCCATGGTGGGGATCACGGACCGCGCCTTCCGCGACCTGGCGCGGGAGCTGGGCGCGGGCCTGACCTGCACCGAGATGACCGCGGCTGCGGCGCTGGTCAGAGCCCCGGAGGATGCCCTCAACCGGATTCTCGACATGGGCTCGGACGAGCGCCCGGTGGCCGCTCAGCTGGTGGGCTGCGACCCAATCCTGATGGCGGATGCCGCCCAGATCTGCGTCGCTCGTGGGGCCGACATTGTGGACGTGAACCTGGGCTGCCCGGTTCCCAAGGTGGTCAGGTTGGGTTCGGGCGCCGCGCTGGCCCGTGACATCGACCAGACCGTGGCGGTCCTGGAGGCCATGGTGAACTCGGTCTCGGTGCCAGTCACCGCCAAGATGCGCCTCGGTTGGGACCAGCAGAGCATCAATGCCCCGGAACTGTGCCGGGCACTGGAGCAGGTGGGAGTGGCCGCGGTCACCGTCCACGGTCGCACCCGGGCCCAGCGCTACACCGGCTGCGCCGACTGGGATGAGATTGCCCGAGTTCGGGAGGCGGTTGACCACATCCCAGTCTTCGGGTCCGGGGACGTGCGCGACCCAGCGGAGGTGGAGGCTCGGATCCGCCAGGGTGTGGTCGACGGGGTAGTGGTGGCCCGGGGGATGTTGGGAGACTGGAACTTCCTGGAGCAGACGGTGCGGCAGCTGCGGCGGGGTGATCCCGGCCCAGAACCCTCGTTTCAGGAGCGCCTGGGGCTGGCCCGACGGCACTGGGATGCGGTGGTCGACCAACATGGCGAACGCCTCGGAGTGCGTCTTTCTCGCAAGTTCGTGGTATGGGCGATCAAGGGTTGCAGCGGTGCGGCCCGGCTGCGCGCTCGGGTGGCGGATCTGAACACCCGGGCCGAGCTGGAGGAGCTTTTTGCCGAGATCTCCAGCGCCGGTGAGGGCCCCGGAGGCTGGCACCGGCCAGCGTTCACCTCTGGGGAGGGCTGAACCGGGATGGCCACCGCGAAGCGACAGTTGGTATGCCCCTATGGCTGCCGGCCGGCTCGATTCGAGCTCCTGGGGGGTGCCGTGTTTGTCGACTCCAGCGGCTCCTACCTGGACCACCAGGACAAGTTGGCCGCGTTCCGCTGCGCCAGCTGTGGCGCGGTGGCTCTCGACCTGGCCTCGGCCGCGGCCGCCATGGCCAGGGAGAGCCGATACGCACCTGACATCTCCATCACCTGCCCAGCCTGCGGGGCCGTCCTGCTGCCCCCCGGAGACTACGAGGTGGGTGCCGAGATGGAGTGCCCGGAATGCGCTAGCGTCTTCTCCATGGAGGAGGGCAGTCCCCACCTGCTGGGTGACTTCAGCGCGGATGAGGACGAGTCCGAGCAGCCATAGCGCAGCGCCGGGCTGCCGAGGAGCCCTGGCTCAAAGCTAGGATCCCTCTCCCCGGAACTAGGTAGCAGTCGAAGCGGGCCAGGCCCGGGGCGCCTGCCTTGGCGACCAACGGCTTGGGGTCAGCAACCTGCCAGGAGGCACCCCATGGGCCGCGGCCGATTTCCCGACTCCTTCCCGTCGGGACGCGGCTTCGAGCGCGCCGCGCCGGAGGGCGCCAACCCTGGGTCGACTGCCCAGGCCCCAATGCGTCTACCAGAGCGCCAACGCTGCCGTCCTGAAGTGCGACAGCCGGCTCGTCCAGGAGCCGCTCGGGGAGCCGCTAGCGCCCAGCGGGTCCGCGCGGCTGGCGGCGGGAGGGGCCTGCGTCAGCCCTCTGGCCCCACCCCCTGCGAGAGCGCCGACTCGATCTTCTGCTGGACGTCGGACTGTCCGTGGAACGGACACGTAGGCGCGGGAGCGCTCCCGTCGGTTCCAACTGTCCCCTCCCCCGCATCCAGGACGCCGCCATGGCCAGGCGTGGTCCCCTCATCGCGCGGCCGCAGGCGGGCCACGGTCGGCGACGCCTCACGCGGGATGAAGCGGCCGCCACTGCCGCCGGAGGCGTAGGTGTGCAAGGCCAAGTCCACCTCGTCGGCATCGGCTGCGGGATCCTCGAAGCCACCGGCAGGGACCAGGGCCGCCGCCGGGGCGGCGGGCTCGTCCTCGAGCGGGGTGCGGTGAGGTTGGGCGTTAGCCGACCGGCCCAGCTCCGGACCGATGATGGGGACCGCAACCTGCACGGTAACCACCGCCAATCGCCTAGTGCGGGCGACCTTCTCAACCTTGGCCTTGATCCGGCGCCGGAGGTAGCCCGCGGGCATCTCATGGAGCAGGTTTCGAGCCTCGGTGGACCATCCGATCTTGCGATTGTCGAAGGTGACCTCCTCGGACACCTCGCCCTCCTCCTCGGCGTCGCGCAGCATGCTCTCGTGGTCCACCTTGGAGAACTGCTCCTGAGCGGCGCCGCACACCGGGCAGGCCACCGGCCTGACGCCCCTGGCGGTGTAGCCACA
>JABEUU010000214.1 GCA_013044295.1 Candidatus Dormiibacterota bacterium
ACGTTGCACCACGGTGGCCATGTACGTGGGTGATCCAGACCCAGAGGCGGACGGCACCCCCGCTTCGCAGCCTCCCGTGAGGGGATTGGCATGGAATTCTACGGTGGCTTGCCGAGCTCCAGCCTGAGCGGCGTCGGAGACAGCGCTGGCCTGGAACAAAAGGATTCCCGACGCGATGATTCCGAAAATCAAGGCGAAGAACACTGGGGCCACCAGCGCAAACTCCACCGCACTCTGAGCCTGCTGCTTAACTTTCATCTGGCTATTGGGTGAGGATGGCTGAGCCGGCCACGCCGGGAATGTGGAAGGTGCTGCCGGTAATGGTGAGGTTCGTGTCGCCCTGAGTCTGAAACAGGTCAACTGTGGCCAGCCCGTTTATTCTTACGTGGCATCCCACAGGATCGGTGACTGGATTCCCAGGGAGTGCCGACCCGGGCTGCCCTCCCTCACAGGTCATCCCGGTGCTGCTATCCACGCCAAATCCGGCGACCAGCATTCCACCGGGTAGGTAGGGAATTCCATTGTGACCTCCCCAGTACGTCTCCTGGCCCAAGATCTGGCCGGTGATGTCACTGTCGTTGTAGACGATCCCACCCAGGGTGATATTGGCGCTGTCGCCGAGCATGGCGTCAAAGCCATAGTTTGCCATGATGCCGCGATCCTGCCAGAGCAGGAAGCCCAGCCAGGTCCCGGAGTTTGGTGCCGTGAGGGTGATAGTTCCAGCCCCGCCCATCTCCACCGAGTCATTGAGTCCCTGTTGGTCAACCGGGTTGGCGATGTAATTGACTGTCTGCTCGGCTGGCGAGTTGACCGGGTTGCAATTGTCGTTGGAACCGGAGCACGAGCCTCCCATACTGCCAATTACCGGTTCGCCATCACCTTGGTTCTGAATGCCGGCAATCGTGCTAGGCGGGTTCTGCGTGAAGAAGAGGACATTCTGTCCGGTGACCACGTCCGTACTCAGTGCTGGTCGGATCACGACCCCCTGGGTGAAGTCATAGAGCCCAGCGTAGGTGGTTGGGGTCCCCGACTGGCCCAGCACTTGGCTGCAGTTCAGGAAGATGGCGCTGCCGCTCACGACCACCGGGTAGTTGTAGACTCCGGGCGAGTACGTCGGTACCCCACTGACCACTGGTGGGGTGTACCCGCTCGAGTACGTGGGCGGCGTCAGCTGGCCCGGGCAGAACGCATCGCTCGCCTGGGGCTGCGGCAGGTTGGAGTTACTGGCCAGGGGGTCGCTGGTGTACTGGCTGTAGCCGCCCTGCCACTGGTAGTAGTTGATGGTGGTGTTGTTGGCGCTGCACACTGCCTGGTTCCACGGTGGCGGCGGAGGGCTGGCGCCCGGGTTGGTCCCGGTCGGAGGGGGATTGTTCGATGCGCTCCCGAAGCACCAGTCCCAAGGTGGGTTGGCGTATGACTCGATGTTCCCCCTGTCGGTCATCGTGCCGTTCTCCTTCCCATCGATGACGTCAGGCTTGCTCCAGTTGTCGTGGTTGCTGTCGAGCCAGCCGTTGGCGTTGTCGAAGATCGTTCCGGTCACGTTGAACTGGCCGTCGCCGGCCATCAGGATCGTGTGCGCGCCATTCTCGCCCAGGGACACGATGCTGGTTAGCGGTCCTCCCTGAACCACCGTGTTGATGGCTGAGGCTCCGGTTACGGTGTGGAGCTGAGTGACTCCCATGATCTGGGCAATGAAAGGTGGCCATTGAGGCTGGACTGTTATGTGGACGCCGCAGGCGCCCGAGGGCACGATGGACGACGTTGAGGTCACCGGGACTTCATTGCCCGAGCCCGCAGGAACGTAGAGTGGCTTGTACTGGCCGTTAGCGTACTGCTGGTTCGACAGGTAATACGCGCTCCAGTTCTTGTTTGGTGACGCCGCCGGCACGGCTGCCGCCGGGGAGTTTATGTTTACCTCGTCATCCAGCACCTGCACCACCTGGATGCCGGTCACCGGTGCGGGGTTGAGCGCGCCGTCGCAGTTGCTCTGCAGCGCGGTGGCGCCCGCCTCGGCCGCGAAGTCGGCCGCGTTCTGGGCCTGCCGGTATTGCAGGAGTCCGAATCCGCCGTCTATGGCTACCGCCACCGCCAGCAGCAAGACCAGCAAGCTGAGCGAGAACAGCACCATGACCTGGCCCTCCTGGCGATTGCGCGCGCGAGGTGAACCCCCGGTGCGACGCATCAGGTATGGACGATGAATCATTGCGGCGCGGTGGCCTCCGCTTGGATGGTGACACTCCCGAAGATCGGCACGAACGGGGTGATGGTTTCCCAGACCTGTACCTTCACTAGGCTGACGACGCTGTTCTCGAGTCCAAGCCCGGGAGCGGATAGGTCAGATACCTGGACGCAGTGGCTCGGAACGCCGGGTCCCGAGCATTGGATAGAGTTGGGCCCACCTTGTTCGTCATTGGCGGCCGTCTGGGCATCAGTTGTCTGGACGGAGATCGGGTCGGGTGGCGTCGCGGCGGCATCTTGGGCGGCGGCGATGGCTCCGGCCCGGGCCGCTTGAGTGAGGCTGATGTCGGTCATCAGCATCTCGCCTCCGCTGGCCGCCAAGGCTAGGATTAGCACGGCCACCGGCAGCACCAATGCAAACTCGGTGATGGATTGGCCGCGCTGGAGCATGATTCTTCCGGGACGCCGCCAGGGAGACGCGAGCCGCGACGTGAGGTGCTGATTTTCCATAGCTGGAGGTGGGAGCGTAACGGAGTTCGCCCTTCAAGTACTCATGCGATCCTGTAACGGACCTGTAACGACTTGTTGAGGCAAGGAGGCCAGTGAAGACCGGCGATGAGATGGCGGCGGGCAGGCGAGACGGCTCCGAGGCAGCCCGACCCACGCTGCTCTCGATCCTGCGCCAGAGCACTGGCTACCTTCGGGAGGCAGGACTTGACCAGCCTCGCCTCGAGGCGGAGCTCCTCTTGGGGCACTGTCTCGGGGTCTCCCGGCTGGACCTCTACCTCCAGTTCGAGCGGCTGCTGCTGGCCTCTGAGCTCAGTCGGATCCGGCCGCTCCTCAGACGTCGGGCGAGGGGGAGGCCCCTTGCCTATATCACCGGTCGAAAGGAGTTCTTGGGACTTGATTTCGAAGTCGGGGATGGTGTGCTGGTGCCCCGCCCTGAGACCGAGCTGTTGGTGGAGCTCGCCGTCGCGGCCGCCGGGACAGCGGACCAGATCAGGTGCGCCGACCTGGGCTGCGGCAGCGGCTGCGTCGGGATCGCCATCGCCACCCGGCTCCCGCAGGCGCTGGTTGATGCCGTCGACCAGGATGCAATCGCGGTCGAGCTGAGCCGCCGCAATGCCATCGGCAACGGGGTCCAGGGGCGGCTGACCGTGCTCCAGGGG
>JABEUU010000215.1 GCA_013044295.1 Candidatus Dormiibacterota bacterium
ATGGACCAGGGCCGCCCTCCCAGTGCGATGAACCCTGGGTCTGCAGACCAACCGCCGGTCATCTTGGCGGTCCATGGGCTGTCTGTCGCCTATGGGCCCACGAGGGCTGTCGATGATGTGAGTCTCGATGTGGCACGGGGCGAGATCTTCGGGCTTCTTGGCCCCAACGGAGCGGGCAAGACGACCACTCTGAAGGCTATCGAGGGACTCATCCGGCCCCTCTCGGGGACCGTCCTCTTGGCGGGCATCGACGTGCAGCGCCAGCCCACAGAGGCGAAGGCTCAGATGGGTGTCCAGTTCCAGACCACCGGCTTTCAGGCGCAGCTGACGACCAAGCAAATCGTGAGGTTGTATGCCGGGCTGTACGGAATAAAGCTGTCCGACCGTCGAATCACCGAGGAGTTGCAAGGGATTGGCTTGGAGGCTGAGGCCAACAAGCGCGCCAAGGAACTCTCCGGAGGGCAGCAACAGCGCCTCGCTCTCTTCATCGCGCTTCTGCACGAGCCACCCCTGCTTCTACTTGACGAGCCGACGGCTGGACTCGATCCTCAGTCCCGGCGCCAACTCTGGGCCCGCATCGAGCGCAGCCGAGGAACTGGCGGAAGTGTCCTCCTCACGACCCACTCGATGGAGGAAGCCCAAGCGGTGTGCGACCGGGTCGCGATCATTGACCGCGGCCATCTCTTGACGACCGAGACGCCGCAAAACCTGATCGCCAAGCACAAGGATGATCCTCGCGTCCGCCTGGCCGCCCACGGCGAAGTGACCCTCGAAGATGTCTTCATCGGCCTAACAGGAAGTGATATTCGTGAGTAATCAGACTTCGCTGGCTGCGAGGCCACGGCTCCAGCTGGTGCTCACGTCTCTTCTGCGGGCGGACTTCTTGGTCTTGATAAGGAATCCTCGCGGCTTAGTCCTGAGCTTCATTCTGCCCCTCTTCATCCTGCTGGTCACGGCCTCTGGCAAGGGCACCGTGAGACTGGGGGGACTGTTGATCCTCATCGGCCTCGCTATCACGCTCGGGCTCCTCAGCCTATCGATCATTGGCTACGCTCTGAACATGGCGAGGGATCGCGAACAGGGCGTTTTCCAACGGCTACGCGTCACCCCGGCGCCCACCTGGACCATCATGGGGAGTCGCCTGGCAACGCAAATGGTGGCCAATCTGGCGATTGCGCTGGTAGTCGTCATCGTGGCCAGCGTGGTCCATCACCTGGCGCTGTCGTTGGCTCAATATGTGCTGGTGCTGCTGGTCTCCTTGCTCGGGGGAGCAGTATTCCTGAGCATCGGCCAGGCACTAGTCGGCCTCTTGAGGTCCGCCGACACCATCAATGCGGCTGGCCGGGTCTTGCTCATCGCTCTGATGTTCCTTGGTATTTTCGCGCAGAGTGGATTGCTAGGGGCCACCTGGGAGTCGATCGCGCGTTGGACTCCCGTGGGAGCCGTGATGACCCTCTTCGCCGGAGTTCTAAACCTCAACTCCTGGACTAGTAGTGACGTCTTGTCCGTGGTGGCTTGCCTGGGCTACATCGTCGTCTGCACCGCCATCGGCATTCGGTGGTTCCAGTGGGAGGCACGATGAGGGCTGGTCACGGGCAGTCCCGGCCGTTCAGCCCCGCGCCGTCCAGCTGGAGATTGTCGGCGATGACCTGGCCCCAGTCTGAGAAGTCGCGGTAGGCAGTCAGGATCACCGAGCCCCGGAAGGAGCGACTCCTGACCACTTGGAAGATCCAGTTGGCCGGGCCGGGGCCGGCGGGGTGTAGCCCAGCCGTCTTGGCTGGCCATCCACGCATGCGGATGTCGGCGTAGGTGGACGAGTTCAGATTCGGTCCCTGACCACCTGGGGAGGGACACTTCAAGCCGCGCCGGCGAGTTCTTAAATCATCCCGCGGCGAAGGTCTGACTCTGTGGCCTACCTCTTTAAGGTCGCCTTGTTCAGGGTCACGGCGGCGCGAACAAGGGCCTTCAGGGCCGCCTCGTCTACCTTCTCGCCTTCATGGAAGTCGATGGCACGCCTTGTGTTGCCGTCAAGACTGGAGTTGAAGATGCCCGTTGGATCCCTCAGAGCCGCGCCTTTGGCGAAGGTCATCTTGACGACGTTCTTGTAAGTCTCGCCGGTGCAGATCAATCCGTCGTGCGACCAGACCGGAACCCCTCTCCACTTCCAATCCTCGACGATTTCGGGATCGGCCTGCTTGACCAAGGTGCGGAGCCGGCTGAGCATCGTGCCCCGCCAGTCGTCTAGCTCCTCGATTCTGGCGTCGATGAGCTGAGAAGGAGACTTGCCTTCCGGCGATCCGCTCTTGTTCATGCCCCTATCTGTTCCAGAGCCCTGATGACTTGATCCATGAGGGTTCGCCCCACCGCGCCGATTCTACCTGGAGCTTCGGCTAGCCGGACCGTCGGGAAGTGGGTCCAGAAGCGGCAACGTTGCCAGTGCGGCCTCAGCCACCTTGGCCAGTGACCGCAGCCTGGTGCCGACGACCACTAAGGTCGCTCGACTGCCGCCACCGGTGGCCTTTCACTGATGGCTCCCGAGTCGACCCTCAACCCACCTTCGTGGCCGTCGAGTCAGACCTGAGCTACCGCCAGGGCCCACACGAACTGCGGCCACGAGCGCCGTCTTCGAGAACGTCGAGGGCTTCTACAATCCCCGCCGCCTGTACTCCACCCTCGGCAATCTCAGCCCCGTAGCCTACGAGTAGCGCCATTCGCGGGTCGCACAATCCGCTCGGCCACAGAGTCCGTCAAAACCGAGCAACTCCAGGGCCGCACCGTGGTAGCTGAGACGCCGCCACCTCAATAGCCCTGGGCCCGGCCAAGTGCGGGCCTTTAGCGGCGGACCGCGGACATGTGCGAAGGTGACGATCTTACAACTTGCGAAGAGCGGCCGGGCCGAGAGGTACCTGGATGCAGCCCGCGCGGCGGCCCGGTGGCTCATCGCGGCGAGGATCGAGACCGCATTTGGGCCGCGATGGCCGGCGGTGGTAGACGATCCTGAGACGGTCGACCCGACCCTTGTCGGCGCTGAGGCTGGGATCGCCATGTTCCTCGCCGATCTCTCTCGGGTGACCCGAGACGCCGAAGGCACCGCGCGTGCGCGGAGCGTTGCCAGCTGCCTCGCGACCGCACCGGAAGACGGCCGATTCGGCCTGTACTCCGGCTATGCCGGGAGGGTGTTCGCACTGCATCAAGCTGCCGCTGTGCTCGGCGACGGTCGCCTGCTTGAACAGAGCGACAAGATGCTGGACCGCTTGATCAAAGCCGCCGTACCCGCTGGCGCCGGCCTTGAGTGGCCGGTGTGGAGCAATGGCCGGGGTCCATGGCACGAGCTCTATCACGGCACCGCCGGGATCGCCCCCGTAGCGTCCAGCCTCGGCCGCCTCGATGCAGCCGCAGCCGGCGGGGCGCCGACTTTTGGAGCTGGCCGTGCCGGCCCCAACCGGGCGCTGGTGGCGGTCACGCCCGGACGACTTCAAGACGGCCCCCAACATGGCCCACGGCACGGCGGGAATCGCATATTGTCTGGCCACACTGGCCACGGCTACCGGCGAACCAGAGTTCGCCGAGGCCGCCTTGGAGGGGGCTGCCTACCTCCTGTCGATCGCTCGGACCGAGGGTGGGATGTGCGGTGTTCACCATCACGAGGTCGCTGGGACCGATCTGTACATGCTCGGGTTTTGCAGCGGCTCGACCGGGCTCGGTTGTCTCTTCGTCCGGCTGTACCAGATGACCGGCGACGGAGCCTGGCTCGACTGGACGGGTCGGGCCGCCGCGACCGTGACTGGCAGCGGACTACCCGCTCGCCTCTATCCGGGCTTCTGGGACAACGTCGCGCAGTGCTGCGGATCGGCCGGAGTGGCAGACTTCTTTTTGGGTCTTCACGCCCTGACCGGAAACCTAGCACACCTCCAGTTCGCAGTCGCCGTCCTCGACGACATACTCGACAGGGCCGTTCTCGACGAGCTAGGCATGCGCTGGCATAACGTCGAGCACACTGCGAGCCCACCGGCCCTTCCCGCGCAGACCGGGTGGATGCGCGGCGCTGCCGGGATTGGCGCCACGCTACTGAGGGCTCACCTGCTCCTCACGGGCTCGGGCACCGGCCGGTGGCTGCCATCATGGCCCTTCGCCGAGATTGAGGCGCCCAGGTCCGCTGCATTACCAGCCGAAGCCTCTCCAGCCCTGTCCGACAGTGATGGCGCGGGGTGGGGCTAGCTAGCCAGGGCCCTGATGAACTCCGCGGGATGGTCGAGTGCTTGCGTTCCAGAAGTGGTGCCGAAGGCCCTCCTCTTAGTTCTCATACAGGGCTGCGGTCCTGCCGCAGAGCTCTGCACTTTTCGTGATCAGGTCA
>JABEUU010000216.1 GCA_013044295.1 Candidatus Dormiibacterota bacterium
CTCAGTGGAGCGGGAGACGGGGGTCGAACCCGCGACCTTCTCCTTGGCAAGGAGACGCTCTACCACTGAGCCACTCCCGCGATCTCAGCTCACCCTCCGCTCCTCGCGTCTAGCGGTATCGGAGCTGCGCCCGACGATCGAGCCTGAGCCTGGCGGCATTCTACCGGATCGTAGCCATGCGCTCCAACTGGAGGGTCATGGGCCAGGCCGAGCTCCCCCGGTCAGGCGTGCACTGGCCCTTGCCCCACCGGCCTCGAGGGTCAGAGCGGCGCGATGGCAAATAGGTACAGCCAGTGTCCTCTGGCCGCCCTGGTCCATTGGCCGCGGAACGCCGCCAGGGCCCTCTGGCGGGTGAGCCGACCGCCGGGATGGCCACCCTCCAACCGTTGGAACCAGACAGGACCCAGCCCCCGGTGACGACTGGGGAGATGGGCGCCGACGACTTCACCGGCTCTCAATCATGGCCCGTGTGGTGAGAGCCTCCGACCGCGGTGCTGCAGCGGCTTCGCCCCGACTCCGAAGGTCCGGTTACCGCCCCACCGCCGGGGCCCGGACCAACCGCCGCTCCCCCAAGGCCCGGGACGGGTCGCCACCTCGCCGCAGTGCGATCCAGGCCTCGTAGGACTCGCCCCCAGGCAGCCACCCCGACCAGGGCTTGCCGACCGTCCGCCCCCCAGCGCTTGGCACCCCTGGCCCGGTCGGACCGAGCCTGCTCTGGAGCCGCCAGATTCGGCGCGCGAAGCGCTGGTCCCATCCGACGGGTGCCGCCCTCAACCCCTCCCTTGCCAACTCCAGCGCTCCACCCAGATCGTTTTGGCGGTGCTCCAGATCGATGCACATCGCTTCCGCCGCCTCCGGATCATGCCAGCGCTCCCAGATGGACGACCACGCCTGGCGGGCCTGATCCTCCAGACCCTGGCGCCGGAGCAGCCGAGCTCTCCTCAATGCCGCCGCCCGGTCCAGCGGCGGTGGGGAGCACGTCTCGGCCCTTCGGTAGACGCCCTCGGCTCCTCTGAGATCGCCCCTGGCCTCAATGAACCTCCCCAGGCTGAGCCAGTCGCTGGGATGCGGCCCCTCCAGGTCAACATGGCGCACCAGCCGCTCCAGCAAGCGCGCGAGAGAGAGCACATCCTGCTGGTTGTGCTCCAGCACCGCCGCCAGCGGGAGTGGGTCACCCGAGCGCAGGAACTGCCAGTAGCGTTCGGGTGCTTCGCGACCCGGCAGGTCGTGGTCGCGACTCAGGCCGAGCACGCTCTCCTCGACCCGCCGCAGGCTGCACCGATCGAGGCGATGGCGGAACAGCTTCCGCACCATCGGCAGCAGATCAAGGTGGGGGGTGGCGGGCCAGGCACGGTCCACTCCCGCCATCACCATCCGGGTCCGTAACAAGGGGAGGTCATAGCTGGCTCCGTTGTAGGTAACCAGCAGGTCGGTGGCGCGCAGTTGGCTGATGGCCGCCTCCACCAGCGGCGCCTCCTGGCCGAGCTGGGTGAGCAGCCACTGCTCGAAGTGCACCCTGTCCCCGGTGATCACCGCCCAGCCGTACAGGAATGGCACGGTGCCCGTGCCTCGCTGGAGGCCTGTCGTCTCCAGGTCGAAGTAGGTGATTGTGGTGGGGACCTTCGGGACCACGTCGGAGAGGTTGTGCAGCCGATCAGCCGCAAGTAGATCCGCCGAGATCCCCAGATCCGCCGTCGACATGTCCAAGCTCCGCACCAGGAGCCCGCGACGCCCGTCCCAGTCAAATCCCAGCTGCCGGAAACCTGCGGATCGGCCCTCCTCGTCAAGGACTGGACTGGCCGACGTCTGCGCTGCAGGAACCCTTGGCGACAGGCCCAGGCGCGGGTCGCCCTGAAGGGCGCCCAGTCGAAGCCGCAACTCCGAGGTCACCATCCGGCCGCCTCCAGCATGGTGAGCGCAGCCTGCTTGGCGCCATCCTCGACGCCGGAGACGGGGCCGACGCAGGCCGGGCACCCGAGCGCGCAGTCGCACTCTCGGATCAGAGCCGCCGCCCCCTGAAGCAAATCGACATGGAGATCGAAGAGCCGGGCGCTGAGGCCCACACCCCCCGGGTGCACGTCGTAGATGAAGACGCAGGGGGAGTCGTTCAGAAACCCCGCCACCGGTCCAGCGGCCCGGGGCCTCGCTCCGGCCACGAACTCCTCCGCTTGGCTGGGGGAGGCCTCCCGCCCCGGGATGGCCGCGAGAGAGGCCCGAACCTGGGTGACCACGCCGAGATCCCGCCGGTCGCACATCGCCACCAGGCAGGCGACCTGGCCCATCATGTGCCCGATCCCCTCCAGGCCCACCTCGGCTCCGGTCAACCCGACCGTCAGCCTGGAATCGAAGGAGCACCAGTAGGCGGTGGTTTGCAGATCCCGCTCCGGGACCCGGATCGGACCCGCCCCCACCGTCTCATGGGTTAGCAGCTTGATCTTGCGGTACATTGCCGCCAGTACGCTGACCCTCACCTCTCCATGGGCCTTGGCGGTGGCCTGGCCAGAATCTGTCAGCGGGCCAGCCAGGCAGTCCAGCACCTGGAGATTGACGCGAAGGTCAGCATCGGTGAAGTAGTCGACCGAGACCGGGTGGACGTAGGCCTTGTGCTCCTCCCAGTCCAGCCGCTCGACGTGGTACTGGCGGCCCTGGTGCATGTAGATCGCGTCGTCATGCACCAGCAGGGGAGCCGACCACTCGTCCAGTTCGCCAACCACGCGGGAGCCAGCCCCGGAACGGCCGCCACCGCTTCCGGCCGACGTGCCCTGGGGTCCCTGCGATGCGGAGTCACCCGAGGTCGATGTGTCCATGATCACCACGTTGCTCGCTGAAGCTGTGCGCAGGCTGATGGCGTCGGCAGGGAAGGCGTCCGAGGCCCAGTGCCAGCTGCCGTTTGCCTGGTGGATCAGGCCATCCTCAGACAACACCTCGAGTAGTCCGCCCAGGTCGCCACCCCCGAATGTCTCATCCGCCCGCATCGGCAGCTCGAAGATGGCCGCCTGCAGGTGACCGGCCAGGATCAACAGGTTGTCGGGATCCACGAAGGCCCGCTCTGGTGACTGCTCGAGCAGGAACTCGGGGTGCTTGGCGATGAACTGGTCCAGCGGCCCTCCCCCTGTGATCAGGAGTTGCAGGGCCGCGCCCTCGCGGCGGCCGGCTCGCCCCAAGCGCTGCCATAGGCTGGCGATGGTGCCCGGGTAACCGACCAGTACCGCCGCGTCCAAACGGCCGATATCGATGCCGAGCTCAAGGGCACTGGTAGCCACCACGCACCGCACTGCCCCAGATCGCAAACCGGCCTCGATGGCCCTGCGCTCCAAAGGCAGATAGCCCCCCCGGTAGGCCCGCACCGCACCGCCACGGGCTACCCCCAGCCCGCGTCCGTCCGCTTGAAGCTCGCGGTCAAGATAGTTGAGCAGGAGCTCCACCTGAAGGCGGGTCTGCCCGAAGACGATCGTCTGGGAGCCGGCTCGCACGAGCTGGGGCACGATCTTGCGGGCCTCCAGGCTGGCACTGCGCCTGATACCCAGGCGCGGTTCGACCACCGGAGGATTGGCTATCACCAGCCGCCGCATCGGGGCCGGAGCGCCGTTGTCCGTGACCAGAGTCACCGGCCGGCCCAGGAGCCGAGCCGCCAGCTCGCCCGGGTTGGCGATGGTGGCCGAGGAACAGATGTAGGTGGGGCTCGCCCCATAGAAGGCGCAGATGCGTTCCAGTCGGCGGATGACGTTGGCCACATGGCTACCGAACACGCCCCGGTAGGTGTGAAGTTCGTCCAGCACCACAAACCGAAGGCCCTTGAAGAGCCTGACCCAACTGGTGTGGTGGGGCAGAATGCCGCTGTGCAGCATGTCGGGATTGCTGAGCACCACCTGCCCGCCCTGGCGCAGGGCACTGCGGGCGCCCGGCGGAGTGTCGCCGTCGTAGGTGAAGGTTCGCAAGTCCAGCTCGACCGCGTCGCTGAGCTGGCGCAACTCCTGGAGTTGGTCCTGAGCCAGAGCCTTGGTGGGAAACAGCATCAGCGCGGTGGCGTCCGGATCCCGGATCACCGAGTCCAAAATCGGCAGGAGGTAGCACAACGACTTGCCAGAGGCGGTGGGCGTGACCACCGCCAGACTCTGCCCGGCCAGGGCCAGCTCGACCGCGCTCACCTGGTGGGAGTAGAGGTTGCCGATTCCCCGCCGTCCGAGCCCCGCTGTAAGTCGAGGATGAAGCCCATCAGGCATCGGTGCATACCGGGCGGGTCGAGCGGGCAGTTCCCGGTCCAGCACGACCAGCTCCTGAACCGCGCGACTGTCGACCACCTCATTCCACGAAGCGGGAACGCGGTCCGGCACCGGTGTCCAGCGACTTGGGCCAGTCATCGAACAAATGTACCAAACTTGTGTTCGGGACGCAAGTTGCCGCGCGAAGCGAACGAGCCCTGGAACTGGCAGCGGCGAATGTTCACCACGTTCACCCGTCTGCCCAGGCGAGTTGGCCCCTCAACAGTGTCAGTGGCGAGCCCGACCACCGCCTGAGCGCGGACCCGCGGAATGCACGCTCCGACGCACTTCGAAGGCCGATCGGACCAGGGGAGAGTGGAGTCGGGCGGCGGATGGGGGCCCGGGCCGGGTCGCTGGCCGCTCGGGCGCGGCGCGACCGGACCTCAGCGCTTACGCTCCGAGGCAGGGACCGGCGCCGACTCGAGTTGAAGCGCTCGAGCGGGGCAGGCCGCCACCGCCCAACGGGCCCGGCGCAGCTGCGCTGGCTCAGACAAGGGCTCTGAGGCGATCACCGGGAACCCCCATTGATCGAGGTCTACCAAGTCCCCGGCCAGCACCGCGCAGATGCCGTGGCCCTGACATCGATCCATGTCCACCTTCAGATGGTGGGTCATCGCCAGGCCGCGTCGCGGCGCTCTGGGATAGGGAAGACCGGGCCGCGGCCCGAGCGGGAGCAGGGCCCCTGTCGGAGGTGATGGACCACCTCGTCGGAGAACACCGTCAGGGCGCTTGCCAACAAAGTGACCGCTCCGTCCGGGTGGTGGCAGGCGCCCCGACCGGCCAACTCCGTGGCCATGCGCGCCATCCGGCGCACGTCCCGGGAAGCCACCCGGCCCCACGCCAGGTCAGACATCTCCTTGGCCAGTCGCGGCAGCCCCCAGACACAGGGGCCACATTGACCCGAGCTCTCCTGGGCCAGATAGGTGAGCAAGCGAGCGGTCTCCGCCAGGCCACATGCGTCCCAAGGGAGCACCCCAACCAAACCCGAACCAAAGGGGATCTCAGCTGTCGCCAACGACTCTCGGTTGAGGTCCAGGCCCCACGCCTGCCGGCCATCGCACCAGGTACCCGCATACCCCCCGAACAACAGCGCCCGAGGAGCGCCTGCCAGTCCACCCCATCTGGTGAGAACGTTGGAGAGTGCCGTTGGCCCCGTCATCTCCGCAACCAGTCCCGGGTGATCCACCGCGCCTGCCAGGGTCACCAGGGTCGGCCCCGGCGAAGCGCCGGTGCCGAAACCGCGGAGCCAGTCGGCTCCAAACCGGCCCAGAAGGGCCAAGAGAGCCAGCGTCTCAACGTTCTGGACTAGCGGCGGCGAGCCGGGCCCGTGGCCCCGACCACCTCGCGGCGCGGGCTTGGCCGGGCCGCCCGCGAGAAAGGCCCGGATGGCGCTCGACTCCCCCGCCACGTACCGAGGGGGCCCAAAGCTGATCGTGAAGCGGGGATCCGACAAATCGGCCGCGCGGCGCTGTTGGAGCGCCTGCAGGAGGGCTGCGGACGGTGCGGCCGCTCCGCGGTGCAGCTGTATCACGGCCGAACTGGCACCGATAGCGGCCGCCGCGAGCGCCGCCCCGTCGAGCACAAGGTGTGGGCGCAGACACAGCAGGGTCCAATCCTTACGGCTTGCGGGCTCGCTTTCCGATCCGTTCACCACCAGCAGTGCCTTCCCCGTGCCGGCGGCGGCAGCGACCATCTTCCGGGCGACCGGGAAAGCCGCCCCTCCCCGCCCTTGGAGGCCACTGTCCGCGACCACCTTCAGGATGAAGGCCGGACGTTTGGCCTCGGCGGGCAGCGCTCCGAGTCGGAGCAGATGGGATGCGAGGGACTCGGCTCCCGCGGCCGCCGGCGGCCCGGCCAGCAGGACCGTCCCAACATCCCCCACCCCCGTCGCCAGGGCGTGGCTGCCCCCAGCTGCCATCTCCCAAGTCAGGGGCCTGCGGTTGGCGACAGCTGTCATGCGCCACTCCCGCTCTGGCTCGCCATCTGGCCCCGGCCGGGGACCTTGGGACCAGCCGCCAACCTACTCGAGGCCGCCAGGAGCAGCACCATGATGCCGGTTATGGCGAACATTGGCCGCAGCGCGACGAGGTCGCTGCCGGTGAGCACGCTGTGGGCCCAGCCCAGGGCAAACGCCACCAGCGCCAGGTGATGGAATGGGAGCCACCACCGTCCCGCCAAGACCCCGGCCAGGCGCGCGCTGAGTCCGACCACCGCTCCCACATACATGGACAGCGTTCCCAGGGCCACCGCGAAGCCGCGATAGCCGGACTCGCCAGGCACCAGGGC
>JABEUU010000217.1 GCA_013044295.1 Candidatus Dormiibacterota bacterium
ACCGTCGGCTGGAACGTGATCTGCTGGGCCAGGTTGCCCGTGTTGACCAGGCTGACCGTGGCCGGGATCGACTCCGAGCTGAGCACAGAGCCCAGGCTGACCCGGGCCTCGGCCAGGAGGTTGGGAAGGATGCTGGAGGGTGCTCTAACGGTGATATCCGCAGGAGTTGCGGTGGTCGCCGAGTTGTTCACCAGGTAGCCGACCGGAGGAGCTTTGGACACGACCACATGGACCGGCAGGGAGGCCGTCTTCCAGACGTCCACCACGACCAGGACCTTGTTGGGAGAGCTCAGCACGGCAAAGTTGGGATCGGTCTTGCTGAGCGTGAGCGGAACTTCGTATTCCCCCGGACGTGAGATCCTCTTCAGGTTGACCGAGGCGAAGAGGTGGCTGGAAACGGTGGCCGCGCGCACGTTCGAGGCCACTCCTGCGACCTTGATCGTGACCGGCTGGATGGAGTGCAGCGTGAGCAGGTTTGAGCCAAGGCCGTTGACCTGCACCGGCACGGCGACGGTGGTGATCGCGGGGGGGTTGGTGGCGTAGACGACGCCGACCCACATCCCACAGGCCACCACCAGCGAGGTGAGCTTCAGCCGCCAGTTGGCGAGGATGAACCGGGGTCGCATCCTGATCAGCTCCTGCCGGCCGGGGTGACGTGGCCGCCGTGGGACGTGCGACCGCGCAGGCGAAGAGTGCGCCGCTGGCCTTCGTAGAGCGGCAGGCGCAGAAAGGCGCCGATGTGATTGGTCAGAGCGTCCCCGTCCAGGCCGCCCTCGAGCTCACCTCCGACTGCCCAGCTGATCCGGCCGGTCTCCTCGGAGACCACCACCACCGCGGCGTCGGTTGCCTGGCTGAGCCCGACGGCCGCCAGGTGCCGAGTGCCGCTGCGATGGCTCCGGGTCGGCTGCTCCGCTAGAGGCAACACGCAACCGGCAGCCACCACTCGCCCCAGATGGACGACCGCCGCCCCGTCGTGAAGTGGGGACTTGTAGGTGAAGATCGTCTCCAGCGTCTCGGCGGTGAGGAGCGCATCCAGACGCACCCCGGTGGCGGCAATCTCCTCCAGGCCGATGTCCCCCTGGAGCACGATCAGAGCCCCGGTGTGTTCCTCTCCCAGGCGCATCGCCGCCCGGGCCACCTCGTCCACCTGATGACGCAACTGAGCGGTGTCTGGAGCCAGCAGCCCGTAGCGCAGCCTCCCCAGGCTTCCCATCTGGTCCAGGGCCCGGCGCAGCTCCGGTTGGAAGAGAATGAACACCCCGATCAGGATAACCTGGCCGCCGTTGACGAAGATGAACTTGAGCACCGGCAGATTGAGGATGATGGCCAGCGCCGCCAGGGCCCCAATCACCAGCAGCCCCAGCAGCAGCTGGACTGCCTGGGTGCCTCGGATCAACACCAGAAGCCGGTAGAGCAAGAAGGTGATGATCGCCACATCCAGGACATCGCGCCATCCGACCCCCTGGACCATCACCCGAAGGGTCTCGCCCAGGTTCAAGCCGCCCAGTACCAGCATCAGATGAGGAGGACGCAGCCGGCCGTCAAGCTTGATCCCCCGAGTCGGAGAACACGGCGAGCAGCAGCGCCAGCTGCACCCAATAACGGTTCTCAGCCTGGTCGAAGACGATTGAGTGCGGTCCGTCGATCACCCCGTCGGTGATCTCCTCACCGCGGTGGGCGGGCAGGCAGTGCATCACCCGGACCCCAGATGGAGCCCGCCCCACCACCGCCTCGTTGATCTGGTAGGGACCGAAATCCTGGCGCCGGTCCTCGTGCTGATCCTCCTGCCCCATGCTGGTCCAGACATCGGTGTAGATGACATCTGTATCCGTCAACCCCTGATCCAGATCGTTGGTTACGAGGACCTGCCCGGTTCCGGGTCCGGCCAGCCCGGCGGCCGAGGCAAGCACTCCCGGTTCGGGGCCGTAGCCGGGAGGCGTGACCACCCGCAGGTCCAGGCCGGCCACATAGGCGGCCTCGACCCACGAGTTGCACACGTTGTTGCCGTCACCGACGAAGGTAATCCTGGCCCCCTCCAGCCTGCCCACCGCTTCCTGCACCGTGAGGCAGTCGGCCAGGATCTGGCAGGGGTGGCCCAGATCCGTCATGGCGTTGATGACCGGACCCTCCATGGCGCGGGCGAGCCCGCGCAGGTCGCGATCCGACGGGATTCTCGCCACCAGGCCCGAAACGAAACGATCCAGAATCCGCCCCACGTCGCTGACCGATTCACGGCGACCTATCTCGATCTCCCGATCGAAGAGCGCGATCGGATGTCCGCCCAAGCGGCTGATCGCAGCCTCGAACGACACTCGGGTGCGGTTGCTTGGACGCAGGAACACCATGGCAATGGACTGGCGACTGAGCGCCGTCCCCGGGTCCTCCCCGGCCTTCAGCCGGGCCGCAAGCCCAAGCAGTTCGGACAAGTCGCCAGGGTCAAGGTCGCCAATCGCGAGAAAATCCCGGCCCCGAAGTCGGCTTGCCACTAGTCACCACCTCTGCTCATGGCCGGCTACTGCTGCGGCCAGTATAGGAGCGAGGTGAGACGGCTCGAATGCCTACCGCTTCGTATACTGCGGCGCCTTGCGGGCACGCTTGAGGCCTGGCTTCTTGCGTTCCTTCATCCGCGGGTCCCGCGTCAGCAGCCCCGCCGCCTTGAGCTGCGGTCGCAGCTCAGCATCCAGCACGCACAGGGCCCGGGCCAGTCCATGGGCAACCGCTCCTGCCTGTCCCGACACGCCACCGCCGTCCACCTTCACGCTGATGTGGACCCGATCGCTGAGCCCGGTCACCCGCAACGGCCGCAGGGCGGCCTCCTCCAGCTCCCGCCGCCCAAAGTGCCGCAGGGGCTCGCGGTCGTTGATCACAGCCGTGCCGGGCCCGGGGTAGATGCGTACCCGCGCCACCGCTGTCTTGCGTCGGCCGGTCCCGTAGGCGTACCGACCCTGCGCCTCGTCTTCGCTCACAGCTGCACGACCTCCCCACATTCGCCGAACCGGATCGCCACCGGCTGCTGAGCCTCGTGGGGATGCTCTGATCCTGCGTATACCTTCAACCGCTTCAACTGCCGAGTCCCCAGGGTGTTGTGCTGGAGCATTCCCCGCACCGCCTCTTGGAGGGGTACGGTGGGATCCCGCTTGACCACCTCGGCGTAGGTCCGCTCGCGCCGGCCACCCGGATAGCCCGTGTAGTGATCGTAAACCTTGGTGGTCCGCTTGCTACCAGTGACGACGATGTCACCGGCGTTTATGACCACCAGATGGTCTCCCATCAGGGCGTGGGGCGTATAGGTGGGGAGATGCTTGCCCCGCAGCACTCGGGCGAGGTTCACAGCCAGCCGACCCAAGGTCTCGCCGCGGGCGTCCACCAGCCACCAGCGATCCAGGGCGCTCTCCTCATTGGCCGCCAAAGTCCGCTGCACTACTGCTGTCATACGTTGGCTCCCCGGCTGAGCGGCCGCTCGTAGTCGACCCGCCACTGATGCAGTCCATGTGCCGGCGCAAGCCGCCACGAGCTAGCGCCGGCACATGGACTGCATCAGTGGCGGGTCGACTA
>JABEUU010000218.1 GCA_013044295.1 Candidatus Dormiibacterota bacterium
GGGAGCTATCTGTCCCTGGAGTCCGAGCATCTGGTGGAGGTGCTGGGAGCTGAAGGGGAGGAAAGGGGTGAACATGGTCTTGAGGCTGGCGATGCACTGAATGGCGACGTAGAGCACGGTCGCAGCGCGCTCTGGCTCCGCTTTGAGCAGCCGCCAGGGCTCCATCTCGCCCAGGTAGCGGTTGACCTGGGCGGCCAGCCCCATGACCTCACTCAGGGCCGCCTTGAAGTGGGCGGTGTCCAGCAAGGAGCCCACTGGACCAAAGCCGGCGTCCACCGCTCGCAGCAGCTCCGCGTCGGCATCGGTGAGCACCCCCGAGGGCGGGATCGTGCCGAAGTGGCGGCTGGTCAACTGCAGGGTCCGGTGCACCAGGTTGCCCCAGGTGGCCACCAGCTCGTCGTTGTTGCGGCGGATGAACTCGGCCCAGGTGAAGTCGGTGTCCTGGGTCTCCGGGCCGCCTGCCGTCAGGTAGTAGCGCAGGGGATCGGGATCGTAGCGCTCCAGAAAGTCGCCGACCTCGATCACTACGCCGCGGCTGCTGGAGAATTTCTGACCCTCCTGGGTGAGGAACTCACTGCTGACCACGTTCTCGGGCAGCACCAGCGGGGGGTGGGGCGGCCCACCGCCGAAGGCCCCGCCGCTCCCGTACCCCATCAGCATGCTCGGCCAGATCACAGCGTGGAACACGATGTTGTCCTTGCCCATGAAGTAGAAGTGGCGGGCCCCCGGGTCCTGCCACCAGTCCCTCCAGGAGTCTGGCCGGCCCTGGAGCCGGGCCCATTCGATGCTGGCGGAGAGGTAGCCGATCACGGCGTCGAACCAGACATAGATCCGCTTGTCGTCGCGCCCCTCGAATTCTGGCAAGGGGATGCGGATCCCCCAGTCGATGTCCCTGGTCACCGCCCGCGGTCTGAGCTCCGAGAGCAGGTTCAGCGAGAAGCTCCGGACGTTGCTGCGCCAGTCCGGCTTGCTGGTGAGCCACTCGGAGAGCGCCGCGGCGAAGGCGGGCAGGTCCAGAAAGAAATGCTCCGACTCCCGGAACACCGGCGGCTCGCCGTCAATCCGGGAGTGGGGGTCGATGAGGTCGGCAGGGTCCAGCATCCGGCCGCAGTTGTCGCACTGGTCGCCGCGGGCGGAGGGGTAGCCACAGTGGGGACAGGTGCCCTCGATGTAGCGGTCGGGCAGGGTTCGGCCGGTGCGCCCGGAGAACGCTCCCAGCTGCGACTGCCGGATCAGGAAGCCCCGATCCAGGAGGGTGCGGAACATGTCCTGCACCACCAGCGCATGGTTCTGAGTGGTCGTCCGGGTGAACAGGTCGTAACCCAGGCCAAGCCGGCGAAGGTCTTCCGCGATGACCCCGTTGTAGCGGTCCGCGATCTCCTTCGGACTGATCCCCTCGCGGTCGGCCGCCACCAGGATCGGGGTGCCGTGCTCGTCGGTGCCGCTGACCATGAGCACCTGGGCGCCCCGCAGCCGCTGGTAGCGGGCGAAGATGTCCGAGGGCACCCCGAACCCGGCCACATGGCCGATGTGGCGGGGGCCGCTGGCGTACGGCCAGGCGACCGCCACCAGGATGTGCTCTGAGGCGGGGTCGGTTGCGGTCAAGACCTGACCGATGGTAGCCGGTGGGGTCGGCTCCAAGTGGAACAATGCAGCCGTGCTATCTCAACCGCGGGTGATGCTGGTGATCGCCGACAGCTCGCGAACCGGCGGCCCGGAACACGTCTTCACCCTGGCTCGCCAGCTGCTGGCTGCCTCCTGGACACCGCTGGTGGTATGTCCCGAGGGGCCGCTCCAAGCACGCTGCGCGGAGGCTGGCATCGCCCAGCTGCCGCTGATCATGAGCGGAACCGGACTGGCGGCGGCCCCGATCCGGCTGCGTCAGATGGTGCGCCACCACGATATCGACCTGGTCCACAGCCACGCCCTGCGAGCGGGGATGGTACTGCGCCGGGCCCGAGTCCCAACCCCCTTCGTCCACACCCACCACCTGGACGGTTGGTTCACCGCCGGCCGGCTGCGGACCAGGCTGCACCGCCGCGAGTTCCGGCGGCTGGCTGCCAGCGCCGACCGCCAGATCGCGGTCTCGGCGGCGGTGATGGACTTTCTGCGCGACGAGGTCGGCCTGGATCCGGCTCCCCTGCGCCTGGTCGCCAATGGGATCGACCCCCTGCGCGCCCGCCCGCGTTCGACCCCAGCCGGTTTTCGGGTGGGCACTCTGGCCCGGCTTACCTCAGCCAAGGGCATCGACCTGGCCGTGATGGCGCTGGCGGCTCCGGCCGGCCGCAAGCTCAGCTTGCAGGTGGGGGGGACGGGGCCGGAGCTGGCCGCCCTGATCGACCTGGCCGCCTCCCTCGGGGTGGCCGATCGGGTGCACTTCCTGGGTGACGTGGTTGACCGCCAGCAGTTCTTCGAGGGCTGCGACGTGGTCTGGGTGCCCTCCCGCGAGGAGCCGTTCGGTCTGGTGGCCTGCGAGGCGATGAGCGCCGGAGTGCCGGTGGTAGCGAGCCGAGTGGGCGGTCTTCCCGAGATCGTCGATGCTCCCAACGCCGGCATCCTGGTGAGTCCCGCCAACCCGGCCGCTCTGGCCAGCGTGACGGCCGCCCTGCTGGCGGATCCGGAGCGCTACGGGAGACTCTCACTGGCTGGTCCGGAGCGAGTGCTGAAGCACTTCTCGGCCCAGAGGATGGCAGCCCTGACCAGGGGCGTCTACCGCGAGGTTCTCCGCTGAGGCTGCCGGTCGCCTACTTCTTGGAGGCTTGGTAGTAGGGGTTCGCCCCCTGAGCGTGGTCGGTGGTGTCGACCACGTCGTGGAGCTCCGCGAACCGCTCCAGGATGGTGGTGCGCACGCCCTGGGAGAGGGTGACCTCGGCGAGGCCGCAGCCCTGACAACCCCCTCCCATCTGCACATAGGCGACCCCGTCGGCGATGTCCAGCAGCCCGATGTAGCCGCCGTGGGCGGCCACCGCGGGGTTGATCTCCTGGTCGAGCAACTGCTGCACCGCCTGGGCGAGCGGGTCGGCATCGGGGTTGTAGCTGGTCTCCAGCGACAGTGCGCCCGAGTGTGGGTCGGCGTCCACGCTGGCGCCGATCACGTGCCGTGAGATCACCTTCGGGGCCACGAAGGAGATGTCCTGGTCGCCGCGTACCAGCACCTCGTCATCCTTCAGCTCACCGCTCTCGACCAGGGCGAAGCTGTACGTGAGGCGCTCTCCCTCGAGGCCTGCCGGGGCGATGGAGATCCAGCCTTCCGGATGCCCCTGGCGCTCCCTGAAGGTCCGGATCCGCGCCGCCGCACGTTTACTCAGGCGCAGGGAGGGCAGGTCCTCGGCGGGGGTGTCCATGTCGATAGTCTGACGCAATGAGTCGAGCCGTGCTGCTGGTGTTGCCGACCCGGACCTATCGCGCCGCGGCCTTCCTGGCGGCCGCGCGCAGGCTCGACCTGGAGGTGGTGGTGGCCAGCGACGACGCCTCGACTCTGGGGCACCTCCATCCCGGACGCGAGCTGGTCATCGATCTGGCTCATCCGGAAGCGGCTGGCGCGCGACTGGCCCAGCTCCCAGACACAGAGCGCATCGGAGCGGTGGTGGCGGTCGACGAAGCCGGGGTGCTCTACGCCGCCAGCTTGGCGGCGGCGCTGGGGGTGGGAGGCAATTCGCCGGCCGCCGCGGCCGCCACCCGGGACAAGGCGGAGTTGCGGCGACGCCTGGCCGGGCATCGCCTCCCGCAGCCGCGCTGGGAGATCTGGGCGGACGGAGCTCCGCCCCCGCAAGTGGCCTTTCCGGTGGTGGTCAAGCCCCTGGACCAGGCGGCCAGCCGGGGCGTGATCCGAGCCGATGACCGCCGCCAACTGGAGCAGGCGGGGCTCCGAATCCGGGGCCTCCTGGCGTCGGACCAGGTCTGCGGGTCGCTCCCGGGCGCGGGCGAGCTCCTGGTCGAGGAGTTCGTGGCCGGGCCCGAGGTCGCGGTCGAGGCGTTGCTGCTGGATGGGGAGCTGCAGCCGCTGGCGGTGTACGACAAGCCCGAGCCCCTCGACGGTCCCTACTTTGAGGAGACGATCTATACGGTGCCGACCGGTCTGCACCCCGAGCTCACATCGCTGGTCTGGAAGCAGCTCCAGGAGGCGGTCTGGGCGCTGGGGCTGGAGACCGGGCCGGTGCACGCCGAGTTCCGACTTGGCCAGGGCGCGCCCCGCCTGATTGACCTGGCCTCGAGGTCGATCGGGGGCCGTTGCTCGGGGGTCCTTCGCTTCCGCTCCGGAGCCAGTCTGGAGGAGCTCATCTTGCTCAATGCCCTGGGAGATCAACTCCCGGAAGTTGAATTGGAGGAGGGCGGCTCCGGGGTCATGATGCTGCCCATCCCGGCGGCCGGTCGGCTGCTTCAGGTGGCCGGCCAGGAGCTCGCGCTGGAGGTGCCGGGAGTGGACCGGATCGAGATCACAGTGCCGGTGGGAGGCCGGATCGCCGCTCCCCCAGATGGCGACCGCTACCTCGGATTCATGTTCGCCCACGGCACCGATGGCCCGGCCGCAGCCGCGGCGCTGCGCCAGGCTCATGCCCGCTTGCGGGTCGAGGTCGAGCCGCTTAACTGATCGGGACCAGGCACGATCGGCCCGGGCTGGGACACCGGGCCCCGCCCGCCGCTGGGTTTCACCCAGGGTCTGGTCTGCGCACCAACCGCGGGGTTCCCGGCGGACCAATCCAGCGTGGTCGATGGCATATCCGAAGCGCGGCGGGAGGCGGCTCCGGGTGCCCGCGAAGCGGCTCTGCAGCAGCTGCGGGATGGCATTCTGGGACTCACCGCATCTCCCGGCTGGACTGCCTGGCTGCGCCTCTGCCGCCGCTTTCGCACCTACAGCTTCTCCAACCAGGTGCTGATCCTCTCCCAGCGACCCGACGCCACCCGTGTGGCCGGATACCGCAGCTGGCAGGAGCTGGGTCGGCAGGTGCGCCGCGGCGAGCAGGGGATTTCGATCCTGGCGCCCTGTTGGCCCCGACGGGAGGCCGGCGAGCCGGCGGAGGACGACGACGCTCCACCTCTGGTCGGGGCCAGAGCCTTTCGGGTGGTGCGGGTGTTCGATGTGGCCCAGACGGTGGGTGAGGAGCTGCCCCGGCCCCTCGCCGAGCTGACCGGTGCGGCGCCCGCGGGGGAGCTCGACCGCCTCCTGCGCCGGGCGGCCGCCGCCCAGTTCGCGGTCGAGTTTCTCGAGCTGCGTGGGGACCGCCACGGCGACTGCAGCCACGTTTTGCGGCGGATCCGAATCGACTCTCGGTTGGGCCTGGCGCAGACGCTCAAGACGCTGAGCCACGAGTTGGCCCACATGCTGCTTCACGGAGCGGAGTTTCAGGGATCGCGGGCCCTGGCCGAGCTGGAGGCGGAGAGCGTGGCCTATGTCACCTGCCAGGACCTGGGCATTGACAGCTCGAGTTACAGCTTCGGCTATCTCGCCAGCTGGGCTGGGGACGGGCCGGCCGCGGTCCGGTCGATCGCCGCCTCGGGCGCCAGGATCGTGTCCGCCGTGGACCAGATCCTGGCTTTGGAACCGAGGCCATCGGGGATCAGCCCGTTGAAGGCTGTGCGCTTCTGACGGCCGCCGTCCGGGTCGGGGACCGTTATCGTTCCTTCCCAGGCGAGATGACAGCAGTCCACAACCCGGCGTCCGAGCCCGCTCCCACGACATCCTCTTCGTCCTCGCCCAGCCGGGAGCAGGCGGCTCTGGTGGCGGCCGGCATCCTGCTGGCTTCCGACCTCTCTTTGGACACCGTGCTGCAACGCCTGGTGGAGCTGGCGGTGCGGCTGACCGAGGCACGGTATGGGGCGCTTGCGGTGCTCGCTCCTGACGGTTCGATCGCCGACTTCGTGACCGTGGGCCTGGAGCAGGCGGAACGGGAGGCCATCGGCGACCTGCCCCGGGGCCAGGGGGTTCTGGGACTGTTGATGGCGGACCCCCACCCTCTTCGGCTGACCCGGATCCAAGACCACCCGAGCTCGGTTGGCTTCCCCGAGCACCATCCCCAGATGACCACCTTCCTCGGTACCCCCGTGCGGGCCAAGGGGCGCGTGTTCGGGAACCTCTACCTGACCGACAAGGGGGGCGGACTTGCCTTCGACGACGCCGACGAGGCGCTGCTGGTCACCCTGGCCAGCCAGGCCGGGGTGGCGATTGCCAACGCCCAGAACTTCTCTGAGCTCCAGCAGAGGGAGCGCTGGCTGCAGGCTCTCCACCAGACCACTTCGGCCATCCTCGCCAGGGGGTCGGTGGAGTCGCTGCTGGCGGCCATCGTCAGGGTGGCCCGAGAGATCAGCGAGTCCGAGCTGGCGGCGGTGGTACTGCCCCACCAACCCGGGAGCTCTCGGCTCCGGGTGGTGGCGGTCGACGGCCATCGCAGCCACCGGCTGGAACATCTGGAGCTGCCCCGATCCGGAACGGCCTCCCATGCTGTGATGCGTAGTGGGCGGCCGCGCCTGGTGGAGAAGGGAAGCGCTCAGATCGCCTGGATTGGGAAGGCCGGGGTGGAGGTGGGGGCCGTGATGGTGGTTCCGCTCACGGTGCAACAGCGGGTCGAGGGCACCATCCTGATCGCTCGGCCGCCGGCGGGGCCGACCTTCAGGCCCGAGGACATGAATCTCCTGGACAGCTTTGCGATCCAGGCGGCGCTGGCGATCGACTACCTCAACATCCAGCGGGAGCTGCAGCGGCTGGCGGTCCTGGAGGAGCGCCATCGCATCGCCCGCGACATCCACGACGAGCCGGTGCAGGCCCTGATCTACCTTTCCAGGAGGTTGGAGCGGCTGGCCGCGGAACCGGAGCTGACCGGACCCGCCGCGAGTCAGCTGGGGGAGATCCGCAACCTCGCCATCGCGGTGGCAGACGGTCTCCGCCAGCTCACCGAGGGCCTGCGCTCGGAGACCCTGGACGAGCAGGGCCTGGGGCCGGCCCTGGAGGAGCTGGGCGAGCGGTTCTCCCAGCGCGCCCACGTGGATGTCACGGTCCGGATCGAGGGCACCCAGCAGCGCTGGCCCGAGGCGGTGGAGCGGGGCTGGCTGCGGATCGCTCAGGAGGCTCTCTCCAACGTGGAGCGACATGCCAACGCCGGCCATGTGGCGGTCCGGCTGGATTCCCGGACCGACTCGCTCCGACTGGCGATCAGCGACGATGGGATCGGCTTCCGGCTGGTCAGGGGCCGGCCCGTGCACGACGGGCTGGGGATGTTGGGGATGCGCGAGCGGGCGATCCTGGCCACCACCAACGTCCCCCGCCCAGGCTGTGATCGCAGCCCCAGCCCGCCCCCCACCAGCA
>JABEUU010000049.1 GCA_013044295.1 Candidatus Dormiibacterota bacterium
CGGGCGCCGGCCCCAGGACACGATTGCGCTGGTGGCCCCTCATCTGGCGATTGACTCCGAGATGCGGCGACTCGAGGCCTTCCTGGACAAGGAGTCCTCACCGCTACCCGCGATGCCAGGGGCCCATGAGCTGCTGGCCGCACTCCCTCCCCGGCAGTGGGCGCTGGTGACTTCAAACTCCGAGACTTTCGTGCGCTCCGAGTTCGCGCTCCTGGGGCTGCCTTGGCCCAGCGTGATCGTGGACGGGAGCTCCGTCCAGGAGGGGAAGCCCTCGCCGCAGGGATTCCTGGCCGCCAGCTCCCGCCTGGGCTGTGCCGCGGCGGAGTGCCTGGTCGTCGAGGACGCGGCGGCCGGGGTGGAGGCAGGCCTGGCGGCGGGGATGACCGTGCTCGCCATCGACCCTCCCCCGGGTGGCCCGGGGCTGGCGGGAGCCCATGCGCGCTTTCCAGCCCTTGAGGCCGCGTCAGGTGCGATCCGGGATTGGATCCTGGCCGACCACTCGGCTGCCAAGGTCCCCTGACCACCCAATCCAGCCCCCAGTGGCCTCTATCCTTGCCCAGGAGCCCGGTGACCCTGCCCGCTCCGGCTCGAGGGCACCGCTCGGCTCTTCCAAGGGCCACAGCGGTGGCACCGTCGAAGTTGCGCAAGGGGCCGATCGCTGCCCAGGTCCGCCCTGGGCCAGTCGCTATCCTGGATCGGTGGGCCACCCGATCCGGTCTCGAGGGGCTCGGGAGTGGGAGAAGTTGGCGACGTTGCAGCTGGCCGCAGCACCGGGGTCCCTGGCGCTCGGGGCTGGGCGGTTGCAACCCAACGCCCACCGCTCCATGCGTGAGTTCGTTGTTTGTCGGCAGGACCAATCGCGGCGGCCGGGGCCGGCCGCCTGAGCAGCTGAGAGGTATCCATGGAAAAGATCAAGGTCGCCAACCCGGTAGTCGATCTGGATGGAGACGAGATGACCAGGATCATCTGGCAGATGATCAAGGACCAGCTGATCCTCCCCCACCTGGACATCGATCTCGACTACTACGACCTAAGCATCACCAACCGGGACGCCACCGATGACCAGGTCACGGTCGACGCCGCCCGCGCCATCGCCAAGCACGGCGTGGGCGTGAAGTGCGCCACCATCACCCCGGACAAGGCCCGGGTGGCTGAGTTCGGGCTGAAGAAGATGTGGCGGTCTCCCAACGGGACCATACGCAACATCCTGGGCGGCGTCATCTTCCGGGAGCCGATCGTGATGTCCAACGTGCCTCGACTGGTTCCTGGCTGGACCAAGCCGATTGTGATCGGCCGTCACGCCCACGGCGACCAGTACGCGGCGACCGACTTCGTGGTTCCGGGTCCGGGCAAGGTGACCATCACCTACACCCCGGACGATGCTGGGCAGCCCGTGGAGTTCCAGGTGGCCAAGTTCTCGGGCCCGGGGGTCGCGATGGGGATGTACAACTTCGACGACTCGATCCGCGACTTCGCCCGGGCCGCGCTGCGCTACGGATTGCGGCGCGGCTATCCGGTCTACCTGTCCACCAAGAACACCATCCTCAAGGCCTATGACGGGCGCTTCAAGGACATCTTCGGGGAGGTCTACGCCACCGAGTTCAAGTCCGACTTCGAGGCCGCTGGGTTGACCTATGAGCACCGGCTCATCGACGACATGGTGGCCGGCGCACTCAAGTGGGAGGGCGGCTACGTCTGGGCCTGCAAGAACTACGACGGCGATGTCCAGTCGGACACGGTCGCCCAGGGCTTCGGGTCGCTGGGCCTGATGACGAGCGTCTTGCTGACCCCCGACGGGCGCACCATGGAGGCGGAAGCAGCGCACGGAACGGTGACCCGCCACTACCGCCAGCACCAGCAGGGCCAGCCAACCTCGACCAACCCGATCGCGTCGATCTTCGCCTGGACCAGGGGGCTGGCCCATCGCGGCGAGCTGGACTCCACCCCCCGGGTGACCCAGTTCGCCGAGACCCTGGAGAGGGTGTGCATCGACACCGTGGAGTCGGGACGGATGACCAAGGACCTCGCCATTCTGATCGGGCCAGAGGCTCCCTGGCTCACGACCGAAGCCTTCGTCGCCGCCCTGTCCGATGGGTTGAGCACTCGGCTCGCCTGAGCTGGGGACCGGGCCGCTCAGCCGGGCCAGCATGGCCGGCTGAGCGCCCGGACCCGTGGCCAGCGCGACCTGACCTGGCGTGAGGGGCCTGGGCGAGTGGTGCCTGTCACGCCGCCCCTGGACGACCCCGTCAGATGGCTCCCGCACATCCCGGTGCGCACGAACCCATCCCGATTCCGCGGGGCGGAGCCGCTGCCGCCTGAGAGGACCGGCGACGTGGTCGGCGCCATCAAGCGGCCTTGGGTCAGGGCCCGGTCGGCTTGAGCACCCCGGCGCGCCAGGAGATGTGTGCCCGCCGCCGAGCCCCTGACCCGGTAATTCGGACCGTCGGGGAGGTCCGCGTGGATCTCCCCGGCGCTGGTGCGGCGGTGGCCCTCGCATTGGCGTCGTTCCAGAACTTCATCGACACCCAGGACCCGGGTCTTGGTGAGCATCTCATCAGCGTGGGCGACGCAGCCATCCATGGCCAGCTGCCTGTGAGTGAGCCCGATCTGGATGCCCTGGTCGGCTATCGGCGTGCGCCCCTCGCCCGCGAAAGGAATCGGGCATCACCAGCTTGATGGGGCAGCCCTGGTGAGGATGAAGCCCGGAATCAGTGCCTGTCCCATCGGGATCTTGACCTTGCCGACGGGATTGACCAGGGCCCGCTGGCCCCAGACCGCGGTCCCACCATCGAACCGGTGGTTGACACCTGCCTCGGGATTTACCGGGATGGAACCCAGCCAGCTATTGATCCTCACCCTGCGTCACTGCGGCCGGGACAGTCTGCCCGAAGGATCAGATCACAAAGTCGGAGGGTTCGAACCCCTCCGCGACGCTGCGGACCCTCACCTGACTGGAATGGTAGACCAGGGAATACGGCGGCACGCTGTTGGTGAGCCAGACATTGCCGCCCACCACGCTGTCATGGCCAACCATGGTCTCACCGCCAAGCACCGTGGCGTTGGCGTAGATTACCACCCGATCCCCGATCGTGGGGTGGCGTTTGCTGCCCGCCGCTGCCTTGGCCACGCTGAGAGCGCCCAGGGTCACCCCCTGGTAAAGCTTGACTTCGTCGCCTATCACCGCTGTCTCTCCGATCACCACCCCGGTGCCGTGGTCGATGCAGAGCGCCCGCCCGATGGTGGCCCCCGGGTGGATGTCAATACCGGTGCGGGAGTGGGCGACCTCGGCCAGCAGCCGCGGCAGCACCCTCACCCCGAGCAGCTGGATCTGGTGGGCGATCCGGTGGATGGCAATGGCGAGGAAACCGGGGTAGGCCGAGACCACCTCGTCGTAACTCTCGGCAGCCGGATCGCCGGCGACGATCGCCTCCCCATCGCGCACGATCTGCGCGTACAGCTCGGGCAGCGCCACCACGAAGCGACGGGCCGCCTCCGCCGCCCGATCCGGGGGCTCGAGCGGACCCAGCAGCTCTCGCAGATCGCGCCGCACCAGGGTGAGGCTCGCCTGGATCTCCTCTGACGTGGCCCCGCTCGACTCGGACAACTGGGGGAAGAGAAGGCCCAGCACAGCATCGACGAAGGCGGCCACGTTGCGCTTCAGCGGCAGCGCCTCGCCGTCTGGGGGGCGCGCCAGGGCCAGGGTGTCGGCGAAGGCGTGCTCGAGCTCATGCTCCCTTGCCATATGCCTGAAAGTCTGCCACCAGCGAGCCCAGCGGTGCCCGCTGGCGGCTCTGCTCGCGAGGGCTCCCGCGGAACCGGGGAGAGCCCGGTCGCCTGGTGACAGGGCTCCCTTGGGGGTCGCAACCGCCCGCGCCGCGAGCTCCGCCAAAAAATTGGCCATTGACAGCCCGCCGTCTCCAGGCTATACAAGTAGCAACTTGCCAACAGTCATGTGTGCTATGTCGCCGGCCGCCGGCTACCTCCGCCTACTCCCGTCGTCGAAGGTAGGAGGGCTGGTCACCTAGTACTCGCGCACAACTAGGACATGGAACCGGCCCCCCGAAATCCCGGGGGGCCGGTTTTGTTTTATGCGGGCCCCAGGACCACCATCACCATGCCGACCAGAGCACACCGCCACCAGACCCCGGCGCGGTCGGCGGCCGCGCCCGGCCTCTACCGACCGTCGTTCGAACACGACTCCTGTGGGGTGGGCTTCGTGGCCACCCTCGACCGGATGCCGTCGCGGAAGGTGGTCAGCTTGGGGCTGAGCGCCCTGGCGCGACTGATCCACCGGGGAGCGGTCGGGGCCGACGCGCGCACCGGGGATGGAGCCGGC
>JABEUU010000219.1 GCA_013044295.1 Candidatus Dormiibacterota bacterium
CGCCTTCGCCTTCTACGTGATGCAGCGCATCGCCAACATTGAGGTCTGACCGATGTCCCTAGAAGCGATCCTGGTAGGCGTGCTGGCGGCGGTGGCCGTCTTCTTCGTGGTGGTCGGAGCCACCACCCGCAAGGCGGTCCCGGTCAACCTTCTCGATGCCCGGCTGGCCGTCTATGAGGCCCCGGAAGAGATCAAGAGCCTCGACGAGCTCGAGCTGAGCCGGCCGTTCTCGGACCGCTTCATCCGGCCATTCCTGAACCGCCTGGGCAAAAGAGTGGCGCAGCTGCAACCGAAGGGGCAGGCCGAGAAGCTCCAGATCATGATCGATCTGGCGGGACGACCCCTGGGCATGAACGCCGCCAGCCTGGTGGCGGTGCAGCTCGCCCTGGCGGTGGTGCTCGGGCTCGCCTGCCTGGGCCTGGCGGCTCTCCTCAACCTGCCCCTCCTGGTGGGGCTTGCCTTCGGAGTCATCGTGGGCTACATGGGGCCGCAGTACCAGCTCAAGAGGATCGTCAAGGCTCGCCAGAAGGAGATGATGCTGTCCCTTCCCAACAGCCTCGACCTGCTCTGTATCAGCGTTGAGGCCGGGTTGGGCTTCGACGCGGCGCTGACCCGGGTGGTCGAGAAGTTCGACAACGCCCTCTCCCGCGAGTTCGCCTTCGTCCTCAACGAGATCCGGTTGGGCAAGCCCCGTCAGGAAGCGCTCGAGGATCTGGGACACCGCTCGGGGGTCCCGGAGCTGAACGCCTTCATCCAGGCTCTGGTTCAGTCGGACCAGCTGGGAGTCGGGATCGCGCGGGTGCTGCGGATCCAGTCCGACGAGCTGCGCCGCCGCCGCCGCCAGAAGGCGGAGGCGAAGGCACAGCAGGCCAGCCTCAAGATGCTCTTCCCGATGGTGGGCTGCATCTTCCCCGCCCTCTTTATCATCCTGCTGGGACCCGCCGCCATGAACCTCATCTTCCATGTCAGCTGAAGCCAGGAGCCGACCACGCCGCGCCGTCTCGATGGCGGGCCCGCGGCAGCTCGCCGCCCGGCTGGACGACGGCCGCTACCTGGCCCGCCGCGTGGTGGTCGCCAAGGGCGTGTTCAGCCGTTTCCTGGGCCTCATGGGCAGGGCCGACTTGGACCCCGAGGAGGGGCTCTGGCTGGTCCCCTGCCGCAGCATCCACATGTTCTTCATGCGCACCGCGATCGATGTGGCCTTCCTGGACCGCCAAGGGGTCGTGGTCCGGGCGGTTTCCAGAATGAGGCCGTGGTCGCTCCGGCCGGTCGGCGTCACCCTGCTGCCAGTTGCCAGGTCGCATTCCGCGCTGGAGCTGGCCCCGGGAACCCTGGAACGGCTCGGGGTAGGGGTGGGGACCCACCTGGATCTGGTCGACGCGGCGGCGGAGACCCCGGCCGGCGCCCTCCCGGGAGCCGCCTTCAAGAAATCTGATTCCATCTCAGGGGAGTAGCTCCATGGCCATCTCGCACGCGGAACTCGCCGATCAGGAGGGGTACCTTCAGGCTCTGGGGCCGCTTCGGATCCTGCTCGAGGACGACAACCTGACCGAGATCATGGTGGTGGGCCCCGACATGGTGTATGTCGAGTCCCAGGGTCGGATCGTTTTGACGGATGTCCGCTTCAAGGACACCGACCACCTGATGAAGGTGATCGACCTGATCGTGTCGGCGGTGGGCCGCCGGATCGACACTCGCCAGCCGCTCTGCGACGCCCGGCTGTTGGACGGGTCCCGGGTGAACGCTGTGGTACCGCCGGTCGCCATCGACGGGCCGCTGCTGACCATCCGGAAGTTCCCCAAGGAGCGGATGCGGGTCACCGACCTGATCCACTTCGGCAGCATCAGCGAGGCGGCGGCCTCCTTCCTGCAGGCCAGCGTGCTGGCCCGGGCCAACATCCTGATCTCGGGTGGGACGGGCTCTGGCAAGACCACCCTGCTCAACATCTGCACCGGCTTCATCCCTCCCGATGAGCGGATCGTGACAGTGGAGGACGCGGCCGAGCTGCAGCTCCACCAGGAGCACGTCTGCCGGCTGGAGTCTCGCCCCCCGGACGCCCGCGGCGAGGGCCGGATCGGGATCCGCGAGCTGGTCATCAACGCCCTGCGGATGCGGCCGGACCGGATCGTGGTGGGTGAGGTCCGTGGCGGCGAGGCGCTGGACATGCTCCAGGCCATGAACACTGGCCACGATGGCTCCATGACCACGGTCCACGCCAACACTCCCAGGGACAGCCTCGCCCGACTGGAGACGCAGGTCCTCATGGGTGGGATCGAGCTTCCCGCCAAGGCCATCCGCCAGCAGGTCGCTGCGGCGCTTGACATCATCGTGCAGCTGAACCGGCTGCGCGACGGCAGCCGCCGGGTCACCGCGATCAGCGAGGTGGTGGGCATGGAGGGGGAGACCATCACCATGCAGGACATATTCCTGATGAAGTCCGAGGGCACCGACAAGGAAGGCAACCTGCGCAACGAGCTGGCCCTGACCGGGGTCAGGCCCCAGATCCTGGACCGGCTCTTCGACATGGGGCTGCCGGTTCCGCCAGAGATCTCGCGCCTCTTCCCCGACCGCCGTCAGGACCAGGTGAACACGGTCAGGCTGCCCACCCCGCCTGCCGCGGGGCCGCTCCAGCGGCGCCTTGGCTAGGGCGCGCAACCATAGGAGCCGGGAGGGGTCATCGGTCCTGGTGGCGGGTGTCCTCTTCGGTCTGCTGGCGTTCGCCGGCGGAGCGGCCATGGTGGCGGTCCCGGTGGGCGCCCAACCGGCAGGCAGCGCCACCTCCTTTGATGGTGAGCTGTTCTCACTGACCAATCAGGACCGCGCCAGCAACGGCCTGGGCGCCCTTGCCAGCAACGCCACCCTGGCTGAGATCGGCCAGTCACGCCCCTACTATGGGTGCAGCCCTTCGCCGATCTACGGTCGGGCCGCCGACATGATCACCCGCGACTACTTCTCTCACCAGATCCCCGGATGCACCGCCGACGGGGGCTACGTCTGGCCGATCATGAGCGCGGACGGGGTCGACTGGAGGAGCGCCGGCGAGAACATCGGCTGGAACAGCGGTTACGCCGACCCGGCGGCGGGGGTGAACACCGCGTTCATGAACTCGGCTCCCCACCGGGCCAACATCCTGGGTGACTACAACCAGCTGGGGGTGGGCTCGTGGTACACAGCTGGCCCATGGAACTATCCCGGCTCCGGTGGTGGGCACATCTCTGAAGAAAAAA
>JABEUU010000050.1 GCA_013044295.1 Candidatus Dormiibacterota bacterium
CGCAACGTGAACCACCCTTGTCGTCTGCCGTGAGCTCCTCCAGAATGGGGCTGTGGCCCGTCAGCCCGTCGACTGGTTGGAGGACCTCTTCGCTGACATCAGTTTCCGTGCCCTCCCAGGAGTCCTTTGGTCGGTCAACTGTGCATTCCGGTCAAATCGGCCGGGCGTTCCGGCCGAAAGCGGCCACCCATTCCGGTTGAAATCGGCCACCCATTCCGGCCGAAAGCGGCCACCCCAGCGGGGAGGCCAAAGGTGCGGGGTTGGGGTAGGTGGTGCCACGACTATTCGGTTGTGAGGGAACGCTCCGGTGGGGGCGGAGAACGTCCTGGGCGAAGCCTACATCGTCGTCGGGGCGGGGGTGATGTGGACAGGCCGCAGGGCTGTCCAAGCTCAGTGGTCAGGGGCGTAGCCGCTGTCCCCTGAGCGTCATCTCCCCGGCCCCTCATCGACCTACGCTTGAGATGGGTCCGGAGCGAAGCGACAGCGGTCGCCAGAGGTGAGGTCATCGGAGGATGGCACCTGGAATGAGATCGGCCACCGCCACCGGTTCGTCGCAATGAGGGCAGGGGCCTCCTGGGCCGACTCGCCGGGCGAAGACATTGCATTCGTCACAGCGCTGGATGCCCAGATAGCGGGCTTCGCACTCCGGGCACTCGTAGACCACCTCCGACTTCAGCGTGCGCTTGGGCAGTACCATCACGGGGTCAGCCGGGGGGTGGTTGCGGAGGCGATAGCCGCGCTGGCGGCAGGCGGCTGAGCACCACAGGCGCTTGCGGCCGGACTGGCCGTCACAGTTGAAGGTGAGTCCACAGGCAGGGCAGGAACGCGTGCTTTGAATCGTCACCGTTTCATCACCCAACGGGGATCGCCTCCGGCTCCCGACCACGCATGGAGGGGCCCTTGAGGGTTATCCGGTAAGCGTTGTGGACCAGGCGGTCCAGGATCGCGTCCGCCAGGGTGGGGTCAGCCAAGGCGTCGTGCCACATCTCCACCGGGAGCTGGCTGGCGACCATGGTGGAGCGCAGCTGGGAGCGGTCCTCGATGACCTCAAGGAGATCCCGTGCCTGGGCCACCGTGGCCGGGGTGAGTAGGAAGTCGTCCAGCACCAATAACGCTGCCCGGTTGAGCTGGCCGAGCAGGGTGTGGTAGCGGCCATCGCCGCGGGTGATGGCGAGGTCGTCGAGCAGCCGGGGCGTACGCACATAGAGCGCGGTGTGGCCTTGACGGATGGCCGCGTGGGCGAGCGCACAGGCTATGAAACTTTTGCCACAGCCGGTGGCTCCCGAGATCAAAAGGTTGTGGTGGGCCCCTACCCAGCCCGCCTGGGCGAGGCTTAGGATCACGGAGCGGTCCAGCCCCCGGGGAGCCCGGAAGTCGATGTCCTCCACGGTCGCCGGGTGGCGCAGCCGGGCCGCCTTGAGCCGGGTCGTCAGGCGCCGATTCTCCCGCCAGCTCGCCTCCCGGTCGACCAGCAGCCCGAGGCGGTCCTCAAAGGGCAGCTCCAGGTACTGGCTCTGCTCCATCTGCTCGCGCAGCGCGGCCGCCATCCCGCCCAGGCTCATCTGGTCCAGCTTGTCAAGGGTCTGTTGGATCAGCATTGCCTTACGCCTCCAGCCGGTAGTAGTCGGGCCCGCGCAGGTTCTCGTGGTCTGCCGGGGGCAGTGCCGCCGACGGCTCCCCATCTGGGGCCGGCACCCGGTCGAGCCCGTTCTTGAGGATCGACTCCACGCTCCGGTAGGAGACCCCGCCAATCTTCAGCGCCCGCTTGCAGGCGGCGTCCAGCCGTTCCTTGCTGTACTTCTTCTCCAGGTGCATCAGCCCCAGGCAGGCTCGATAGCCCTGCTCGGGGTGGGGCCGGGTGCGCATCAGCGTCTCGGCCAGCTCCGCGACCGCCGGTCCGGCGGTGCCCGCCCACGTGACCAGCCGCGATGGCGTCCATTCCAGGTGAGCCCGATGCGAGGCCGGCATGTGCTGGGGATCGGTGATGAAGCGCCGCCGGCCGTACTCCCGGACGTGACTCGCCACCCGGGTCCCCAGGTGGAAGATCTCGACCACTTTGGAGGTGGCCCGTACCTCCACCGGCTGGCGCGCCAGCCGGTAGGGCGCCGAGTAGTAGTGGCGCTCGTACTCGACGTGGTAGTCGATGTTGAGCTTGGCCTGCTTCCAGGTGGCGAACTCATAGCGGCTCGCTGGTAGCGGTTTCAGCGCGCCCTTCTCAATCTCCTCGAAGAGCTCGCGTCGAGAGGTGGGCGCCCCCCGGAACTCGCGGTTGTTGACCGCCTCGAGCCGCTCCCGGATCGCCCGGTTCTGCTCTTCAATCGAGAAGAAGCGCTGGTTGCGCAGCGGGGCCAGGATGTGCCGCTCCGCCACCTGGACCCCATTCTCGGCGGCGGCCTTGTCCCGAGGCCGCGCAATGCGGGTCGGCAAGATCACCGTTCCGTAGTGGTTGGCCAAGTCCAGGTAGCTGTGGTTGATCTCGGGCTCATACCAGTTGGCCTTGGTCACCCCCGACCGCAAGTTATCCGGGGTGACTACCTCGGGGACCCCGCCTATGTACTCGAAGCAGTGCACGTGGGTATCCAGCCACGACTGCAGGTCCTGGCCCAGGCTGGACTCCACATACAGCAGTCCACTGGCGCCCAGAGCTCCCACGAAGACCTGGGCCTGGTCAATCTCTCCGGTCTCAGGATCCGTGAGCGGCAGGGTGTCGCCGCTGTAGTCGACGAATAGCCGCTCTCCGCCCCGGTACTCAAACCGCATCACCAAGTCCTGGGTCCCCAGCCACCGCCGGTAGTGCCAGCAGAACTGGCTGTACGACAAGCTGTCCGGATGGTCGGCTCGGAACTCAAGCCACAGCAGGAG
>JABEUU010000051.1 GCA_013044295.1 Candidatus Dormiibacterota bacterium
AGATCACGCTCTACAACTACGCCGGCTCGACGGATGTGATCGTGGATGTCATGGGCTGGTACAGCTGAGGCAGGAACGCAGCTGCCTCAGCTGTACAGCGGGGCCGGGAGGGGCGGCCCCGCCGCCCGGGGCTGGGGACGGTTGGCCGGGCCGGGGCTCGCAGGGCTCACCCGGGGCCGGAGCGCTGGGCGCGGATGGGTCATGGAGCGCCGAGACCCGCCATGATCAAGCGCCTGACCCCAGCGGGGGGACCGGCCCCGGCCTGTTTCCGACCCTCGGCCGGGGCGGTCACAGCCCCCGTGTCCGTGCCATTGACAACGATGCGCTGGGAGAGTGCGGCGCCCAGCTCCTCAGCCGGTCGGCACTGCGCCAGTGTCGTCGTCCTCGGACGCCAGGACGGCGGCACTGGGCTTGTCGGCCCACGCCGGTCCGCTCTCCCCCAGCCGCCGCAGCTGGCGGCGGGAGGCGATGCCCAGTCTGGCGTAGATGGCGGTCAGATGGTGCTCGACCGTCCGGGCGGAGATGAACATATGCTGGCCGATCTCCGCGTTGGTCAGTCCGCGCACGGCGAGCATCGCCACCTCGGACTGGACCGCGGTCAGACCGGGCTCTGAGCCGCGGCGTCGCCTGCGGCCGCCGGCCGCGTGCAGCTCGTGGGCGGCCAGGCGCTCGAGGCGGAGCGCGCCGCAGCCGGCCGCGATCCGCTGGGCGCGGGCCAGCACGTCGCGGGCTCTGGCTGGCGCGCCGCTGCGGCGCAGGAAGGCCCCGTAGGTGACCAGGGTCTCCACCTCGTGGAGGGGCATGGGCAGCCCCCGATGCCACTCCAGGGCCTGGGCGAAGAGTCCCTCGGCGGACTCCCGGTCGCCGGCGAGGTCGGCCAGGAGGGCCCGGCCCCGAGCGGACACGGCGCGCGGCCAGCGGCGACTGTTCCCTTCGGATGCCAGGTCCAGTCGGTCCAGAACCCGGCGGGCGTCCTGAGGCCGTCCGGCCGCCAGATGGGCGTCGATCGCCACCGAGTACCAGGGGGCGGCGCAGGGCTCGATCACCCCGGAGCTGTCGGCGGTTGCCTCTGCCCTGGCCATCAGCGTGGAGGCAGTGTCGGCGTCTCCCCGCTGCAGGGCCAGGCCGGCGCGGACCCTCCAGAGCCAGAAGCGCAGCAGCGGCAGGGTGTCGCCCTCGGCGCCGAGAGTCGACTCGATGGCGTGGCAGCAGGCGGCAGCCTGGTCGGGCTCGTCCAGCTCGAAGTGGACGTGGGCCAGCCCCACCGTCGCCCAGGGAGTCCGTGAGACCAGGCCGTAGCCCTCGTTGCGGGCCTGGGTGAGGATCAGCTTGGCCTCGTGGATGCGGCCCAGCCGGGAGAGCGTGTCCGCGTGCGCCACCCCGTAGAGGCTCATGGCCAGGGGGAGCATGGTGTCGGCGGCCTCGCTCACCGCCACCTGGTAGGCGGTCAGGGCCTCGTCGAAGCGCTCGGTGAATTTGCAGACCTGCAGCTGCACCAGGCGCGGTCCGTAGGCTGCGGACCCATGCAGACCGCGTAGCCCTCCTCCGCCTGGCAGCCGTTCCAGCGCCCGGCTCACCTCATCCGCTCCGCCCTGGTCGCCCCGCAACATGCGCGCGTGACCGCGGGCGGCGCCCACCCACGCCGCCAGGAAGGGATCGGTTTTCCGATCGATGAGGAGCTTGGCCTCATCAGCCAGCTCGAAGGAACGCCGCGGCCCGTGGGTGTAGAGGGTGATCAGGGACGCCTCCAGCAGGGCCTCGATGGCCGGTGAGGACCGGCCCCCGGCCGCCAGACCCGCGCTCCGGCGCAGGCAATCCACCGCGGCATCCGCATCCCCTAAGTCGAAGAGCGACCGGCCCAGGAGCCGGTTGGCCTCGGCCAGGTGATCCCGTGAGAGCTCGGGCTGACTCAGCAGCGCCCGGCAGGCGGCGGCGGCCTCCCCGGGAGCCCCGGCCGCCTGGAGCGCCTCCGCCGAGCGCAGAACAAGGGCCGGATCGGCCCGGGCCCCGGCTATCTGCTGGCTGGCCTTGAGCCACCGGACGGCTGCCTCCAACGCCCCCACGGCCAGGGCGTCCAGGCCGGCCCGCTCCGTGGCCGCCACCGCGTCCGGATCCCCCAGCAGGTGGGCGGCCACCGCGTGTGCCGCCGCTTCTCCGGCTGGGCCCCCGTGCTCCCATAGAAGCCGGAATGCGGCGGCATGCATCCCCGTGCGCACGGGCAGGGCCAGGTCCTCATAGAGGGCCTGGCGGAGCATGGTATGGGTGAAGGCGGCCGTTCCGGGATCGACGGTCCGCAGCAGGCCGGCCCCGTGCAAGGCCTCCAAGGCGGCGCCGGCCGCGGCCGGTGTCAGGTGGGTCAGCCGGGCGGCGATCGCCACCCGGAACTGAACGCCAAGGACCGCCGCCGCCCGCGCGTAGTCGAGCTGCGCCGCCTCGAAACCGGTGAAGCGGGCGAGCAGGAGTTCCCGCTGTGCACCCACCGGAAAGGCACCCTGATCGGCGGGCGTGCTCGCATCGATGCGCCGCGCCAGGTGGCGCAGCAGAAACGGGTTCCCGGCGCACATCTCGATTTCGGCGGAGGGCATCGCAACCCCATCGTCCGCGCCATCTCGCAGACTGCCGACCAGAGTGGCCGACGCCGCTGCACTCAGGGGCAGCAGGCGTGCCACCCGGGCATGGCCGCCGGCCACCAGCTCAGCCGCCGCCGCCCCGGCCGCAGCGGGCCACGGCCGCAACCCCGCCAGCACGGCGATCCCGCGGGCGGGAGGGTGACGCACCAAAAATCGCACCAGGCTGAGGGAGTCGGGGTCGGCCCAATGCAAATCGTCAAGGAGGAGCAGTATCGGCCGCGAGCGATCCTCACCGACCCAGCGGTGCAGGCGGTACCAGGCGGCCGCGGCCCGTTCCTGGGGCGGCAGGCCGGGTATCCGGGTCACCAGCTCCGGCCAGCCGGCGCGATCAAGGGAATGGGCGAGGAAGCCGAACGGCAGCGCCACCTCGGCGGCCTCCCCCTGGGCGTGAACCACCTGGAAGTCGCCGGCGGCCGCCCGGGCCAGGTGCAGCACTGACGTCTTGCCCAGGCCGGCCTCTCCCAGTACGAAGACCGTGGCGGACCGTCCCTGGCGGGCTGTTGCCAGGGCTAGGTGGACCGCGCTGACGGCGGCCTCCCGCTCCAGGAGTTGGCCGTCTTCCGCGGCTCCCTCCAACTCCGAGGGGTCTTCCCCACTCGGCCCGACCCTGTGCGCCCCCATCTCCGGCACGGTGGCAGGATAAGGCCCGAGCGTCCTGGATATTTGGTGGTTTCCCCCGATGCCGGCCGCTCTGCGCCTATGCAAACACTGCGGATATGCGCGTCTGGAGGGTGACGACGCTCACCCGGTTGAGGTCGTCGAGAGCCTCTCCCAGCCCACTTCCGCCCAGCGCCGGGCCTCCGGGCTGCTCTGAATTCCAAGCCTTCCAAGCGTCCCCACGACCGACTCCGGGCTGAGCCCCCTTCCCTCGTCCCAATGCCTGGGAGCCGCGGCCGGCCGCCGTGGCGCCCGCGGAAAAATAGGGCGAATCCCCGATGCTATCGCCGCGCCGCCGCCTCACTCTGGCGCTGACCGGGGCATGCCGGCGTGAGCCGCCGGCTGGGCACGCGAGCGGGCAGCCGCAAGGGGGGGCGCAGGTGGTGAGGATCTTTCAGAGAGCTGGCGTGGGAACGGTGCGCCGCGGCGGGCTGCGCAGGGCGATCGGGACTCCCACAGTGGTCGCCGGCCTGATCGGCGCGGTCGGCTTGGCAGTCTGGCTGGGCGTGCTGGCCGGCCCCGTGAGCGCCCAGACGCCGACGGTATGCACGTGGAGTGGCACCTCGTCGTCGCTCTGGTCCCTGGGAAGCAACTGGACCGGTACCTCCTCCTGCACATCGGCGGGCGGCCCGACGTCTGGCACAGCCATCATCTTTCCCTCGGGTGCGACCACGACGAGCGTGACCTATGACTCCGGGACCGAGACGGGCGGTGGCGGCGTAGCGCCGGCCAGCTCCTTCAACTCGATCACCTTCGAGGCCCCGTACACCGTCAGCGAGGGGGCGAGTGCGCCCGCCTCGATCACCCTTAGCCCGACAGCGGCCACGCCCTGCGGATCGAGCACCGCCATCGCCCTGTGTGACCTCTCCACGACCCCTGCAGTCGTGTTCCACCCGGGAGTGACCCTGGGCGCCAGTGGCGAGGAGATCGCCTCGGTCGGGTCTGCGTCCCTCTTCCTGGACGGCGTCATCTCCGGTCCTGGCGCCAACCTCGTGATCGGTGACTCGACCAACACCGGGTTGGTCTTCCTCGAGCCGGGGGACACCAGCTGTTCTTCCCCCAACATCTACGCCGGCCCCACGACCGTCGGTGGGGGCGATCTCTATCTCGCGTGCCCGAACTCCCTCCCATCGGGAACGGCCGTGACGGTCGACAACAGCGCAGTTCTCATCCCCGAACTGATTGTCGGCGGCACGATCACGAACAGCATTACTGACAACGGAACGGTCGATGCGTCCGTCTGGAACGGACTGACACAGACCCTGTCGGGGAACATCAGCGGGAGCGGCACGTTCAACACCCTTGACGCAGCCTCGAGCGGGACGACCGTGCTATCAGGGACAAACTCTTACAGCGGGACCACCACGGTCGCGACCGGCACCCTTGCGGCAACCAACCCATCGGCCTTTGGCGCGAGCTCCATCTCCGTGGCGGCAGGGGGAACACTGGCCGTGAGCGTGAATCCTACGAACACGATCGCGAGCCTGGCGGGTACGCTCCAGGGCAACGGGAGCGGCTGTGGTCAGGGATGGAACGGGCCCATCACCCTGACCGCGAGCACGGCGACGATCGAGAATTCGGACTCCAACTGTGACTTCTTGGTCGGGGGCGCGATCAGTGGAGCTTTCGCCCCGACGTTCACCAACCCTGGTGGATATTCGGTCGACCTCGAATCGTCGTCTGGCGACAGCTTCACCGGTGCCAGCATCACCTCGGGCTCGGTCGGCGCCGATCACACCGACGCCCTTGGCACGAGCGGCACGATCACGGTCAGCTCGGGCGCCCGGGTCGTCATCAACACCCCGACGCCCGCCGGTGCCGGTGTGACGCTGGACATCGCCGGCTCGGGGCCTTACAGCTCCGGGGCCCTCTTTGGCGCGAACGGCGGCGGGACATGGTCTGGCCCAGTCGTCCTAACGGCCGCGACTACGTTCGGGACCAACGCGTCTTCCGACACCCTTGGAGTGAGCGGTGCGATAACTGGCTCCAACAGCTATGGACTCACGACGGTCGGCGCAGGCACGACAGTGCTGTCCGCGGCCAACAACTACACCGGGACCACCACGGTCGCCGGCGGGATCCTTCAGATCACTAACGACACGGCGTTGGGCACGGGCCCGGTGGCCGTGGACAGCGGGGCCACCGTCCAGTTGGCCAGCGGCATCGGCGTGGCCAACTCTCTCACACTTAATGGCGCCGGCGCGGCTACCTCGGGCGCCAGCGCGGCACTGGAAGCGCTCTCAGGAAGCGACGCCTGGAATGGGGCGATCACGCTGGGCTCCGCCTCCTCAGTGGCCGAGGACACTTCGACCGCGACCTTGGAGCTGACCGGGGGAGTGGGTGGCACCGGCCCGCTGACCGTTGCCGCACCTGCTGCCGGGGCCGGGGGCCTGGTCGTGCTCCTCAGCCCGGGGACATACAGTGGCGGGACGATCATCCTGGACCACGCCACGGCGCGCATCGGCAACTCCGGGGCACTCTCCAGCGGGACGGTCACGGTGCAGACAGGAGGTGAGCTGCAGGCTGCTGGCATCGCCACCCTCGCCAATGCGCTCCAGCTGTCCGGGGGCGGCGTCGGCACCACCGGATCTGGAGCACTGGAATGGTCAGGCGCCAACCTGAGACTCACCCAGCCGATCACCCTGGACGCACAAGCTCGCGTCGCCGACGCCAACGACGGCCACTTCCTCACCCTGGCAGCGGGAGTCACGGGCACCGGCTTGCTGATCACCGCCGGCGCTGTCGTGCTCCCCCAGGGCCAGAGCGCTACCAACAGCGGAGGTATCAACGCCGTCAGCGGAACCCTCCGGGTCGACGGGGCGGTGACGGGGAACCAAGTCAGCGCCAGCGGCACGGGGACCGTCTACGGCGCCGGTAGCGCAGCTGGGCTTCACATGATGTGCGGAGCCAACCTGAGCCCGGGGGATGCGGGTCCCGGGATTCTGACCACCACTTCGGGGCTCTCGCTCGCATGCGGCACAGTTAGCCTCGACATTGCCCTCGACGGCACCACCGCCGGTAGCGGCTACTCGCAGGTCTCCGTCAGCTCCGGCGGCACGATCGCTCTCGGCGGCGCCTCCTTGAACGTGGGCTTCGGCGGCAGCTTCACCTCGGCATCTGGCGACGTCTACGACATCATCTCCAACCAGGGAGGCAGCGCACCCTCGGGCGTTCTCACCTACGGAGGGAGCCAGCTGCCAGAAGGTGCCACGTTCACCGTGGCGGGCCGGACGCTGCAGGTCAGCTACGCCGGCGGCAGCGGCGGACACGATGTGACCCTCACCGACGTGACCAACCTGCCGCCCCCGCCTTCCCCGACCGGGCCGATGGTCAGCGGAGTCTCTCCGGCGGCGGGCTCGACTGGGGGCGGGACCTCGGTCACCGTCACCGGGACCGGCTTCACCGGGGCGACCGCGGTGGCCTTCGGCGGCACGCCGGCGGCCAGCTTCAAGGTGGTCTCC
>JABEUU010000220.1 GCA_013044295.1 Candidatus Dormiibacterota bacterium
CATGGATCCTCGCCGCCGCGGTCATGCCTTTGCTCCCGCCAGGTCACGCGGGCTGGGCACCGCGTCGACAGCGGCTCGCAGCCGCGCCAAGTCCGGGTGCTCTGGCGGAGTCAGATATTCGAACTGTCTGAATGCCTTTCAGGTGGGGTGTTGTCGGGGCTGTCGGTGACCTCGGCGACGCTGGTGTGGTGGTGATGGGTTCGGCGGCTGTAGTCGGCGGCGTAGGTCGTCCAGTCACCGGCGCTGGCTCGTTGCCATGCGACGGCGACACTGATATGGATGCCGAGCAGGCGGGCTAGGAGTGCGGCGGGGAGCTCGGTGGCGAGTTGGAACAGGGCGGTCGAGCGAGACTGTCCGGGTCGCAGGCCGAGCTGTCGGAGTCGCTCGCCGAGCCGGCCGTCGCTGACGGGTCGTCCTGGTTGCCCGCCGGGGAACAGCCAGGGTGAGTGTGGTTGGTGGCCGATGACGGCATGGCCTTTGCGGGTGGCGATGAGTTTGACAGCGAGGGCGGCGAGCGGTTCGGGCAGGATGACTGGCTCGTCACCGAGACGGAGGCGGACGGTGTTGTCGGTGGTCTCGATGTCGGCGAGGGTGAGTCGGCTGATGGCGGCTGGCCATTGGGCGTAGAGGAGCACGAGCAGCCCGGCGAAGCGGTCTTCGACCTCGAGGGTGTCGTCGTGGAGAAGCCGGCTGGCTTGTTCCCAACGGGCCTCGGTGTCGATGTCGGTTGGGCCACCCCAGCGGACGGCGGGTAGGTTCAGGGCGGTCAGTTTCTGTTTGTTGGCCCAGCGCACGAAGTTCCCGACGTCGCGGCGATGCGTGGCGTCGCCGCTGGCCAGCCAGGCTTCGAGGTCGCCTTGGCCTGCGGTTGCCAGCGTGAGGTTTGTGGTGGCTATCCAGTCGAGCAGAGCGATGGCGGCCCTGACGCGTTGGCGGATGCCGAAGGCCTGGTTGTAGGTGGTGGCGGAGCCGCCGAGTCGGTGACGGAGGCGGCGCAGCAGGTGCCAGGTGGCGTAGCGGTGCAGCAGTTGCTGCTGGTCGGGATCGGCACGGCCGGCAATGATGGCGGTGATCCAGCGTTCGAGGCGGACCATCTGCTCGTCGCGAGCGGGCAGAGTTCCGATGGCGACCAGGACGGCACGGAGGTGCTCGACCGGCTTGCTCGGGACCAGGGTGTCGAGGGCGTCATGGGTGAGCCCGTCGTCGGCGTCGAGGGAACGCAGGATCGTTGGGGCGGCGCTGTGGTCGAGCCACCGGGCCACGGTGCTAGGCCGCTCTGTGGTGGCGAGAGCCTCATAGAGCGCTTGGTATTGGGCTCGGATGGTCCCGGAGTTGTCACCGAGAAGCTGGCGCAGCCGCCGGTCCACACTGCAGCGGGCGCAGCACCCGGCGTGGATGCGGCCGGGCTGCCCGCAGCTTGTGCAGGCCTTCCAGAATCGGAGGTCTGGGCGCGTGCAGGCCCCACAGAGCGGCTCGTCGATGGTGCCGCCTCGCAGGGGCCGGACCTGATCACAGCGCGCGCAGCGGGCCCAGCGCTGGCTGCAAGCTCGCCACCATGGCTGACCGGTGGTCTCCGAGATCAGTGCCGGACCGTGACGCCCGCAGATGGAGCAGGTGAGAACCTTCGGGGGGCGGCAGGTCTCACACAGCACGCCGTCGGGGCTGCGGACGCTGACCGGCCGGAGCCGCCCGCAACGCGAGCAGTCTTCATGGTTGACCGGGTCCTTGATCAAACAGGAGGGGCAGATCGGCGCCCCGTTGTCATCGCGTGTCGCGGGTTCGCGGTCGACCTGGCATCTGACGCACCGCTCAGCTCGGGAGCGGGCCACGCACATGCGGCACAACCGCAGGCCGTTCCTGGGTTTCACCAGCGCGACGACACGGCGGCAGTGCGGACAAGCGGGGCGAACGATATTGGTGGCCCCGGCGTCGCTGAGCCAGTCGATGAGCCGCAGCACCGACGGGACCGGCGCTTCGGCGCCCGCCCCGCTGAGCAGGTCGGGTCGCTCCGTGAGCGCCCAGGCCAGCCGGCGGCGTTGGCCCGCGTTGGTCACCACGGCCCCCACCGCAGCGGTCACGACCGCGGCGGACAGTGTCGGGTCCACGCCGGTGACCACCTCCACGATGACCTCGAGGGGATCGCGCGCGTCGCCTGGAGGGCAGTCAACGCAGTGCGGTCGCCCGTCGCGGTCACGTCCAGACACGGGGCGAGTCAGGCCGCAGCTCGTGCATGGCTCGCGGCGGGAACCGCAAACCGCGCAATACCAGTCCTGGCCCCGTCGCTGCAGGGTTCGCAGGCTCTTCGCGCACGTCGCGCAGACCGGCGGCGACACTTGGCGAGCCCCGGCGGCCCGAAGCCCGATGAGCAGGTTCCCCACTGCCCGCGGTGCCGGGGAGCGGCCATCGGCCAGCACCGCCGGCCGCTCGAGGAGGAACTGGGCGAGTCGGCGACGTTTGGCCCGGCCACCAGCGACACCCTCCACGATGTCGCGGACCACTGCCTGTTCCATCGTCGGCTCCAGATCCTTCACCAGTCCCACCACGACGCCGACCGGATCGGCGGGCACCTCGGAAGAGTCAGCTGTCACCTATCGGATGCGGGCCCGTTTGGGACGCAGCGCGCCGATCCCGATTTCGCCGCCGGCTGCCACCTTCGAGCGTCGGACCTTGGGTGCCTCGATCGCTTCGATCAGGTCGTCCATGGTGCAGTCCAAGATGTCCAAAAGGGCCATGAGCACTTTGAGGCTGAGCCGTTCGGGCCGTTCCACCACCAGCCGGTACACCTGGCTGGACGACAGCCGGACACCTCGCTGGGCCAGCGGCGGAATCAGGTCGGTGGTGGAGAACATCTCCCGGCTGGCCATCACCTGGCGGAGGTTCCATCGATAGTCGAGCTTGGCTGCCATGACGATTCCTTTCCGTTGTCATCGCCGAGCGCCGGGGCCAGCGCCTTGCGTAGAGCCGTGTTCATGAAATCTGAGCTGACATGGGTGTAAATCGCGGTCGAGGTGTCGCAGCGGTGACCGACCTGCTCCTGCAAGAA
>JABEUU010000221.1 GCA_013044295.1 Candidatus Dormiibacterota bacterium
AATGGGCTCAGTATCTCCCATCGCCCTCGGGGCGGCCCCACCGGGTCTCCAGCCTGGATATAGTCGGCAGGTCACCAGAGAGGCCGGATCCCCGGTCCCAGAGTCGCGGAGGCCAAGACCGTGCTGCTCGCCATCGACGTGGGCAATTCCAACCTCACCATAGGGGTCTTCGAGGGCGAAGAGCTGAGGGCCCATGGCCGGTTCCCCACCCGCCGCGATGCGACCCCTGACGGGCTGGGCGGGCAGCTTCTCACTTTCCTTCAACAGCGGGGACTGCCGGTGCAGGTGGCGGCGGTGGCGGTCAGCTGCGTGGTTCCTACCCTGAATCAGCCCCTCCTGGAAATGGCCCAGACATACCTGGGGCTGGAGCCCTTAATGGTCGGCCCTGGGACCCGGACCGGGATCGCCATCCACTACGACTCACCCCGTGATGTAGGTGCCGACCGGATTGCCACCGCGGTCGGGGTGCACCACCGCTATCACGGGCCCGCGATCATGGTCAGCTTTGGCACCGCTACCGTTTTCGATGTCATCGACGGGGCGGGCAACTACCTGGGCGGTGCAATTGCCCCCGGGCTGCAGCTCTCGGTCGATGCCCTGTTCGCGCGGGCTGCCAGGCTGCCGCGGGTGGACCTGGTCGCTCCACCCCGGGTGCTGGGCCGGACCACGGTCGCCTCAATGCAGGCGGGCATCATGTATGGTGCGGCCGCCCAGGCGGAGGGCTTGATCGATCGGATCCGGCGGGAGCTAGACTTCGAGGTGAAGGTGGTGGCCACCGGTGGCCTGTCGCCGCTGGTGGCGCCATTGGTGCGGGGAGTCGACTTCACCGATCCCCTGGTGTTGCTGGAGGGGCTCCGGGTGCTCGACGAGCTCAACCGGCCGCGCGCCTGAGCGCTCTGGGCCAAAAAAAAGGGCGCCCCCCGAAAGGGACGCCCCGAGAGGGGGGGGTGTCTTAAAGAGCCAGGCAGCGCAGCTCACCTGACCCTTGTAGCCTAGCACCAAGTCTGTCGGGCGGCAAATTGCGATCTGGTGAAGGAGTCGCTACGGGTGTGTTGAAGGTGAAGTTGCGACTCTCGCAAGGTTTCGGTAGACTTCCCTTCCCCGGCCCGTGCCGCCATGGGCAGGCGCGGGAGGTGTCAGTCATGCCGGCCACAGCCGGCGAGGAGCGTGTGGAGTGATGCAGGACAAGCCGGTACTCCTTACCCCTGAGGGTCTGCACAAGCTGCAGGAGGAGCTCGACAACCTAATCAGCGTGCGCCGCCCGGAGATCGCGCAGCGGATCAAACACGCCAAAGAGTTCGGCGACCTCAGCGAGAATGCCGAGTACGAGGATGCCAAGAACGACCAGGGCTTCATCGAGGGCCGGATCATGAAGCTCGAGCAGATGGTCCGTAATGCCAGTCTCATCGAGACCGATGACCAGACCGACGGCTGGGTCCACTTGGGCTCCACCGTGAAGGTGAAGGACGAATTCGGGGAGACCGAATACACCATTGTGGGTTCGGCCGAGGCGGACGCCGGCTCCGGCAAGATCTCCCTGGAATCTCCGGTCGGGAAGGCGCTCCTGGGGCGCCGGAGTGGGGACGAGGTGGAGGTCGAGACGCCTGGCGGGGCGCGGACGGTCCAGATCCTTCAGGTGGCGTGAGCGGCGAGCGGCCGGCGCGCCGGAACTGGCGGTGAGCCCGGTGCCGCCAACCGAAGGCGGGTCTCTGGCAGAGATCATGGCGGAGCGCCGGCGGAAGGCGGCGGACCTGGCCATCCAGGGCACCGCTCCATGGGGCGTGGACTTTCACCCTGACCACACCTGCGCCGAGGCGGTGGCCGCAACGCCCGTGGCCGCTGGCGAGATCGGCAACCGGGTGTCGGTCGCGGGTCGGATCCTCGGGCTCCGCCGAGCCGGCGGGATCGCGTTTGCGGACTGCCATGACCAGAGTGGCCATATCCAGTTGCTGGCAAGCCGCGACGTCGACGGCGGGTCGCTGCTGCGCCGAGTCGCCGACCTGGACCTGGGTGATCTGGTCGGGGCAAGCGGCCATCTGACCCGCTCCAGGGCGGGTGAGGCCAGCCTTGCCCTGGATGGCCTCACCCTGTTGGCGAAGTCCCTACGGCCGCCTGCCGACAAGCACCACGGCGTGGTCGAGCAGGAGTTGCGCTACCGCCGCCGCTATCTGGACCTGCTCACCGACCCCTCGCATCGGCGGATCTTCCGGCAGCGGTCCCGGGTGGTCAGCGCCTTGCGCCGGGTGCTCGACGAGCGCGGCTTCATGGAGGTTGAGACCCCCATGCTGCAGTCGATACCAGGCGGCGGTGCCGCTCGACCTTTCCGCACCCATCACCACTCCCTGGACACCGACTTCTACCTCAGAATCGCCTTGGAGTTGTATCTGAAGCGGCTTCTTGTCAGCGGCTTCGAGCGCGTCTTCGAAATCGGGCGCGTCTTCCGCAACGAGGGCTTGTCACCGCGGCACAACCCCGAGTTCACTCTTCTAGAGGCGTATCAGGCCTACGGCAACCTCGAGTCCATGATGGACCTGAGCCAAGCCATGGTCTGGGCCGCGGCCGC
>JABEUU010000222.1 GCA_013044295.1 Candidatus Dormiibacterota bacterium
GCGTCGCCGACCACGACCGCACGCTTGATCACCGCGTCCATGACCAGGATCCCGGCCTGGGGCTGGTTGATTATCGCCTGGGACATGACTGTCCCCAGAGCGCCGGCGTTATTGAGCGTGAAGGTGCCCCCCTCGACATCCTCCAGGCGAGCCTTGCCGGCCCTGGCCCGTGCGATCAGGGCCGCTGCCGCCTGCGCCAGCCCGGCCAAGCTGTACCGGTCCGCGCCCCGCACCACCGGGACGATGAGCCCGTCGGGTACGCTGACCGCCAGCCCCAGGTTGATATCTCGCTGCAGCACGATCGAGTCCCCGTCCAGGAACGCGTTCATCGATGGCACGGCCCGCAGCGCCCGGCAGGTGGCCTGCATCGCGTAGGGCATGAAGGTCAGCTCCACCCCTGTCGTCTGGCGGAACTGGGCGCGGTGGGCCGCTCGAGCCGCAGCCACCCCGCTCATGTCGACCTCCACCATGGTCCAGGCGTGCGGCGCGGTCTGGATGCTGCGGACCATGTGCTCGGCGATCGCCCGCCGCATCGGGGAGAGGGTGACGCGCTCTCCGGGGCCGGCCGGTGGCTTCCCTGGCGTCCCCTCCGACGGGGCGCTGGCCAGCGCGCCTGGGGGTTGGGACCGCTCCCCTCCCTCAAGAAACATCATCACGTCGCGCTTGGTGATCCGACCCTGGAACCCGGTCCCTGACACCTGGGCCAGATCAACACCGTGCTCGGCGGCGAGGGTCCGCACCGCCGGACTTATGAACCCATCGGGCTCGGCCCCGCCAGGGGTCGCGGCGACCTCGGGGGGCGCTGGAGCCACCGCGGTCGGCGGAGCAGAAGCGGCGGTCCCGAAGTCTGGAGCGGCTGGAGGCGGTACTACACCGACTGCTGGGGAGACGACGGGGAGCGGCGCCTCTTCGGCGGCTGCGGGCAACCCCGGCTCGAGCGCCTGAGCTTCATCGTCGGCTCCCTCGAGGGTACAGATCGGCTGCCCGACGGTGAGGCGCTCCCCCTCCCCGGCCAGAATCTGCCCCACCGTGCCCGCGGCCGGGGACGGCACCTCGGCCGTCACCTTGTCGGTGATCACCTCGACCAGGGAATCGTATTTGCTGACCTGCTGCCCGGGCTTAACCAGCCAGGTCCCGATGGTGCCATCCGTCACCGACTCCCCCAGCTGGGGCATCTTGACCGTGATCGACATGCTCTTACTTCCCCTGCCTTGGCTTGCTCAGTAGGCGGCCAGCTCGCGGAGCTTGGCTTCGATCTTGTCGGGGCCAAGGCAGTAGACCTCGGCCAGGGATTCAGCGAACGGGATGGCGGGAATCTCGGGGCCGCCGATCCTCATGACGGGTCCATCCAGCTGCTGGAAGCACTCCTCGGCCACAATGGCGGCCACTTCAGCGCCGACCCCAACCGCCAGGTTCGCCTCGTGGGCGACCAGGACCTTGCCGGTCTTGCGAGCGCTGCTGACGATCAGCTCTCGATCCAGGGGCCGGACCGTGCGCAGGTCGACCACCTCCACCTGGATGCCATCCTGGGCCAGCCGCTCCGCCGCGGCCAGCACCTCATGTACGGTGGCCCCGTAGGTTATGCAGGTGAGATCCCGGCCCTCCCTGGCGACCCGGCCCTTGCCGATCGGGACCAGATACTCCTCCTCCGGGACCTCCTCTCGGAGCGAGCGGTAGAGCGCCTTGTGCTCAAAGAAGCAAACCGGATCGGGGTCGCGGATCGCCGCCAGCAACAGCCCCTTGGCATCACTGGGGGTCGAGGGGATCACCACCTTGAGCCCGGGCACGTGCGCGAAGAGCGCCTCCAGGCTCTGGGAGTGGTAGAGGGCGCCGTGGACGTGGACCCCACCACCGCAGGGCGCCCGGATCACCAAGGGGCAGCTCCAGTCGTTGTTGGAGCGGTACCGGATCTTGGCCGCCTCACTGATTATCTGGTCCATCGCCGGTGGGATGAAGTCGAGGAACTGGATCTCGGCCACCGGGCGAAGGCCCGCCAGGGCGCAGCCGATGGCGACTCCGACTATCGCCGCCTCCGCCAGCGGGCTGTCGATAACCCGCTCCTCGCCGAACTCCGCGAACAACCCGGCGGTGGCTCCAAAGACTCCGCCCTTGGGACCAACGTCCTCCCCCATCAGCAGGACCCGGTCGTCCCGCCGCATCTCCTGCTCCATCGCCGAGCGGATGGCCTCGACATAGGTGATCTCGGCCATGTTCAGGCCTCGCCGTAGACGTGCAGGAGGGCGGTCGAAGGGTCGGGGCCAGGGGCCAGCTCGGCCTCCTCCTGGGCGCTCTCGATCAGGCGCTGGCACTCGGCCCGGATCGCGGCGGCGTCGCCTTCGGTCAGGGCCCCCATCCGTTCGAGCTCGCTGCGGAAGCGCTCCACCGGATCGTGGCGGCGCATCTCCGCGAGGTCGTCCGCGGACCGGTAGCGGCGCTGGTCGTCGTCGCTGCTGTGGGACTGTAGCCGGACGCAGAGCGCTTCCAGCAGGGTAGGCCCGCCACCTCTGCGGGCCCTGTCCACCGCAGCGCTGGCGGCCCGATACACCTCCAGGGCGTCGCCGCCGTCCACCACCACCCCGGGCATGCCGTAGCCTGGCCCCCGATCGGCGACGTGGGCCACCGCCATCTGCAGGGATTGGGGCACGCTGATCGCGAAGCCGTTGTTCTCGACCAGGAACACCACCGGCAGCTGGTGGATGGCGGCCCAGTTGAGCCCCTCGTGCCAGTCCCCTTCACTGGTGCCCCCCTCTCCGACTGAGACCACCACCACCTTGTCCTCATGGCGGTAGCGAAGGGCCTCGGCGATGCCGACCGCGTGGAGGATCTGGGTGGCGACTGGACTTCCCGTGGTCACTATGTTGTGGGCCCGGGAGCTGTAGTGGGATGGCATTTGACGGGCCCCACTGTTGGGATCCTTGGCCTTGCCGAGGCAGGCCATCAGATGGTCCTTGGGCTCCATCCCCATCACCAAGGTGAGGGTCAGGTCCCGGTAGTAGGGAACCAGCCAGTCGTGGCCCCTCCGGAGCGCGTAGCCGACCCCGACCTGGGCAGCCTCATGGCCCTGGCCCGAGATCGCGAAGGGCGCCCTGCCCTGGCGGTTGAGGACCAATATGCGCTCGTCGAGAAGCCGGCCCA
>JABEUU010000052.1 GCA_013044295.1 Candidatus Dormiibacterota bacterium
CCCCACCCCCGCCGCCGCCGCCTGCGCCACCCCGGCCTCCGCTCTCCCCGATTCGGTCTGCAGCAGGACGATGTTGGTCTGGACCGCCTCTGGGTCAGCGCGAAGGGCGGGCAGGTCAGCCAGCATCTCGGCCAGTTTGCGAGCCTTGACGTGGTCCTCACCTAGTCTGGGTAACTGCTCATCCAGCGCCCACAGCCCAGCCGCCGCCAGCACTCCCACCTGGCGCATGCCCCCACCCAGACGCTTGCGCCACAGGTGGGCTCGCTCCCGCGCCTCTAGACTTCCTGCCCAGATAGATCCCACGGGACATCCGAGTCCCTTGGAAAGCGACAGGGTGACACTGGTGGCACCCTGCGCGAGGGTCGCCATCGAGGTTCCCCGATAGACGGCCGCATTGCCAAGCCGAGCCCCATCAAGGTGTACCCTCAGACCCAGCCCGGCAGCGGCGGCGTAGGTCCGGGCCAGCGCTTCCGGCTGGGCCACCGTGCCCCCGCGGCGGTTGTGGGTCTGCTCCAGGCAGAGCAGAGCGGTGCGGGGCTCATGGGTCGGATCGGCCAAGCGCTGCAGCGAAGCCAGCTGTTCCGGGCTGGGACAGCCGGCGGCCGGGGCGTCGAAGTTGCGGAGCTGGACGCCTGCTACCACCGCGCTGCCGGCAAGCTCGTAATGGAGGATGTGGGCCTCGCCATCGACTAGTACCTCATCCCCGCGTTCGGTGGCGGCCGCGATCGCGATCAGGTTTGACATGGTTCCGCTGGGGCAGAAGAGGGCTGACTCCTTACCCAGCAGCTTCGCCACGCGCTCCTCCAGGGCCAGCACAGTCGGGTCCTCGCCGAAGACGTCATCCCCCACCTCGGCCCGAGCCATGGCCTGTCTCATCGCCGGAGTGGGTCGAGTCACGGTGTCGCTGCGCAGGTCAATAACGCTGTCCATACTCTGCGCCTCATCCTACCGGACGTCTGGGGGGATCAGCCGCGGCTGGTCGATTCCGCCACTCCCTTGGGATCCAGGAACTCGACCCGATTGCGACCCCCACGCTTGGCGGCGTAGAGAGCCCGGTCGGCCAGGTCGAGCAGGTTGCGGGCGCCCTTGGTACCCTCGGGGAAGGTGACTCCCCCCAAGCTGACGGTGAGCCTGACGGCGCCACCGTCTTCGAGGGCGACCGTCAGCCCCTCCACCGCCACTCGAATCTTCTCCGCCACCACGGCGGCGTCCTCGCTGCTGGTGTTGGACATCACCACCACGAACTCCTCACCGCCGTAGCGAGCGGCGAGGTCCGACTTGCGGATGGTGTCCAGCATCTGTGCCGCCACCGCTCGCAGCACCCGGTCCCCGACGGGATGACCGAAGGAGTCGTTGATGACCTTGAAGTGGTCCAGGTCTAGCATCAGCACCGAGAGCGGTGTGTTGGCCCGTTCCGCCACATTCACCTGCTGATCCAGGTAGCTGATCAGGAAGCGATAGTTGTAGAGGCCGGTCATGGCGTCGGTGGTCGCCTCGCGCTGGGTCGCGGCCAGCTGCAGGCTCTTGGCGACGGCCGCCACCACCTGATCGGCGACCGTCTTGCAGAGCGCCCTGTCCTCCTCCCGGTAGGGACGCCGGTGGTTGGCCACGATCAGGACTCCGAGATCCTGCGCGGGCCCCTTCAGGGGCTCCGCAAGGCAGTCGCGGAGCCCAATCCGACTCTCCAGTGCGCCGCGATCATCGGGCGCCAGATGGGAGCGGCTCAGGAACTGTGGGGAGCGCACCAGCTGCCCGAGGATGCCGTTGCTGGCCTCCAGTTCCGCCCACTCCAAAGCCGGCCCGGGGACCCCGTTGGTGATCAGAAAGCCCTGGCCGGACGGGGGCTGAGGCGGCAGCAGGATCATGGCCATATCCGCCTCCAGCAGGTTCATGAGACTGGCCAGCACCTGAGCCAGGGCCTGCTCCAAGGGGACGTTGCCGGTCAGGGTGGAGGCGATCACGGTGCGTCCGGTGGCCAGCAGGAGCTGGCGCCGGAGCTGACGCCGCATGATCTCGAAGTTGGCGGCCAGCCGGGTGACCTCCTCGGCACCGTCGATGTTGACCGGATCCGCATAGGCGTTCTGCCCCAGCCGCTGCACCGCCTGGTTGAGACGACGCAGGGGCCGGTTGAGATATCGCTCCGTCAGCAGTAACAGCAGAACCATGCCCAGGAGCAGCACCGCGGTCACGGCGAGCGCCAGTGGGATCGCCAACTCGACGGCGCTGGGACCGACCAGGACCGAGGACTGCACCACCACCAGGGTCGCCACCGGAGAGCCCTGGTCGTCGGTCAGGCCCTGGCCGGCGACTGTGTACTGGACACCGGCCAAGGTGGCGTCACCCACCTGCTGGCGACTGTGCAGAATGCTCCGGACGGCTACCGGCAGCGGAGCGCCCGCAGGCTGCCGCAGGGCACCCAGCTGTCCGGCCAGACTGGCTTGGCCACCAACCGCCAGCAGGACAGTGGAATTGGGCCAGCTCGAGCCCAAGAGCCCGGCCGCGAAGTTGAGGGTCGCCGTGGAGACCGGGGTGAGCACCACCACCAGGCCGAGCGGGTGCCCTCCTTCAGCGACCGGGGCCACGCCAACCCCATAGATCGTTCCGGCGGCCGCGGCGAAGAATCCTGAGCCCCGACCGGAGGCGCAGCTGGCGGGAGCCGCCCGGGCTACGGCCGCCAGACCGGCCACCCCAGGGATCGAGGTAGCCGGAACGGGTGAACCAACCAGCCCCGAGCCGTCCACGAATAGAAGCTCCTGGCCGTGCACGGTCGCGGTGTCAGCCTTGGCGAGGGCGGCCAGAGCCTGGCCGCCACCGGTGAAGCCGGCCGCGGTGGGCGCCAGCCCGGCCAACTCGCAGGCGAAGTCCGCGCTGGCGGTCGCTGTCTCCATCCTGACCAGGCTGATCCCCAGCCGGGCGGCGCCGCTACCGGACTGCAGCATCTGCTGAGAGCGCGCATGCTGAGTCTCGTACCAGGCCACCCCGCCCACGGCCAGCGCCGTCGCCAGCCAGACCCCGACCAACATCAGGGCGAACTGGAAGCTGAAGGAGGCGCGGCGGGCCCGCCGAGGGGCACTGGACTGAGATGTCAAGTTCGGGACCTGTTCCTCCGGTTGCCAGACCGAGTGCTCACCCCGGACCTCGGACAGGTGCCCCAACTCGACTCCCGCCGAGAACCCCCGTCGGCACCGGTCCTATGATGTCCCCACCGTAGCCTGCCTGGCCCCGGGCTGGGGAAGCTTCGGGTAGCGATGGGGTGACACCGGCCAAACGTTCCCATGACGGGCCGGGCCGAGTCATCCGCAAGCCCTTGGCGGGAGGTGGTGGCGAGGTTGCAGATCCTGTGCCGGAGGTGATCGTCTCCTTCCTGGATGGGGAGGTTCTCTACGGAGAGGTGCCGCTGCTGCACATGGACGACCCCTTCTTGGAGGTGGACCTGCACTCCCTGGACGGGAACACCCGGCAGGCGCTGGTGCCCGTCACCGCCGTGCGGCAGATCGATGCCACCGGCGTCCCGCCAGTTCCAGAGGGAGACCAGGGACAGCTGGCCAGGGTCGCGCTGCACTTCCTCGACGGCCAGGTGTTCCGGGCTGAGGTGGTCACTCCAGCGTCGCTGCAGCGGTTTGGAGCGGTGTGGGACGTGATCGAGGCGGGCCTTGGACAACGGCGGATCCTCGCCATCCCCTACACCGCTCTGAAGGCCGCCTTTTACGTGCGCCACTGGGACACTCGACACCCGTCTGACCGGGATGGCACGCCCGCCCAGGTTGAGCAACGTAAGTTGGCCGAGATTCAGGCCCGCCGCAGTCGAGCCGGCCTCGCCAGCAGAATGCCGCGCCGGGCCGGGCTGCTCGACAAGGTCGGCAAGAGCGCGCAGGGAGAGCCGCAAGCGAAGGATCCGGGGCTGCCGCCGGAGGCACCCCCGCGCGGCTGAGCAAGCGCAGAGCCAGCCCGGACAAAACTCACCTCAAGCCGATCGGGCCAGCGGTCCGACGTCCCATCCGCGAGGGGAGTGGGAACTGCGGACCACCGGGGGCCTACTTGTAGCGGAAGGTGATCCGGCCCCGGGTCAGGTCGTAGGGACTCAGCTCCACTTTGACCTTGTCGCCGATCAGGGTCCGGATGTAGTGCTTGCGCATCTTTCCGGATATGTAGGCCAGCACGGTCTGGCCGGTCTGCAGTTCAACTTTGAAAACGGCGTTGGGGAGCGGCTCAACCACGGTTCCCTCCAGCTCGATGGTCTCCTCCTTCTGCTCCTCAGGAGGAGTTACACGCGCCACATGGGGCCGAGCCGGACCCCGCCGGGGACGACGGCCCATCGAACGTCGAGCCAATAGCCAACCTCCAAAATAGTGCAGCCGGAAACCAGGGCCCACGACCCCAGCCTCTAGATTGTAGGCGCTCAGCCGTCTGAGGCCGGCTGGGCCCGGGCCACCAGGCCGCCGCCACCGTCGTGGCGGGCACCGATGGTGTGGCTGAGGGTGCCGAATCCCACCAGCTCGCAGTCGACGCGGTCACCCGGCTCGAGCAGCCGCCCGGCCTCCTGCCCGCTGCCCCCGCCAACCGTCCCACTCGCGAACACCTCCCCCGCCACCAGGGGTTCGGCGCCGGCCGCGTAGGCGATCATCTCGGGGAACGACCAGCGCGCCTCTCCCAGGCGGCCCCGGGCGACCTCGATGCCGTTCACGTAGGCGACCGCCGTCAACTGGGCAGGGTCCTCGACCTCGTCCGCGGTCACCAACCACGGCCCGAGTCCGCTGGCGAAGTCCTTGGACTTGGCCGGGCCGAGGCGAACCTGCATCTCCTCACGCTGCAGGTCGCGAGCCGAGAAATCGCAAAACACCGTGTAGCCGGCGATCGACTCCAACGCCGACTCCGCATCCAGGTCGCGCCCGCCGGAGAGCAGGACGCAGGCCAACTCCAGCTCATAGTCGAGGGAGTCGCTGAAGGCTGGCCAGGGGACGATCGCCCCGGGGGCCAGGATGGTGGCGGGATTCCCCTTGTAGTAGAAGGGCCGCCGGTACCAGGCGGAAGGCACCGGCTCCCCCCGGCGCGCCGCGCCGGCGACCACATGCTGTTCAAAGGAGTAGAAGTCCCGCAGCAGGGGCGGCTGCAGCAGGGGCAGGCGCTCCACCTGGTACTCCGACCAGATCAGGGGGGCCCCCGAGGGCGACTTCGCCCCCAGCCCTTGGGCGGCCCCCAGAGCCACCGCCTCGGCGGCCATCTCCAGGCCTCTGACCCCTCCCCGCAACAGGGCGGTCAGATCCGCCGGGAAGGTGGCTGCAGCCCAGACCGCGGGATTGCCGCATCCCTGCCGGGACCACCAGAGCTCGCCGGCCGCCGTCACATCGACCAGGACCGCGGCCCCGCTGGCCGGTTCGGCCTCGGCGGCCACCACCCGGCTGATGAGTCCCAGCGGGCCCCGAACCCCGATCGTCGCCAGGCGCATCAACCGGCCTCAGTCGTCATCCAGGTGCGGCATCCAGGACTCCGCGCAGTCGAGGATCTCGGCCGAGACCGCCGCCTCCGGGGGATGGAGCGGATGGACCGCGTCGATCATGACCGCCACCTCGTCGTGGTGGGTCTTGGTGCCCTGGCGATCGCGTTCAATGGCCTTGGGCTGGGGGCCGTGGTGGATCCCCTGGGCGTGCCAGGTCATCATGCCCGCGTCGACGCCCGCCCGGCTCATGAAGGTTCCCGCGTGATAGAAGAGCACCTCGTCGTAATCGATGTTGCGGTGGTAGAAGGGTAGCCTGACCGCCCCCGGGTCGTCGATGCCCTCCACTCGCCGGGGCGCGAACGTGCAGAGCACGAACCCGGAGGTGCGCAGGGTGGTGTGCACCGAGGGCGGGAGGTGGAAGCGCCCCGCCGTGACCGGACGGATATCTCGAACATTGAGGGCATAGGCGCTCAGGTCACCCTTCCAGCCCACCGTGTCGAGGGGATCGAAGGGGGAGAAAACCGTTCCTAAACACTGTGCGATAGTGAGTATCGCCCAGCGGGCGGCCCCGAACGGTCCTGGGTCACCTGGCGCCCTCCGCTTCCGGTAGGCACTGCGG
>JABEUU010000053.1 GCA_013044295.1 Candidatus Dormiibacterota bacterium
CCGCAGTGCCTACCGGAAGCGGAGGGCGCCAGGTGACCCAGGACCGTTCGGGGCCGCCCGCTGGGCGATACTCACTATCGCACAGTGTTTAGGAACGGTCAACTACTCCAGCCTCGACCTCACCCCATCTCCCAAAGCGGACCCCCGGCTCCCCATCACCAGCGCCATTGACCGGATCTATTAGGGACTCTCGTCTGGAGCCAACCGCCGGGAAGCTCAGCTCCTGAGCTCAAAGTCGGCGCGGATCTCACCTACGGCTGACCCGACCCAGTTGCGGGTGGGCTCGTCCAGGTAGGCCTGCAGACGGGGTGGCATGGGCCGGTTCAGGAGGCCAGCCAGCTCGAAGGCCCTGGCCGCAATCTGGGCCAAGCCCAGCGGGGCGCCCGACTCCAGCTTCACCACCACCGCCCGGCTACCGTCACGTGCCAGGGCTGCGAGGATACCGGCGGCCCCACTCTTGACCACCACGCTGGCTCGCGCGTCCTCCATCAGGAGCGTATCAAAGGCATTGGTGCCCGCCACCAGGAAGGGATGGGCCGCCATCGCGCTCAGGCAACGGCGGAAGGCCGGGTCGGTCGCGGCGGCGTGGCTGAGGGCTCTGGCGAAGTCCTCGATCGGGAGTCCAAAGGTGGGCAGACCGCAACCATCGATTCCGTAGGGGATGATCGCCGGATCAAGATCCGCGTTCCGGCCCAGCCGAGCGGCGATCTCCTCCTGGAGGGGGTGGTGGCGGTCGAGGTAGGTCTCCAGAGGCCAGCCGCGGTGGGCACAGACCGCCACCATGGCGGCGTGCTTGCCGGAGCAGTTGTTGTGGATCTCGGTCGGCTGCTCGCCCCGGGCCAGGAGCGCGGCGGCCGCCGCCGGATCACTGGGCAGATGCACCCCGCACCGCAGTGCGCTCTCCGGCAGGCTGGCGGCGGCCAGGATCGCCCGCACCACCTCCAGGTGGGCTGGCTCGCCGTGGTGCGAGGCACCGGCGATGGCGATGCTGGCGTCTCCCAGCCCGAGGGCGTCGGCGGTCCCCGACTCCACGAAGCTGGTGGCTTGGAACGGCTTGAACGAGCTGCGCAGGGTGCTGACGGCGCGGGGATTCCCGGCCCACGCCACCAAGGCGCCGTCGCTGGCCACAACCGCGATGTGGCCCCGGATGACTGCCTCCTCGATCGGGCCCCGGAAGGCGCGAGCCAGAATCACGGCCTGACCCATGGTCTGCCCCGCTACGCTCGCGGCGGGGTCGCCAGCGGCCGTCTGCTGTCCATCCATTCGGAAGCAGTTTATGCGGCCAGGCACGGCCCGCCTTGACGGCCAGTCCCCGAGTCGAGGGAGAGTTGGTCAGTCGGGCCTTCGCTCTGAGGGGACTCAGCTCAAAGGGTGACGCCGAAGGCACAGTCGCCCTCGTTATGCGGGAGGGGCAGGGAATGGGAGGAGCCCCCAGCGAGGGGGCGGCCCGGGTCCTGGCAGTCCGACCCAGCTACTGGCCGAAGAGTTCGGGGAGCGGAGCGGTTGGGTGCCGGTGGTGGACGAGCTCGCGCCGCCACCTGCGAAGGTCAGGGCCAAGCCGGCCTCGAGGTCCCTTCGAAGTTCGCCAGGGGCCTTCCCTGGGGCCGAGCTCCCCGGTTCCCACGGGAGGTCCCCGGCTGGGTGCCTGGGTGCGTCCACACGCGTCGCCGCCCTAATCTGCTGCCTGATCGGCGCGGATAGGGCCCACCTCAATGGCCCTACGGCCGCTCGCGAACCGCGCGCGCCGCCCCCGAGACAGAGCGCGCTACTCAGCCAGCCTTCAGCTTGCTCTCAGCTCACGTTAACGCGGGTGAGGTACCGTAATCTGGTCGGGCTGACGAACGCGGCCCGCCGCAGCCAGGGCTAGGCGCGGTAGGTACTGGAAAACGAAGTCACGGTGAGGTCGCGATGGGAATTCTGAGGCGGTCCTTGCTGCTGGGTGTTCCGGCCCTGATGCTGTTGTTGGCGGGCTGCGCCAGCGCCGCGCCGCGCGGCAGTGCGCCCAAGGTGGCCCAGATACCGACCCCCTCGGCCTCGCAGACTGGGCTTTCCCAGTCACTGCTGGCCCTCCAGGCCGACTACGTGAATCTCTACAAGGAGGTCAGCCCGTCGGTCGTCCAGATCTCCACATCGCAGGACCTCGGGTCGGGGATCATCTTCAACGTCCAGGGTGACATCGTCACCAACAACCACGTCGCCAACGGCCTCAAGAGCTTCACCGTCACCCTCTCCAACGGCAAGACGTACCCCGGGACCCTGGTCAACAACTTCCCCGGTGACGACCTGGCCGTAATCCACATCAATGCCAGCGGACTGCACGCCGCCACCTTCGCCAACTCCTCCCAGCTCCAGGTTGGAGACATCGTGATGGCGATCGGAAACCCCCTGGGCTTCCAGAGCTCGGCCACCGACGGGATCGTCTCGGCGGTGGGCCGGACCGTGAGCGAGCCCAACGGTGTCACCCTGCCCAATGTGATCCAGACCAGTGCCCCCATCAACCCTGGCAACAGCGGGGGCGCCCTGGTGGACCTGGAGGGCCAGGTGGTGGGGATTCCGACCCTGGCAGCCCTGGACCCCCAGCTGGGCAGCAGCCAGGCGCCTGGGATCGGCTTCGCGATCCCCAGCAACGTGGTCACCGACATCGCCGGACAGATAGTTAAGTACGGCAAGGTGGTGAACTCGAACCGGGCCTTCATCGGCGTCGATGTGGAGCAGGTGACCAACAACCAGGGCCAGCCCAATGGGGTGCTGGTGGTCAAGATCACGCGCTCCCAGGTGAGTCAGGCCGGGCTCAAGGTGCAGGACGTGATCACATCCATCAACGGCCAGGCCACCCCGTCGGTCCAGGACCTGACAGATGCTCTGGCCAACCTCAGCCCCGGGCAGAAAGTCAAGCTCGCCGTCACTGAGCCCAACGGCACCAAGACCAGCATCTCGATCGTGCTTGGACAGCTTCCCGCCGGAGTCTCCTGAGCCAGACCGTATCTGGACCGTCGAGGTCCGCTCGGCCCCGGCCGTGGCCTACCATGGGGGCGGAGCCAGCAGCCATATTGGAGGGTTGAGTGCCATGAGTGACCCAACCATCGACGCCGCGGCAGACCAGGAGCAGGTCGCCTGGATCAGGACCCCCTACCACGCGCCCATCCTGGATCTGGACGGGAACAGCTTCGGGACCACCGAGTCCCTGCTCGGGGACGAGGGGGAGGACATCTTCCACGGTCTGGCGGTGAAGCTCACCGGGGGTGGACATCTGGTCGAGGTGGCGGCCGCCAACGTGGTCAAGATCACGCTGGCAGCGGTGCACACCGACCTTGGCCCGGAGGCGGTCGCCCAACTGCCCGCCTATCAGGCGGAGCGCTGGTACCACCTCGGCGAGGGAGGCCTGTTCCGCAAGCATGCCGAGTGGAAGGACGGCTGAAGGTTTCGCGGCGCTGACTGCCGGCGGCCACTGCACCATGTCTAACCGGGCCGTCGCCAAGCTGGCATGAGGCGCTGGCTGGCGGCCGCCGCGGCCGTGGCGTTGGTTGCGGCCGCGATCGCCGTCGCCATCTCGCGCGAGTCCTCGCTCGGGTCGGGACGGCTGTTGGTCTTGACCACGGTCGTGCGGCCCGCCTCCTCCGGGCCGGTGGCCGCTCGCTTGTTGGGGCTCCGGGTGATGGCCGTCGGGGGCGCCTGGGAGACCGTCTCCGTGGCACCGATGATGCTGGCTCTGCCGGGGTCCTACCTGGCTCCCAACGCGGCGAACCTAGCCCAGGTGAGCCTGGCGGCCGGTCGCTACAAGGGTGCCGAGCTGGAGCTGAGGGTCGGCTCTCGCGGCAACATCCTGGACTCCCAGGAGGTCGGATTCCAGGTGATCCGTGGCCAGACGACGCCACTTCTGTTCAGTTTCAAGGTGGCTCCCGGCCCCAATCTGGTCCAGGGGCCCGCCTACGGTGGCAGCAGCCAGGTCACCTTCGGCCTGGCCCTGGCCTCCGATCAGATCCAATCCGTGCCCAACACCAGTTTCATCAATCAGAAGGGTCAGCCGGTCAGTCTTAGCCAGTACCGGGGCAAGGTGGTGGTGCTGGCCTCATTTCTGACCGAGTGCCAGGAGACCTGTCCGCTGGTGGCGGCTGCCCTGCTCCAGCTCCGGCAGCTATTGCAGCAGCACGGTCTGGCCAACCAGGTCCAGATCGTGGAGATCAGTCAGGACCCCCACCATGACACTCCCGCCATCCTCAGTAAATATCAGCGCTATTTCTCACTGCCCTGGCCGCTGCTGACCGGTAGCATCGCGGCCGTCAACTCCTTCTGGTCTCGTCTGGGCGTCCCGCCGGTCCAAGCTCTGCCCTGGGGCGGGCCCGCCCCGATCGACCTCTTCACGGGCCAGCCGGAGCCCTCCAACCTGGTTCACGCCTCGGTGGTGGAGGTGATCAACCCCCAGGGGTACATCGTCACGGCGATGCAGTCCTGGCCAACCCTGGGGGCGAGCACCATCCCCAGCACGATCTACAAGTACCTCGACGCGCAGGGCCGCTCGGAGCAACGGAAGGGTGGATCCTGGACGCCCCAGACAATTCTTCGGGCGATCACCCCGCTGCTCCAGCAGGAGCGCCAGGTGGCCGCCTTCCCAGGAACCAGCGCCGCGGTTCCCGGTCATCTGGCCCCCGATTTCACCCTCTCGGCCAGTGACGGCGGGCGGGTCACCTTGAGCCAGCTCCGTGGCGACCCGGTGATGCTGGACTTCTGGGCCAGCTGGTGCGCCAACTGCAGGGCGGATATGGCCCTGGTGGCCAAGGCCGCCAGCCAGTACCGCGCCCAGGGGCTGCGGGTGGTCCTGATCGATGACCAGGAGTCGGCCGCGGTGGCGACCCACTTCCTTCGCGGCATCGGGGTTCACCTACCCACCCTGCTTGACAGCCAGGGCAAGGTGGCTCAGGGCTACGGTCTGCCCGGGCTGCCGGTGGCGGTTTTCATCGACCGCAGCGGCCGGATCTCGTCCCTGGTTCTGGGTCAGCTGGAACCATCTCAGCTGAGGGCGTCCATAGCCCGAGTGCTGGCCGGTTGAGGGTCCTGGACCTTGGCTCGGCTTGCTGCGATGCCCCGGTGAACAGCTGCCCCGACCGAAATCGAATGCGGAGCTCGGGGCGGCGACGTATCCACGGGTTCGCTGGGTCAACCGACCGGAGATAGCCGCCTCCAGCGAGCCTACCGCAGCCAGCTCAGGGGTCCCCAGCGGGGGGGGGGGGAGGGCACCCGGTGCCGGCGGCATCCGACGCCTCCTGACA
>JABEUU010000054.1 GCA_013044295.1 Candidatus Dormiibacterota bacterium
AAGCTGCTCGGCGACCCAGCCTTGCCACCCCTCAATTGTCTCACCAACCATGCCCAAAAGTCCAGAAACTAAAGAGCGCATTAGTAGCATTGCGGTGGACGGCCGGTACTGGCAGGAGGTAAGTGCGGAAGGAGGTCTGTGTGATGAGGTTTCGAACTGGCCGAACGCTCCTGGTTGCGGGCGCGACTGCGACCCTGATCCTGGCGGGGAGCTCGGCGGCTCTGGCGCAGAAGCCATCGGGCGGGACGGCGGTCATATCCGGCAACACGGCCCGCGGCCTTATCGCCAACTCGACTCTCAGCGGCCCGGCCCCGGCCGCGGCCCAGGTCGACCTGCTGCTGGGGCTCAAGTACGTGACCCCTGCCTCCGGGCCCAGCCTGCCTCAGTTCATCACCGACACGGTGACGCCGAGCAGCCCGTACTTTCACCGCTACTTCCAGACCGCGGCCGCTTTCGCCAATGTCTACGACCAGCCGGCCGCGAACGTGGCCGCGCTGGAGGCGTATTTGGCCACCTTCGGGATCTCAGTCACCAGGGTTTACTCCAACCGGATCGAGGCGGTGGGCCAGGTGGGCCAGGTGGAGGGGGCCTTCAGCGTCTCCATCAATGCCTATGAGCATGGCGGCCACTCCTACTTCGCCAACCAGGAGGACCCCAGCCTCCCGACCGCCTTCTCGTATGGCGGCGTGAGCTACAACCTGGCCGGGATGGTGTCGGGGATTTCGGGGATGACGACCTACAACGCCGTCCACACCGAGAGCTTGAACCTCAGCCAGATGGGGCTGGGCAGCGGTGGCACCTGCCAGACCCCGGGGACTTTCTGCACCACCCCGCAGGGCTACTCACCGCAGCAGATCGACTCTGCCTACCAGGTGCCGAGCACAGTCACCGGCAAGGGGGTCACGATCGCGGTCGCCACCCTGGCTCCCCTCACCAACACCGATGCCACGAATTTCTGGGCATCTTACAAAATCGACCGTACGGGCTCGCTGTCGCAGTTGTCGGTCGATGGTGCCGCCATCGGCCAGGCCGTGGCTGGGGCGGGCAGCTCGGAGACCTCGTTGGACGTGGAGCGCTCCGGAGCCATGGCGCCGGGGGCCAACATCATCGCCTACGTCGCGCCCAATACCAACAACGGCTTCGTAGACCTCTACGACACCGTGGTCAGCCAGGACCAGGCGCAGGTGGTGACCACCTCCTGGGGGGAGGCGGAGCAGGACGAGACCAAGGGGTACGCGATCCTGCTCAACCAGGCCTTTGAGCAGGGCGCGGCCGAGGGGATGAGCATGTTCGCCGCCTCGGGTGACTACGGCGCCTACGACGCCTACCCCCAGTACAACACCCTGGCGGTGGACAGCCCGGGCTCGTCTCCCTACGTCACGGCCGCCGGGGGCACCACGCTGCCAAGCTCGAGCCAGGGCGTCCAGATTGCGGCCGCCACCGCCACCGCACCGGCCGTCTACGGCGGCCCGACCTCCGAGGCGGCCTGGGGCTGGAGCTACCTGCTGCCCTACTACCAGGCCCTGGGCCTGCAGAACCAGGAGCAGGCCCACAGGAGCTTCTATCCGATCGGCTCGGGGGGTGGCTACAGCCTGTACTTCGCCCAGCCCAGCTGGCAGCAGGGATTCCAGGGCAGCGGCCAGCGGGGGGTGCCTGACGTCGCTTTGAATGCCGACCCCTTCACCGGCTATGCCATCTACGACTCCAACTCCACCTACTCCAACGCCACCTCTCCCTGGAGCAACGGCTGGGGCGGGACCTCGTTCGCGGCTCCCCAGTGGGCGGGGATAACAGCGCTCCTGGACCAGGCCGAGGGGGGACCGATAGGGTTCGCATCCCAGGTCTTCTACAGCCTGCCCGCCTCGGGCGGGACCGTGGCCGGCTTTCGGGACATCGCCCAGGGCAACAACTGGGGCTACCAGGCGGGGACGGGGTGGGATCCCACAACCGGGCTTGGTGTCCCGGATGTGACCAAGCTGGCGTCGGCGATCCAGACCTACGACGGCGGCGGCGCCACAGCCGCGCACGGCCACAAGTAGAAGGTTGGTGGTGGGGGCAGATGCCCCCACCACCAACAGGCTCCAAGGGCCGCGGCTGGCGAGCTGGCCACCGCCCGAGCCATCGCCCAGGAGGCTTTTCGGCTCGGGGTTGACCGTGATCGGGCAGAGCGGGCGAGGTCACGCATGCGAGTTGTGAGGTAGGGGGTTCGGTTGCCCACCCTGGGGCTTGAGGTATCACCAGGAAACCAGCTACGCTTCGTCCATCGCAGTGGCGGTCGGATTCGCCACGGCCATCAGCAAGGGAGGAACTTCGTGAAATCATTCCGCCTGCGAACCGTGACCGGAGCAGCCGCCGCGGCGGTCTTGGGCTCGGCTTTGATGTTGGCGCTGACGCCGTCCACCACCCTGGCCGGGTCCACCTCCACGTCGACGGTCTACTACCAGGTGAACCCCATCGCCAAGCTGGCGCTCGCCAGCCCGGGCGCAACCCCGGGAGCGTTCCCGTACACGCCCAGCCAGTGCGTCGCCAGCTTCGGTTTCGCCTGCTACTCGCCGCAGGACCTGCGCGCCGGGTACAACTTTCCGAGCAAGCTGACCGGGGCCGGACAGACCATCGTCCTGATCGACGCCTACGGCAGCCCGACCATCCAGAGCGACCTGGCGACCTACGACAAGGAGTTCGGGCTGCCCCCTGCCACTCTCAACATTTTCTATCCCACCGGCCAGCCCACCTACAACCCCCTCCAAAATCATCAGGAGACGAGCTGGGCCGAGGAGACCAGCCTGGACGTGGAGCAGTCTCATGGGCTCGCGCCAGGGGCCACGATCGACCTGGTAGTGGCTCCCAACAACTCCGGGAACGCGCTCAACAACGCCGAGCAGTACGCGGTCGACAATCACCTCGGCAACGTCATGAGCATGAGCTTCGGGGCCCCTGAGGACGCCTTCAACGGCAACAATGACCAGCTCGCCCAGGCCGAGGCCATCTACCAGCAGGCGGTCTCCCAGGGCATGAGCGTATTCGCCTCCGCGGGAGACTCAGGAGCCACCGAGGGCACCTCCAGTTCCACCGCGCTGTTCCCGGCCTCAGACCCGTTGGTCACCGCGGTCGGCGGCACCGACCTCTTCCTCTCCAACCGGGGCACTTACCAGTCGGAGACCACCTGGAACGACTCCATCTCCTCTCTCTGCCCATTCGGCTGCTCTGCCGGGCCGTTCGGAGCCACGGGAGGAGCGCCCAGCATCTTGTTCGCGCAGCCTGCCTACCAGAGCGCGGATGGCAGCGGGTACCCCGGCCGGACCGTGGCGGATGTCTCCTTCAACGCCTCGGTGTACACCGCAACCATGATCTATTTGGGCTTCTTGGGCGCCGGCAACGGTTTCTACTTCTTTGGGGGCACCAGCGAGGGATCTCCGTCGTGGGCTGCCATAACCGCGCTGGCGGACCAAGCGGCGGGACGCCCGCTGGGCGAGCTCAATCCCCTGCTCTACTCGATCTACGCCAACGCCAGGGCCTACGCGGCTGATTTTCACAACATCTACGGGACCGGCCAGAACAACGCCTTCGGCAGTACAATCGGCTACCCGGCAACCAGCCCGGGCTACAACCTTCCGACCGGACTGGGGACCCCGAACGTGGCCAACCTGATCTCGTCGCTGGCCGGCGGCGGCCGAAGGTAGGCCGACTCTCACGCAAGCCATTCGGGGCCCCGCGTCCGCGACAGGGCGCGGGGCCCACCGTACCCTCCCAGTTATGGCGGGACACCTGGGTAGACGGGCCCCCTCGGGGCGGCCTGTTCTGGGCGGCACCTGCACCGAGGCGCAGAGAGGCCGGCGGACTAAGACGGGGTGTCCCGCCACCCCAGGCGAGGATCTCCGTGCCGGGATGCAGGTAGTGGCTGTCTGAGGGTCGGCACCGCCGCCCGCATGGCTAACCAGTCTTTCTGCCAGAGAGGGTGGCGGGGAAGCGCCCCCTACCGCGGGCGCTCAGGCTCTGCCCGAAGAGCGCAGCGGCAGACTAAGCTTGTCGGGGCGGCGCGGATCCAGGAGGGGGCTGGGCCGAGGGAGCCGAGCCCGCAGTGGATGGGAGGTTCAGGAAAGGGTCCGGGCGTCGCCGCCCAAATGTTGGGTCGGAGAGGTCCGGATGTCGGAGAAATACGCTCGCGCGACTCGGTCCACCAGATCGCGGCTGAGCTCGGGGTGAATCCCCAGGTAGCGCGCGGTGGCGACTATCTGATCCACCAGGTCGCGCGGATGGCAGCCCCGCAACGCTCTTCCGACCGGCGCGTAGTGCTTTTGCAAGAGGTAGTCCACGACCTCATCCCGGTACTGGATGCCACGGCTCTGACAGACTCTCTGCAGGATCAGCCGGAACTGCTCGGCCGTGGGGTCAGGCACCAAGGCCTTGTAGCGCACCCGCCGCAGGAATGCCTCGTCGACCAGCTCGCCCGGGTCGAGGTTGGTCGAGAGCAGCAACACCGCGGCATAGGGGACGCTCACCGTGGTGCCGGCCCGGGCCACATTGAGGTAGTCGATCCCCGACTCCAGAGGGACGATAAGGCGGTTGAGGATCTGGCGGGGCGAGATCATCTGGCGGCCGAAGTCGTCAACATGGAAGATGCCGCCGTTGGCCTTGAGCTGGAGCGGCGCCTCGTAGAATCCCAGGCTGCGGTCGAATGCCAGCTCCAGCTCGTTGCCTCGGAGCTCGCCTCCGGCGTGAACCACCGGCCGATAGACCAAGACCCAGCGCCGATCGTGGGGGATGGGAGGCCCGGACACCAGTCGGTGATGGACCGGGTCGAAGAGCCGGATCACCTCGCCGTGGACGTAGAGGGCATGGGGTATGAAAATGGGGTCTCCGAGCACAGTGGCGCAGGCTTCTGCGATCGAGCTCTTGCCATTGCCCGGGGGCCCATAGAGGAAGAGAGCCTGACGGCCGGTAAGCGCCGTGCCGACGACCTCGATGAGCTGCTCGGGGACGACCAGGTGGCGCAGCGCCTGCTGCAGCTCCTCAGCCGATACCACCGGAGCCTCATCGGCGAGCGAGCTGGCGCTCTCCAGGTAGTCGTCGAGGTGGACGGGGGCGGGACCGGCGTACTGGTTGAGCTCCAGGATCTCCCGCGCCCGGTCCCGCCCGGTGTTGGTCACCAGGTACTGGAAGCTCTCCGCGAAGTCGTCACCGGGGCCGTGGGTCCCCCGGATCCCGGTGGTGCCGCAGTAGCCCTCGGAGGCCAGGAACGTGAGCGCCTCGGAGGCGACCGACCAGGGCAAGCAGGCCCGGGCGGCGATGTCGCGGCCCAGGATGTTGCCGTTGAAGTACATGATCTTCAGGATCAGGTCGGAGACGAAGGAGAAAGGTAGACCAAGCTCCTGTAGGGAATGCGGCTCCGAGGGGCAAAAGCCAGGCTCGTGGCCCTGGTCTACGAAGGCGCGCGCCAGCCCTGTGGCCCGCTGGTCGGCGGAGGACGTGAGTCGCTCAGAAGGTTGCGGTTTCATCGTTGTGTTGTCACTCCAGGGTAGCCCGCCGAGAGGCGCGGCTCGTGGCGGCCCAGTCGCGGTCGCCCCACTGATAGGAACGCCGGAGTAACGCCGAGCACCCGGATCCTACGGGAGCTGGCCGTAGGCAAGCTTGGCCTGGACGATTCTGCCTACCAAGTGGTTTGGGCGGATACT
>JABEUU010000223.1 GCA_013044295.1 Candidatus Dormiibacterota bacterium
CCGACCAGGCCGCCACCCCACTCGGTTCGCATCACCTGGTCGACGCGGTCCAGCGAGCGCAGCGGCAATCTCCCAAGGGAGTTGCCGTCCAGATAGATCGGGCCGTCCGGTTCGAGCCAGAACCGCTGGCGTAGCCAACCGATCTGGTCGCGGCGGTCAAGCTCCGCGGCGAGTTCGCGAGCTTGGGAATCCAGCACTTGGTGCCTCCGAGTCGCCGTTGGATCAGGGTTTGGGTCAGGCGGAACGGGTCAGGATCGAGGCCACGTGGGGAGCGGCCGGACCGGGCCCGACCGCGATCGCGACCTGGTGGTGAAGGCTGCCATCGACCATCTCCAGTCGCCTCTCCACCAGATTCACCGGCCGGGCCCTGGGCGCGACCCCGAGCGCCAGCTGGCTCAACTCCAGCCGAGGGCCAACCAATCGCCCGGCGTGGATCTCCGTGTACCCGGCCGGGATGGCCACCACGAGTTCGACCAGCGCCTCGGGGAAGAGCCGCAGGAAACTCTCCTCGACGTGACTCAGGGCTCCGCTGCCGGCGACCACCGTGCTCTGACTCAGCCTGAGCAGCGCCCGTTCGGGCACGGCGCGGATCGAGAGCCGCTCCCGGTACCGAAACCGGGGGTCGGCCTCCCAAGGCCGACCCCTTCCCCGTCCCAGTCACCCAGGAGAAAGGCGAAGGGCTCGACCAACTCGGCTATGGTGTTGGGCACGTCCCGACCATAGGTGGAGTGGGGCCGGACGTCAACCCGCCCCATCCCCAGAGACCGAGATGGTGATGCCGCCGCCAGACCCAACCCTCGCTAACCTGGGACTGTGAGAGTGGAGATTCCGTCTGGGAACGACCTGCTCTGGATGCTCGCCGCCGGCCTCCCGCCGCCGGGTCCGTTCCCGCTGCGCTCGACCGAGCGGGAGCAGGGGCTGTTCGGCCCCGGAACCGTGACCTGGCGGGTGATGCGCGAGCCGATGCTGTTGCTGGGTGCGTCGCGGGCCCTGCTGATGCAGGTGGCCCATCCCCTGGTGGCTCAGGGAGCTCTGGATCACAGCGACTTCACCACCGACCCGATCGGCCGCTTTCAGCGCACGGTGGCCTGGGTCACCAGCGTTGTCTTCGGCACCACCGAGGAGGCTCTGGCGGCGACCCGAGAAGTCAACCGGATGCACAAGAAGGTGGAGGGCACCCTGCCGCCGGCCCACGCGACCTCCGCCTGGCAAGCGGGAGTGGGATACCGCGCTCGCGACTGCGACCTCACGCTCTGGGTCCACGCTTCCTTGGTGGATGCCATGTTGACCACCCACGACTCCCTGATCGGGGGCCTGACCCAGCGGCAGCGGGACCGTTTCGTCCGCGAGTGGGACGCGGTCGCCCGCCTGATGGGGCTGGCTCCGGGATCGACCTGGAGCGGCGTGGGAGAGATGCGGAGCTGGATCGAGGACCAGATCGCTCAGGGAGTGGCGCTGCCAGGGGCCGGTTCACGCCAGGTCGCCGACGTGATCCTCATCCCCAGGCTGGGAATGCGCGGGCCAAAGGGCCTGGCTGAGCTCACCGGCTTCATCACAGCGGGGCTGCTGCCCGACCCAATCCGGCGTCACTACGGCATTCGATGGACTCCCGCCCATGCCCTCGCCCACCGGACCATCCGGATCTGGCTGCGTTCCAGCCAGCCGTTCCTGCCCAGGGGGTTACGGATCTCACCGGTGTACGAATTCGCGGTCGCCAGGACGGCCGGCGACTTGGGCCAGCGGCCGGCGCTGCTGGAGAACCTGGTGTCGCAGCCCCGGCTGGCCTAACCGGCAGCCGGATGGGTGAGGTCCCAACTGTCGATCGCGGGCTGGTTATGCTCGGTCGCCAGGATGGATACCGAGGCCACTTTCAAGATCAGGCTGGTGCAGAAGCTCACGGGTAAGCCCAGGTAGGCGGCCGCCACCGCCCGCAGAATGTGGCCATGGCCAAAGATGACGCTGTTGTCTTCGGCCGAGAGCGGGAGCCCGGCCAGCAGCTCCCGGGCCCGGGCCAACACCTGTCCGGGCATCTCACCGCCGGGGCAGCCATCCCGCCAGAGCTCCCATCCAGGCTGGCGAGCTTCGATCTCAGCGGCGGTGAGCCCCTCGTACTGCCCGTAGTCGTACTCGGCCAGCCGGGGATCAACCTCGAGACGGCCGGAGAATCCTGCCAACTCGGCGGTGCGGATCGCGCGGCGGCGGGGGCTGACGATAACCCTAGCGAAGCTCCGCGCAGCCAGGTCGGCCTTGAGCCCCACGGCCTGCGCCTCCCCAGCCGGTGTCAGGGGAAGGTCGGTGGTCCCAGTGTGGCGCCCCCCCAGAGTCCATTCGGTCTCGCCGTGGCGGACCAGGTAGATGGCCATTGAGCCACAGTGTAGAGGAGGCCCTGGGGCCAAACTGCTCACAGGTATACTGGGCAACTGCGGGAAGTAGCTCAGTCAGGTTAGAGTGCACGGTTCGGGACCGTGAGGTCGGCGGTTCGAATCCGCCCTTCCCGACCAGGGCC
>JABEUU010000224.1 GCA_013044295.1 Candidatus Dormiibacterota bacterium
GGCGTGCGCGGGCGGGGCCGGGGTTGCCGCCATGCTGGTCCTCCGAGTATGGGCGGGTCTACCGGGCCTGCTCGACGTGGTCGGGAGCGGGCTGGCGATCCTTTTGCCGGGGCCCCTGTTCGGAACCCTGATCGACTCGCTGCAGGAGAGGGGCCGGCCCCTGTTGTTGCTGGGCACCGGAGCACTCCTGGTGTTGATCTCGGCTGTCTGGGCCGCCCTGGCGGCATCCCACGTCGCACCCCGATCCAGAGGCTGGCGGCCAGCGGCAAGGGAGGGCGCCATCACCGGACTCCTACCCGCCTTGGGGCTGTGGGTGGTGACGCTGCCGTTGCTCCTGTCCGCGGAGGGCACCCTGGCGACCGCCGCGACCTGGAGCGCTCTGGTCGACTGGCTGCTGGTGGCGGGGCTCGTGGAGGCACTGCTGCATATGTTCAGGGTGCCCGCCGTGCACCCCTCCCCCATCCGAGACCTGGGCTCGGCGGCCATCTCGCGGCGCCGCTTCCTGGCGGGCGCCGGCGCTCTGGCGGGAGCAGCCACCCTGGGCTACCTGGGAGCTCGCGCCATTGTGGCGGGTCCACCAACTCTCTCTCTAGCGACCAAGGGTCCGGAAGTTGGCCGCCTGCCAGAGGAGATCACCCCCACCGGTGAGTTCTACGTGGTTTCCAAGGACCTTTTCGGGCCGCCTCGAATCGGGGCCGGAAGCTGGAGCCTGCTGGTCCGGGGAGATCGCGAGGTGAAGCTAAGCTACCCCGAGCTCACCTCGATGGCGGCCGTGGAGCAGGTGCAGGCCCTGGAGTGCATCTCCAACCCGGTGGGAGGAACCCTGATCAGCAACGGCCGCTGGCGAGGGGTGCCGCTGCGCCGCCTTCTGGCCGATTCCGGGGTGCCTGCGGGCTCTAAGCAGGTGATCTTCGCGTGCGCTGACGGCTACACCGAGAGCCTCCCTCTCGACCAGGCGCTGGCTCCCACGACCCTGCTCGCGACCCATCTCAACGGCTCCCCCCTGCCCTCGGAACATGGCTTCCCGGCCCGAGTCCTGGTGACCGGCCACTACGGCATGAAGAATCCCAAGTGGCTGACCGGGATCTACCTGCAAAGGGGGCCCTACCAGGGGTACTGGGAGCAGCAGGGCTGGAACGCTGCCGCGGTGCCACACATCTTCTCGCGCTTCGACTTCCCGGCCGGGAGTACCCGCCTCAGCCCGGGGCGCCGCTACCTCGTGAGCGGTATCGCCTACGGCGCGAGTCGTGGCATCGGCGCTGTCGAGGTGAGCTTCGACGGCGGCGGCGTCTGGCACCAGGCACGGCTCCAGCCGACCATCGGAACCTACGCCTGGACCGTGTGGAGCCTGCCCTGGACGCCGGCTCCCGGCCTCTTCAGCCTGGTGGTCAGAGCCGCCGACCACAGCGGGCGCTTCCAAACCGCCGCCGCTTCGGGGAGCTACCCCAACGGAGCTACCGGTTACCAGCAGGTGGTGGTCGTGGTCAGCTGACCTTCCGGCGGCATCCGAGTGATCTTCCCCGCCGCCTCGAAGGCTTCGGAAGGACTCCCAGGTACGGGCCACGAACTGCCTTTTCCCTGATCACGGTCCCGACGGAGTTAGGGAAGAGTCTGGTCAGAGCGCCTGACGTAACCGTCGAGTACGGGCACTCCTCCGGATGGCGGTTGAAACCGGTGAACGCCAACGGCGCTCGGCGGCAGCGACTCTCTGGAAGTCCGCAAAAGCGAATCAATCTACCCCAGGCGGTTCACAACTTCAGGCCTGTGCCTAAACTCGGCTGCGTCCCGTCACCCAGTCGTAGCGCACATCGTCGTCCACCACCGCGCCGGGCGGGCGGCTCCCCACGCCACTGCCACCGTCAACAGTGTAGAGTGCGCCGGTGACGTAGCTGGACCCGTCTGAACTGAGCCAAAGCACCAGTTGAGCTACCTCCTCAGCCAGGCCTGGACGGGCCAGCGGCAATTCAGGAATCCTGGCACTGAGGGACTGCGCCATGGTGGGAGGGAGAGGCTTTGGCTGGGTGTCGATCAGGCCAGGGCTCACGCAGTTCACGAGGATCTCATAGGGAGCGAGTTCGATGGCGGCGACTCTGGTAAAGCTCTCGGTCGCGGCTCGGCTGCTCGCGTAAGCGGCCGCGCCTGCCGACCCTCGGCTGCTCACCCCCGACGAGAAGTTGATGATGCGTCCCCCATGGCCCTGGCTGATCATGGGCCGAGCCGCCGCCCGAGTCATCAGAAAGGTGCCCCGGCAGTTGACCGCGTAGACGGTGTCCCACACCTCCACACGCTCGTCCATAAGGCTCGCATGGGGAGCAACCGCGGCATTGTTCACGCAGATATCGAGCCGGCCGAATGTTTCGGTAGCGGCCCTCACGATCTTCGTGCATTCGTCCTCGTCTCGGACATCTCCGACCACAGCCTTCACGTGGCCCGGGAGATCTCTACAGCTCTCCTCCAGGCCGGGTCGGTCGCGATCCGTCGCCAAAACGCTTGCCCCTGCGGCCGCGAATTGATGCACGATCTCCCGGCCGACGCCTCGCGCCGCCCCCGTCACGATCACCACCCGATCACTGAAATCATACCGTACGTTCATACCTAGCTCCCAAGACCTACTGCCCCCGTATTGAAGAATCTACCTTCGCCCCAGCGCCTCATGATTGGGCCCAAGGTCGTCTGCCAGGGTCCTTACGTGCGCCCGGGGCGTACCGGACAATGGGCCCCGCTTCCCGGAAATGGGGCCCAGGTCCGCCCCTGAAGCCCCAAAAATATCAATATCGAATCCCCTGGAGTGGCGCTCACCTGAACCCCAGGCGAAAGCCGCGGATCCGCAGTGCGGGAGCACTCGCGACACCGTTCCAGACGTTCATGAGGGGCTGGCTGACGAGAGTGTCCCCCACCGCGTCGCACCGGGATAACACCGGCAAGATTTCCTCGCTGAAGCGACTTTGGGTCAGGGCCGTGCCAACACGCCCTTCACGGATCTCGAAACAAGCGTCCCGCGTGACACCTGTGAAGGCGCTGGTCTCGGAGTCGATCAAGCGCGTGTAATGAAAGCGCGAGATAATGAGTCCGCGCTCGATGCCCTCGGTTAGCGCCTGACTTGAGCGAGGAGCGGCGTCTAGGATCAAGTTCGCGGGAGTGGGCGCGGGAGCTTGCTCTCGGCCGATATGCGCGTGTCCCGTAGAAGCCTGCTGTAAACGGCCAGCGGTCTCAAGGTCGGTCACAGCCTCGCCCACGACGCCGCGGTCAATCATGGTCACGCGGCGCTTCGATACGCCCTCGACGTCAAACGGGATCGGCAGCCCAATTGGGGCCGTCCCATCGTCGACGATGGAGATTCTCGGATCCGCCACAATGGTCCCGCCGCGGCGAGCTACAATCCCGGATTCCTGCCCTGCGGCGCTCTCGGCGAACCCCAGAGCGCCGAAAAATCCGAGCATGTCCCCTACGGCGAGAGGACCCAGAACCACATCATATGAACCGGGCGGCAACGACTGTGGCTTTTGACTGCCTACGGCGTCGGCCAGGGCTTCATCGATAGCTACCTCCGGGTTCAGACGAGCGAGGCTGCGGCCGACGTCGGAGCGGTAGCCGGAGCCGGCTCCCAAACGGACTAGCACGCTGTAGTAAACCTCAGACGCGCGCACGTAGCGCCGCAATCCCGCACTGTTTGCCACAGCCATCTCCACCACCACCAGCGACAGCATGCCGTGGGCACTGGCACCGATCTGCTCGGCCCTCTGGATCGCCGACCAAGCCAGTCGGCCCCGCTCCGCAGCATCGAATCGCATCGAGTCGCCATCCCAGGTCGACTGCGCCGGAGCTGCCACCCCGTCGGGTCCCGGGAGCGCGATCTCGCGGTGAGAGAGTCCCGTGACCTGCTTGGCCAAGGCTCCAGCCTCCCGACCGGCCCACGCGGCCGAGTCCAAGTGACTGGTGGCCACCCGGGCCGAACCTCCCCTCGAGACAGCTCTCGCCATCAATTGCAGCTCGTCAATGGCCTGCGGTTGGTGAATTCTGGGGCCCGCAAACCGAGTGTACTCTCCCAAGCGGGAGGTCACAACGATGTCGCCGCTGCCGCCTAGACTTCGGAGCGCGGCCTCCGCGTGAGCGAGCAGGACATCCTCGCCGCGTCCGGCGGCCGCGTCGAGGCTCACCCCGCCACCCCCATTCGAACTCCTCTCACCAGAATCGGTGCAGAGCCGTGGGATACAAAGCCCCATTGCTTGGGCTCGCCCTTGCCGCATGGGAGACCAAAGACACGGGCCTCCTCCGCTCCCGCTACCTGCTCGACGCTGCCCCAGAATTGGGGAGTGACGCCACCGTAGGAGGCGTTCTTCATCAGCTTCCCCTTCACCCCCCGCTTGACTTCGTAGGCGACCTCGGTACCGAACTGAAAATTCAGCCGCTGCTCATCTATGCTCCAGCTTCGATCCATGTCCAGGTAGTAGCCGTCTCCCAGCTTGGCGAGGAGTTCCTGCAGACTGCCTTGGCCGGGCTGAAGAGCCACGTGCGTGGAGAAACACAGAGGCATGTACTGCCATCCGTCAGCCCGCATCGAAACAGTGGACCGCCGACCTATCCTCGCCGCGGACTCCCGTGAGGAGAGGAAGTCCACCACCACGCCATGATCCACTAGGGTCGTCTGCTTCGCGGCTTGACCCTCGTCGTCGAACCCAAAGCTGCCTCGAACCCCAACCGCAGTTGGATCCGCCACTACCGATACCGCGGGCGACCCATAGCGAAAGGTGCCAAGTCCAGTGGCTTCGACGAACGACGTGCCGGCGAAGCCAGCCTCATCACCCAAAATGCGGTCCAACTCGAGAGCATGCCCACACGACTCGTGGATCTGGAGAGCGGTCATCGCCGGCCCGATGATGACGTCCGCGGTGCCACCAGGACACTGCGGGGCAGTCAGCAGCGCGCTGGCCTCGTCGACCACTCGCGGCGCCTCATGAAGGAGGCCAAGTGACTCTACGAATTCCCAGCCCCCGGCGCCGGTGTTGCCGTGAAATGAGTTGGGGTAGGAGCGCCGCTGTACCTCACCGTCCGCCGCCGCCCACACCTGGTAGACGCCGCCGCATTCCACCAGCGTCTGGATCTGCCAACTGCCCTCGGTGCTAAGAAAGTACCGCCGCTGGCGCTTGGCATTGACGCCCGCTAGGGCGGACACCACCAAGGGCGACTCCCGGGCCACTTGTAGCACTTCGTCCAGCAGCCGCTGCTTACGATCCAGACCCACCGAGAACGGGTCTTGGTGCACCTCCGTATGATAGGTGCCGATTTCAGGCGGCAGCGGCGCCCAGGCCGCTGCCAGTCCACCCGGAGAGCTCGCCGCCATTCTGACCGCGCCCGCGGCCGCGGCGATCGGGGCGTCTGCGGCACCGAGGGCGCGCGAGCCAAATCCCCACATCCCACCTAGGATGACGCGAACGCCGATGCCTAGGGTATGCTCTCGCCGCACGTCGGGATCACGCTTAAGCTCGCCGTAGACGCGCTCTTCCTCAATCTCCACCACCCTGGCGTCTGCGTAGGTGGCTCCGTGCGCCCGAGCAAAGTCGACCGCGTCACTCATCCAACGCCGTACTGTCCCCTCGTCCCCAGCGCGGCCCCAGTCAGCGGTCGCTTCGGGATTGACCTCGGTCAAGTTGCTTATACCTCCAACTGGCACCGGCTTGAGCTACTTGTGCTATAGCAGCAGGAGGGACGCCGACCCGGAGGTCGGCGTCCCTGGCTCTCGACCTGGGCTCAGCCCTTCGTGTAGTACCAGTTCTGCGGGTAGATTGAAAGCAGCGGATTGGCTGGAAGAACTCCATGCAAGTTGCTCTTCACCTCGAGCAACTGGTAGTCGGCATTGGGGATCCAGAGCATCGGTAGTTGCTGGGTAACGTAGGTCTCCCAAGCGAAGAGTGCCTTCTGCCCTGAGCCCTCAGCCGCGTTGGAAAGCTTCACCTCAGTCGGATCGCAGTAGTTGTCCGCATTAAGAGCTCCTCCACACCGGAAGTAGCCCCCACCAGCGGGATAGTACGGAAGGGTGTAAATTGCACCGCCCCAGTCGTCAATCTGCCAGCTACAGGCGGATTGGGTGCTTGAGCACGGCGTCGCCGCCGCATAGGCGAATGTGCTTCCCTTGAGGTTGATCTGGATTCCTGCCTGTGCCGCCGTCGACTTGAATATCTCCATTTCCGTTAAGCCGGCAGAGTAGTTGTCTTGGTAGATCAATGTGAACGAGAGCTGACTCCCCTTCGCGACGCCGGCGCCACATTGATTGGGGCCGGTCCCAGGACTCTGGCAGCTGTCGACTCCTCCCGGAACAACCTTCCAGCCGTGGGCCCGAAGTAGACCCTCGGCGGCGCTGACGCTGAAGGCGTAGGGGTACTGGCTAGGGCTCTCTATCGGGGCTGTAACTGCGGCCGAGCCATTGACGACCGGCCCGTAGTCAGGGACCCCGAAGCCCGCCAAAGCGGTCTTGATCCACTGCGGCTGGTTAATTAGGCGCTCCAAAGCTTGCCGAACATAAAGCTGCTTGAAGTCCGGCCCGACAACCGGATTGTTAAAGTTGATGAACAGGGAGTTGAAACCATAGGTCGGCCAGACGCCTGACGTGTAGCCCTGGTGGCTGAGCGACGGCCGTAGGCTGGCGTCGTTGGTCGGCAGGTAGCCAACGTCGACGGACCCAGCCTTGACGGCGTTCACCTCTGGAACTTCGCTGTCATAGGGTAGGAATACCAGCTTTGCCAGGTGAGCCTTGTCAGGCCCGCTGTAGGTGGGGTTCGGAGTCATCACAATGTAACCGCTGTTGAGGAATGTCTTCAGGCGCCAGGGGCCATCCACCACCTTCCACAAGGGGTTGGTGTCATAGGTGGCGATGTCTTTCGACTGAGCGTTTAGGAATTGGAAGACGGCCTTGGCTCCCGCAGTGGTCTGATCGTAGTTCCCAACTGCCCCGGAGGCGCTGGTGCGATCCCACGACTGTTGCGGCATCGGTGTGATCTGAGCCAACTCATTGTAAGTAAACCAAGTAGGCGAATAGGCCTTGTTGAGAGTCAAGGTGAGCTGGTAGGGGTTGTTGACCTTGACCCCGGTAACGTTGTCCGGGAAGAGGCCGGGCACATAGGCGGCCCAGTTCAGCTTCTCGGCACGGAGTTCGTTGAGCCAGAAGGTGACGTCGCGTGCCGTCACCGGAGTCCCATCGGACCACAGGTAGTGCTTGAGCTTGATGACTACCTGGGTATCACCGTTCTGGTACACCGGCGGGTACGCCAGGCTGATCCCGTAGTTGATCGCCGGCGAGGTGCCGCTGCCGAACTGGTACAAGGGCGGGACCATCAGGTATTCGAACTGGCTTTGGAACTGAACCGTGAAGTCAGTTGCAGGGTACAAGGGAAAGATCCAGGGCGGGGGCAGGCCGGCCGTCTCGGCGACGGTCGCAGTCCCCCCCTTGACCGGCGCACCGCCCGATGATCCAGCCGACGGAGATGTTCCCGTGCTCGCGCAGCCCGCAACCAAACCCATGGCCAGCAGACCAACGAGCCAGGCTCGGCGCCAGCTTCGGTGAGCGTTCCGACCCACAGTCCTGTCGACTAACGTGTGCATTCTCCGCTGGTCCCTCCTTGGTCTTGCGGCGCCACTCTAGTGGCCGGCCCTTTCACAGCAACGGTGTCTGTCGCTCTTGCGCGCCTGGGGCACGACCATCCTCGGGCTGGGGCGCGTAGTGCCGCACCAGCCGCACGTACGAGCCCTGCAGATGGTCGTCGATGAGATGAATCGCCGCATCCGGGTGGGAGTCCGCCACCGCCTGGGCGAGCGCGCTGTGTTCATCCTTAAAGATCGCCTTGTAGTCAGCATTGGCGATGTTGCGAGTGAGCAGGAATCGAAAAATGTTCGGTCGCACCATCGACCAGCAGGCGTAGAGGCGGTCATGATGAGCGGCCCGGTAGAGCAAATCGTGGAACCGGATGTCCGCCTCCGCGAACTGCCGCTCCCGCATCATCTCTGAGTCGGTTTGGACGTGAGCGGCAGCCGCCCGAAGCGCGCCGAGGTCTTCGGCGGTCGCCCTGGAGGCGGCCAGCCGGACCGCCAGAGTTTCAAGGCTGCGACGCAGGCTGTAAAGGTCCTCGATGTCCTCGGCGCTCATTCCGACCACCACCGCACCGCGGTGTCGCCGCAAGGTCACAAGTCCCTCATGATTGAGGCGAGCGAAGGCGTCCCGCACCGGGCTCCGGCTGACTTGCAAGGCGTCGGCAAGATCGGCCTCGCGGAGGTGCTGGCCGGGTCGCAGCAGGCCAGTCACGATTCCCTCGCGGATCCGGGCGGTCACCTCCTCCGAGAGGCTGACCTGTTGGACGGCCGCGATGGGCGTGGGGGGCCATTCAGCACCAGTCATGACCGCTCATATGTTGTCGACAATCGACCGGCTTGTCAAGACCCGGTCGGTGTCCATCGCTCAGCCTTGCCCGCGCTCAACTGGGACCCAGCCGTGGGTCCGGTGGGACCGCTCAACCGCGTTAACGATCTCCTGGACGCGGGCTCCCTCCGTGAAGTCGCCTACATTGGTGTCGCCACCCAGGCTGATCTCGTCGACGAAGCTCTTGATAAGGTTTCCGTAGCAGGTTTCCTCCCACCCGTGACCGGCCACGTAGCCAGGGGGAAAGTGACGCTCAGGGATTTCCAACCTCTTGAACTCCACGGCTTCGGCGCTGGCACTCCAGAGCCTCTGCCACTCCCCGCCCTCGTCAACCACGCCGCAGATCAGGGCACCGCGGTCTCCATAGAGGCGGGCCTCCACGCCCGGATAGTTGCCCACCGTGACGTAGCTGCTCTGGATCGTCATCAAGGCCCCGTTGTCCAGCTGCGCGATGAAGACGTCTCCGTCATCGATGTTGATCGGCTCGCGCCCTTGCTGAAGGTTTGTACGCCGCCGTTCCGGCACAAAGTTCTTCAGCACACCCACGACCTCGGTCGGGGCGCCGCTGGTGGCCATTAGTCCGATATCAATGATGGGTGCGCCATAGCCCTCCAAGGAGGAAACTGTGATTTCCGACTCCAGGGCCGACCAGCCTCCGACCGGGTCATCGTCAGCAGGCTTGGTGAGAATCCTCTTGTCAGCTGGGTTATCAGGATCCAGCCACTGGCTGTTCTGTTCGTAGCCGTTGAAAATGAACGGCCGCCCACAGAAGCCCTCCTGGATCAGCTCATTCATGTACGCAACCGCTGGTGCGTAGCGGAAGGTCAGCCCGACCTTGGTCTTCACTCCCTTGGTCTTGGCCAGGGCGACCGCCCGCCACACGTCGTGTGCCTGATGGGCGACCGGCTTCTCAGTGAGACAGTGTTTGCCCGCCTCCAGGGCCGCAAAGACGATCGGGTCATGCTCGTCTCTAGTGCAGACATCCACAATGTCGATGTCCCGGCGTTGAACCACGGCTTGGTAGTCGGAATGAGCCTCGGCGGCGCCGAACTCCAGGGCCCGGGAGCGGGCTAGTTCCAAGTCGAGGTCGCAGATGACGGCCAGATCCACGCCCGGGCAACGTTGCCATCCGGGCAGGTGGGCACGGGTAGACCATCGTCCGGCGCCTATCACGGCTACACGCAATTGATCAGCCAAAATTGTTCTCCACTGTGATCGGCCGCAACCTCATGGCCATTCGACAAATCTGGTACGGACCATCGCTAGTGCCCGTGCGGTACCGAGGGCGTCGCCGTTCGCCAAGTGTTGGGCCGGCCGCCTTTGCGCCACGACTGAGCAGATGCTGCGGAGCATCGCTGTGAACGAGGGTTCGTCGGGGACAAGTCGGTGCACCATGGTGTGCCCGTCTCGGATCACGGTGATGGTGTCCTGGGCGGTCGGGTGGAAGGGGTCCGTGAGGCGGATCTCTCCGCCGCTGCCAAGAAGACGGGTCGAGGTGTCGCGCCAACGCTCTAGGCCACAGCTGAACTGCAACCGACGGCCAGAGCCAAAGTCCAATATGGCCTGACACTCGGCATCAACGCCCCGGCCGCCCACCTTCATCACCGCTGCCGCATCCTTCGGCTCACTACCGAAGAGGAGCCGGGCGAGGTGGATTGGATAGCAGCCCACGTCGTTGAGCGCGCCGCCTCCTAACGCCGGGTCCCATCGGATGTTGGCAGGGTCTCGGACCAGAAAGTGGAAATTTGACTGAATCTCGCCTAGCTCGCCCACGACCTGGTCGGCGATGGCCTCGACGAGAAAGCGCCACTGCTCATGGAAGGGGAAGGCAAAAGCCTCCCACAGAGGCTGGCCTGTACAGGCTGAAACCGCGATCAGGTCCTCCACTTCGGACGGCGTGCGCCCGAGCGGCTTTTCGCAAAGCACGGCCTTACCGCCCTCCATCGCGGCGGCCGCCCACTGGGAGTGCAGGTGGTTGGGGGTCGCCACGTAGACAGCGTCAACATCGTCCCGCCCCACAGCCTCGGCATAGGAGCACACGTCCGCCTGGAGATCGTTGTCGGCCAGGAAGGCCCTCCCGGACTCCCGGCTCCGGCTGCCAACGGTGACCACGATCCCACCCGCTAGGCGCAGCGAGGGCAGAAAGTTCCAGCGAGCGATGTTGGCAGTGCCGATGATCGCCCATCGGACCGGTGAGCCGTCGCTTGACTCCGGCACATGGACTCCCTGTTCAGGCTGGATCACCCGCGCCTCCCGGTGCCGATCCCTAGCAGTTCCGCAATGTTGATCCCGCCGACCACCTCGGGCACGAGCATCTGCTGGCGGCCCGACGCCAAGATGGTGAGGCTGGGGCCATGGCCAGGCCACCGACTGGAACCGGTGGTGACTACCGCGACCAAGACCGAGCCCGGGCGGTACCCCGTGTGATATCTGGCATCCCAATCGGCGATCGCCACTAGATCCCCAATCCTCAGCTCAGCTGGGTCCTCTCCGACCACACGGCCCTCGTTGGATCCGACCTGGAGGCACAGGGAGGTGGTGGCGCTGACGCGGCCGCTGCCTATCCCCACCATCTGCGGAGGGAGGACTGCGGCGACCGGGAAGCGCAACGCTCCCGAGCGGCTTAGCTGCAGGGGCAGCGCCATCCACAGGTCAGGCGACATGGAGTGGCAGTCGACCTCCGCCAACGAGTCCGGCCGCAGGCCCACCCCCAGCGCGTGAACCACCACCTGATCCCCAGGGCAGAGGACCCGCAAGGCCTCGTCCTCGAAGTCGACCAGGACGTGCTGGAAGCAGGAGAACTCCTCGTGCCGCCCGGTCACCACCCCGACGGCCCCTCTGGCAGCCCCGGTTGTAACCCGGGCTGAGTTACCAACGCAGGCGAAGGTGGATAGGGCCTGGTTGGCGGCAGCCACGGGGTTGGCGATGCTGACCCCGGGCTGCACCTGGTCGGCGGCAAACGCAGATACGCCCATGCCGACCCGGACGTTGTAGTGCACTCCCCCGGAGCCGACCGGTACATAGGCCTCGCCCGTCCGGTCCACGCGGTACACGGATTCGGGCAGGTAGGGGTTCGTCACCTCACCCGCTACTCGAGTCTCGACCAGCCGATCCAGGTTGGCCGGGAGCGTCATGACGGCCGCTCCAGAAGATCGCCGAGGTTGGCCCGCTCAGCGATGCCAGGCTCGAGGTAGTTGGCGGGGGCAGTGAGCAGCGTCACCACTCCGACGCCGTGGCCGGGCGTTGGCCCGAGTGCGTGCACGACCACTCCAACTGAGGTCCAGCCACGCTGGTACGAGCGCCCGAAGCGGTGGTCCTGGTCTTGCATCGCAACCAAATCTCCCAGCCTAAGATCAGCCAGACCGAGGCGCTCGACCAACCCGTGGTCGTGCAACATCACGTCGCAGTTGGCCCATTCCGAGCTCATCCCGATGCCGGCCCCCATCACTTCAGCCGGTAGGTTCGCGACCACCGACACCCCAAGCCTCCCAGCCCCCAGATCGACGCACGGGAGGCGTCGGAATAGTTCCGGGCTCAAGTTGCGAGCAGTTACCGCAGGGTGCCCCTCTAGGATGAGCCCCTGCCCACAGCTGTCGACGAGGAGGCGGTCTCCGGGGCTAATCCTGACCAGGTCCTCCCGGGCAAAGTCGATAAGCAGGAACGCGTGCTTGCCGGTCACCACCCCCTGCGCACCGACGGCTTCCCCGGACACGACCCGGACGGGATTGCCCAGGCATGCCATGACTTGGAGGGCCAGATGGCTGGCGGGGCTCCTGCCCTCGGCGGATACGCCTGGCTCCCCGTGGTCGCACTCCCACCCGAACGCCCGGCTCCCCACCCGGAGGTTCACCGTGACCCCTGACATTCCAGGCCGGATGAGGGGCAGGTCGTCGAACGCGATGGAATACGATCCGCGCTGAACAGGTTGGCTGACCACTGCTTCCACCCCGACCCTCACCAGCGCCGACTGGTTGCAACTGATCATCAGTAGAGACGGCCCGGCTGGAACACGTTCACCAGCTGGTCGCCGGCGAGGTAGGCCTTCAAGTTGGACCTGAAGATATCCACAATGGCCGCATTCTCACCTTCGACAGTTGAGGCCGAATGGGGGCTAATGATCACGTTGGGGAGCGCCCAGAGCGGGCTGTCACCCGGCAGGGGCTCGGTCGCCGCCACGTCCAGGGCAGCGCCGCCAAGGCGCGAGTCCGCCAGTGCCCTGACCAGGGCCGGCTCGTCGACCACCTGCCCCCTGGCGACATTTATTAGCACTGCGGTCGGTGGTAGCATGGCGAGCCGCCGCTGGTCGATCAGGCGATCGGTCTCCGAGGTATGGGGGCAGCTCAGGACCAGAACATCCGCCCGCGCCAGCAACGTGTCGAGATCCGTGTAGGCGTAGAGCTCGTCTACTCCTTGGGTAGAAGCGCTCCGCCCGTCCAAGGCACGAACCACCCCTACGGTCCTCGCTCCCAGGGCGCGAAGGAGCAAAGCTACTTCGGCGCCGATACTGCCCATCCCCACTATCAGTGCGGTCTGGCCCTCGACCAGCCGGCCCGAGCCGCGCACCCACCGGCGGCGAGCCTGGTTGGCCATGGTGCCCGGGAGGTCACGGTTGAGGGCTATCAGGGACATCAGGACGAACTCCGCGAGCGCTCGCCCGTGGACGCCTCTGGCAGTAGTGACCAAGGGAGCCCCTGGTCCATCAAGACCCACCCGATGGACAAACTGGCCAACGCCTGCTGAGGTCGCCTGGATCCACCTCAGCCCGGGCAGGCGCGCCAGCTCACGGTGCAATTCCAACGGGCCGAAGTCGAAAAGGATCTCAGCGTCCTTGAGGAGGGACGCCCACGCCTGTTGGGCAGCCGGACTGGCCGCCCGGGGCAGACGGTGGTCGCCAGGGTACTGGGGCAGGGGCACCAGGCTCAGCGGATAGTTGAACTCCACCTCCGGGAATTCAAGCCGGAGCCCATCCACAAGGCCAGCCTCCAAGTAGGTGGTGATCAGCGCCCGGCGCACGCCGCCACCGCTCACGAGTGGTGCCCTTCAGCCACCGGGAAGCCGAGCGTCACCGCCTCCGCCACGTCGCCAACTGGGACCCTGTCAGCGTCTCCCAGCGTTCGGCTCTCAGGCCTCCTGGCTGTCATTTCAAAGGCGCCCAGGCGGCCAAGGGCAACTCCACCCATCGGTGCTGCTGGTGCGACAGCTCCACTGCATCGATGATCTCCTGCACCCTCGCCGCATCCTCGAAGTCCCCTCCAGCCATACGGTCTGGAGCCAGGATGTCCGTGACGAAGTCCCTCACCAGGTTGGAGTAGAAGGAGCTGGGCCAGGGCTCCATCAGGGAGCCGCCAGAGGGAAGTAGCCGTTCAGGCACTTCAACGGGACGGAACTCAACCGAGTCCTTCCCAGCGACCCACAGCCTCTCAGTGATCCCACCCTCTTCGACCAGCCGGCAGATGACCGCTCCCTCGGTCCCGTACAGGCGCGCCTCCAGGCCCGGATAGTTGCCCACCGTGACGTAGCTGCTCTGAATGGTCATGAAGCCGCCACCGGCCAGCCGCCCGATGAAGCAGTCAGCGTCGTCGACGGGCAGATTCGCGAGCGCCCCGGATCCGGGTTGTGCCCGCTCTGGGATCTGATTCGTGAGCAGTCCCACCAGTTCCACTGGACGGTCGTTTGTGAACCAAAGCGCCAGGTCGATGATGGGAGCCCCATACCCCTCTAGGGACGCCGCTCGCAGCTGCCCGTCCGCCGTGGTGGGGTCCTCCCCGGCCCGCATGGGCACCGCTGGGTCCAGGAACTGGGAGTTCTGCTCGAAGCCGTTGAATACCAGCGGCCGACCCACCCAACCCTCATCGATCAGCTCCTTCATTCGCATCATGGCGGCGCTGTACCTGAAGGTGAAGCCGACCTTGGTACGCAGGCCGGCGGCCCTCGCACGGTCCGCGAGCTCTTGAGTGAGGCGGTAATTGTGATGGACCGGCTTCTCGCACAGCACATGCTTGCCGTGTGCGATGGCCGCCGCGGCGTACTGGTAATGGCTCGGATTCCAGGTCACCACGTCGATGACGTCCACATCTCCGCTCATGATCAGCTCCTCAGCTGACCCAACGACCTCGAGGCCATCCACGGATGAGATCCGTTCGGGGTCCTGGTCGTAAACACCGACCAGCTGGCAGCGAGGGTCCCGGAGCCACGCCGGAATATGGGCCATCCGACCCCAGCGCCCGCACCCGATTAGCCCCACTCTAAGCAATCCCGCTCTCCAAAACTCAACCGGCCCACTCAGGTTGCCTTCCGCATTTTGTCGACAATCGGCAACCGTTGTCAAGCCACACTGCCCCCTGGGCTGGTGGCCAACTTCAAAGTTGCCGAGCGAAAGGGGCGTCTGGGGCCTCCTCAAGCCGACGGGATCCGCCAAGGAAGACCTCAGTGGCAGCTTCGAGGCAGGATCGTGGGCGCAGACCGACCTCAAGCGCACTCGTTGGACGACGTCGCTGGTCACCATTTGGCAGCCATGTCCGCCTGCGGCGAATCATGCCCTCTGGCCAGCTGTTGTGGGCCGGCTGATTTGGCCATCTCCGGGCTCCCGTCGGCAAAGTGCGGCGTTTGGGATCGCCGGTCACTGCAGCCATCAGTGGCTCATCAGCTTTCTGATCTCAAGGGGCCTCGACTTGGCGGTCGGCCCCATCAGAGAAGGGGCTGCCGACCCTCAATCCCCGGGAAGCGCTCAGTAACCGCCTCGCGGGCCCGAGCGCTACCGGCGCTGCAGGGTGGCCATGGTTGGGGATGAGGACAGAGGATGGCCGCCAGTGCCGTGCCGGTGGGGGCCGAGGTATTGCAGCCGGGACGAGCATGGGTGCACGGAAGTCGAGCGCCGGTCGAGCACGACCACCTTCCTTATGACGCGAGCCCATGATGCGGTCGACTGCTCGCTCAAGTCAGAGGGCTCTCGTGTCGCTCTAGAGATGTGTCGCCTACCGGGGGCGTCAACGCCAGGCGGTGGTCGTGTTTGCTTCCTGCGGACGGGGCAGACGCGGGTACCATGAGGCCGTGGCCTCAGCCGAGTTCTGGGACGCGCAAGCCGCCGAGTTCGATGAGCAGCCGGACCATGGCTTGCGAGACCCGATGGTTCGAGCCGCATGGGCTGGCCTGCTCGTCCAGGTACTGCCCCCTTCGCCGGCTCGTGTCGCGGACCTCGGGTGCGGGACGGGTTCGCTGAGCATTTTGATGGCCGAGGCAGGGCACCGGGTTTCCGGGTTGGACATCTCCCCAGCCATGGTGGCGTTGGCGCAGGCTAAGGTGGCAGGTGCGGGCTACCCGGCTGACCTCTCGGTCGGGGGTGCGGCCCTGCCGCCGTGGGAGCCTGGGTCATTCGATGTCGTTCTGGCCCGGCACGTCCTTTGGGCCATGGAGGACCCTGATGGGGCGCTGACCCGGTGGCTGCAGCTGCTGGCACCCGGCGGGCGTCTGGTCCTGGTTGAGGGTCGCTGGTGGACCGGTGCCGGCATGACCGCTGGTGAAGTGGCCAAGCTCGTCCTGCGCCACCGATCGGAGGTTCAGGTCACGGCTCTGGATGACTCGGCGTACTGGGGAAATCCCATCCGCGATGAGCGTTTCGTGGTCGTCAGTCATCGTTGAGCGGTCGGACGTGGCGAGGGGCAGAAAGGGTCGCGTTCAATTCGCGCCCGGCCGAGTTTGGAGGTTGTCGCAGCGGCCTGGCGATCTGTCCCCGCGCAGCCCCACGGCTCGTTCCCCTCTCGATATCGTGGCAGCCCGCTGTGCCCCCGCGCGACCAGGTATGTGGCTATGTTCTGGGCGTGGGGACGACCTCTGCCCTGGGTTATCCAGCAAATCGGATGTCACCTGCCATGAGAGGCCCATTTTGACTTCAGGGGCGTGCTGCTCGCGCCGAATCGTGTGGGCCCAGCCAGGGCCCCCACTGCGGCGTTGCCATAGTGAGCAGAAAGCCTGGCGCCGCGTACCTTGCGGACCCGCATCCTCTTGCACCAGTGCTGGGCCCACCTCTTGACGTTCGCGGCGCACGGCTCAGCCGCCGCCGCAGCGTCGGAGACGTCCCCCGGCCACACCTAAAGGACGTCAGAGGTAAGAATTGGTCGGGGCGCCCGGGATCGAACCGGGGACCCCCTGCTCCCAAAGCAGGTGCGCTACCGCTGCGCCACGCCCCGCCCAACTAGACCCTCCGAGTTTA
>JABEUU010000055.1 GCA_013044295.1 Candidatus Dormiibacterota bacterium
CAGCGCCGACGGTCGGCTGCACCGGGGCAAGCGCGGCATCGCTCACCTGGCGGCGGCGGCGGGCGTGCCGGTGGTCCCGGTCGGGGTGGTCGGCACCTTCGCGGCCCTGCCCAGCGGCTACCACTGGCCGCGGCGCTCCAACGTGGAGGTCCACTTCGGGCCGCCGCTGTTCACCGATGGGCATCCCAAGCCCGGCCCCGGCCCGGGCGGGCTGCGGTCCGCCACCGAGGGCATCATGGCCTCGATCCAGGCTCTGACCGGACAGGAGCTGGCTCCGGAGTCGGCCGCCGGCGCTCCCAGCGTGGCCGCCGACCACGTCCTCAAGGGCTGAGCGGGGTCTCGGATGGGCCACCGGCGCGGTTACCCTTGTTGCTGATGCGAAGCTGCCCTCGTAACCGCAAATGAGCTCGGAACCGGCCCCCTTGGTGGGGGTGGTGATGGGCTCCAGCTCGGACTGGGAGACCTTGCGGCACACCGCCATCACCCTCGCCCAGCTGGAGATCCCCCACGAGACCCGGGTGGTCTCGGCGCACCGGACTCCGGACCTGCTCTTCCGCTATGCGGAGAGCGCCGAGGGGAGGGGAATCCGGGTGATCGTGGCCGGGGCCGGCGGGGCCGCCCACCTGCCCGGCATGCTGGCCGCCAAAACCCATCTCCCGGTGCTCGGGGTACCGGTCGAGGGGGCCGCCCTGCGCGGCATCGACTCGCTTCTCTCGATCGTGCAGATGCCCGCCGGAGTGCCGGTAGGAACCCTGGCGCTGGGGCGCTCCGGGGCCGTCAACGCCGCCCTGCTGGCGGCGGCGGTGCTGGCTCTGTCGGACCCCGCCCTGAGGGCGCGGCTGCTGGAGTTCCGCGCCGCTCAGACCGAGCGGGTGCTGGCGGAGCCAGACCCCAGCCGTGACCACGGGTCTGAGCGCGCCTAGTTGGCCGTGCGCGTAGGCTGCCTGGGCGGGGGGCAGCTGGGCCGGATGCTGGCGCTGGCGGGGTCCCCGCTCGGGATCGCCATGACCTTCCTCGAGCCCCAGGACGGCTCTTCCGCCGGCCAGGTGGCCCGCCAGCTGGTGGGCGAATACGGGGACCCCGTCCTGCTGGCGGAGCTGGGTGCGCAGTCGGACCTGGTCACCTTCGAGTTCGAGTCGGTGCCGGAGGCGTCCGCCCGGCAGCTGGCTGAGTCGTGCCCGGTCTTCCCCCCGCCCCGGGCGCTGCTGGTCGGCCAGGACCGGCTGGAGGAGAAGTTGCTCTTCGAGAGGCTGGGGATCCCCGCCGCCCCCTACCTGCCGATCGGAGGCGCGCTTGAGCTGGGCCCGGCTCTGGCCAGGCTGGGAACACCCTCGCGGCTGAAGGCTCGGCGCCTCTCCTATGACGGCCACGGCCAGGTCCCGCTGGCGGCCGCCGAGGCGGCGCCGGCCGCCTTCGCGCAACTGGGTGAGGTTCCCTGTCTGCTGGAGCGGGACGTCCCCTTCAGCCGGGAGCTCTCGATCATCGGAGTTAGGGGATCAGGGGGCGAGACCGCCTTCTATCCGCTGGTGGAGAACCACCACCAGAACTCGGTGCTGAGGCTGTCGCTGGCGCCGGCGCCGCGGCTGGGCCCGGCGCTGCAAAGCCAGGCGGAGGGCGTCTGCGGGGCGATCCTCTCCGACCTGGCCTACCAGGGGGTGCTGGCGGTGGAGCTCTTCCAGGTAGGCGACCAGCTGCTCGCCAACGAGATCGCGCCCCGGGTCCACAACTCGGGACACTGGACCATCGATGGCGCCGACACCAGCCAGTTCGAGAACCACCTGCGAGCCGGTCTGGGCTGGCCCCTGGGGTCCACCCAGCCCAGGGGGGTGAGCGCCATGATCAACCTGCTGGGGGAGCTGCCCGACCCCCGGCTCGTTCTGGGGGTGCCAGGAGCCCACCTCCATCTCTACGGGAAGGCGCCCAGGCCCGGCCGCAAGCTCGGACACGTCACCATCACCGGATCCGACCCCGGGGCGGTCACCGCGGCGACCCGGGAGCTGGGGCGCCGGCTCGGCGCTCGAGTTCCCAAGCCGCCCGACGGCAACTCCTACTGGGCGGCATGAGCCGGGTCCTATCGAGCGAGCTGGGCCTGGCGGCCGTGGTCGGGCACCAGGCCCAGGTGGCCCGGCTCCGGAGCCAGCTCGCCAGTGGCTCGGTCGCCCATGCCTACTGGGTCTCTGGCCCGCCGCGGGTGGGCAAGACGACCCTGGCCCTGGGCCTGGCCGGCGAGCTGCTCTCGGCCCAGGGCTGGCCCGGAGGCCTGGCGGCGCATCCCGACCTCTGGCTCGACGACGGGGCCGGGTCGCTGCAGATCGACCGGATCCGGCGCAGCGAGGCGGACCCGCCGGAGGGGCCCACCCTGCAGCACTTCCTCAGCCTCTCGGCCTTCGCCGGCGGGGCCAAGGTCGCGGTGATCGCCAACGCGGAGCGCCTGACCCCGCCCGCCGCCAACAGCCTGCTCCGTCTCCTGGAGGAGCCGCCGGCCGAGTCGGTGCTCTGCCTGACCACCTCCAAGCCCGAGTCGGAGCACCTCCCGGCCACTCTCCGCAGCCGCTGCCAGGAGATCTCGCTGGGCCCGGTGGAGGTGGCCGAGATCGGCCCCTGGCTGAGCTCCCGCACCGGATGCACCAGGGAGGCCGCAGAGCTGGCGGCGGCCCTCTCCCAGGGGCGTCCGGGGCTGGCCCTGGAGATGGTCGAGGACCCTGGCCTGGAGGACCGCGGCCAGGCCGCGATCCGGGCCCTGCTCAGCGCCGCGGGGAGCGGTCCGGCCAGCTGGTTGGAGCTCAGCCGGGAGCTGGCGGAGCGGGGCCGGGAGCGGGATCTGGCGGTCTTCTCCATGCGCGCCTGGGCCACCTTCCTGAGGGACTGCTGCTGCTTCGCCGCGGGGGCGCCCGATCTGGCCAGCCTCTCCCGCTGGGGCGAATCGGCCGCGCTCTGGGCGGCCGCCCTGCAGCTGCCGGGGTGCCTCAAGCGCTACGATCTGGCCGTTGACTCCTTGGCCCGCCTGGCCGAGGGGTCCACCGCCCGACTGGTGCTGGATCGATTTCTGTTACTCACCTTCGGAGGCGAACCTCCGCTCCCGCCGTCCCTGGGACCGGCGGGGTGAGTGGCTTCCCGCGCGACCGGAGGAATGCCAATGACGCTAGCCGTGGGAGTGAAGTTCCGCCATCAGGGACCACTCAACTACTACGATCCGGTCGGTGAGGACCTGATCCCCGGCAGCCGGGTTCTGGCTGACACCTCACGCGGGGTGGAGATCGGGGAGGTGGTGATGGCGCCTGCGGACCTCGAGCCCGCCATGCTGCCCCGTCCGTTCCCCCCGATCCTGAGGCCGGCCACGGCCGAGGACCTGGCCCAGCGCCGGGAGCTCGACGGGCGCCTGCCCGAGGCGATGCGGGTGGCCCGGGAGCTGGTCGAGGAGCGCAAGCTACCGCTCAAGATAGCTCGGGCCGAGATCAGCTTCGATGGCACCCGCATCCTCTTCGATCTCACCGCGGAGCGCCAGACCCAGTACCAGGATCTGGCCCGGGACCTGGCCGGCCGGCTGCGCTGCCGGGTCGAGCTGCGCCAGATCGGGGCCCGCGACGAGGCCAAGATCCAGGACGGCTACGGCCCCTGTGGCCAGCGGCTGTGCTGCTCGTCCTGGCTCAAGGAGTTCGTCCCGGTCACCATCAAGATGGCCAAGGAGCAGGGCCTGCCCCTCAACCCGACCCGCCTGAACGGGATGTGCGGCAAGCTCAAGTGCTGCCTTCAGTACGAGAACGAGCAGTACGTCGACCTCAAGCGCCGCCTGCCCAAGCCCGGGACCGCTCTGACGGTGGAGGGCGGCACCGCCACCGTGACCGAGATCAGCCTGGTCAGGGAGCAGGTGCTGGTGACCATGACCGAGAGCGGTACCGTCCTGGCCCTGCCGGCGGAGCAGCTCCTCCAGGAGCCGTCTCCGGAGGACGTCTCGGCACGGCGCCGCACCCGCCGCCCTCGAGCGGGGCAGGGGGCCGACCGAGGGGCCGGCGAGTAGCGGCCTGGCTCGAGGCCGCCCGACCGGCTCCTCAGCGCCGGGAGCGAGCCCTCCACACCAGCACAGCCAGCGCCCCCGCCAGCAGACCGGCCGCGGCCAGCGCCGCGGCCCTGGCCCCCGTGCCTCGGCTGGCCGCGCTGGGAGGCACGATCTCCAGCTGGGGAGCCGTCTGGTGGCCCGGTACGCGCCGCGGTCGCTCGGCCGGCCCGGCGTCGGGGGTCGGGAGCTCGCTCTTGAGGTTCTTCCCGAAGCGCACGATCAGGGAGGCCACCGCCTGCTCCCGGTCGTCCTCGGTCACCTCGGCCAGCCTCCCCTTGCCCTCCGTGAGCACGGTCAGGCGCAGATCGGTGCCGCCCCCGGCGAGCTCCTTCACCCTGGCCCTGATCTCGGCGTGGCCGCGCCCGGTGCCGCGCACCTCGCGGCCGCTCAGAGTCCAGGTGACCCGGTGGTTGGGCTCCTCCACGTGCTGGCGGGCGTAGCCCCGATAGGTGACGGCGTGGCCGGCCAGAGCAACCCTCAGGGTGCCCCGCCCGTCCGGGCCGGCCGTCAGCCCCGGCACCAGCTGGAGGGCGCCGCCATGCTCGACCAGCAGGTCCCAGACCAGCTGCGGTGGGGCCTCGAGCTGCAGGGTCTGGATCAGGGTCATGCCCGCTCCTCCTCCTTCGCCGGTGTGTCCTCACCTTCCGGCTCGGGGAGAGCCGGGGCCACGTTCGCCGCCGGTGGTGAGTAGACGGGCTCCCAGCCGGGCAGGTGGCCGCTGCTGGGAGGTGGTGGCTGCGGCGGCGGCTGGGTGGGGGGCGCCAGCTGCGTGAGCTCCTTGAGGGAGCGCCCCTGGAACTCCTTGGCCACCACCATCGAACCTCCCAGGAGGTCCTCCGGCCCGCGATGATCTGGGCGGGCGAAGATCAGGATGGTGCCGCCCACGTATTCGAAGAACAGCAGGGGCACGCTGAGGGGCACGATCAGGAGGGGCAGCCAGAAGGGGACCGAGCGCAGCACCGCGTCGCGGGCCCGGAGCGGATGGCCGTCGACCCGCGTGATCCGCAGCCCGAAGAGGAGCTTGCCGACCGTCGCCGACCAGCCCAGGTAGGTGGCGATCAGGTAGGCGGCCGTGATCGCCTCGGTCGCGATGTAGAAGTGGTAGAGGGCCGGCTGGTAGTTGGGGGAGTGGGCCACCGCGACGCTGGGGCCCTGGCTCACGTGGGCCTGGTAGTAGCTGAGGGCGCGGCTCATGGCCGACCCGGCGATCAGCTGGAAGGCGATGATCTCGGGGATCAGGAGCACCACGAAGTCGACGGCGGCCGCACCCAGGCGACGCCAGGTGGGCAGCGCCCGCGGCCTGCCGTACGCCGGCATCTGATTCACAGCTGGTCCTTCCTTCTGGGGGCGGCCCCGCCTCGTGGCGCTTCTACCTCTGTTGGTGGATTCTACGGGCAAGCTGCCGAGATCGGGACCAGGAGCGCATTCCACGGGAGGGTAACAATCTCGCCAAGGTGGCGGGTACGGGCCAGAGCCAGGCTAACCTGGGCCGATGCAGAAGCCCACACGGGGCCCCTTGAAGGCGCCCTGGGAATGGGCCCGCGGCCGGCGGGCAGATCCCCAAGGGCGTCTCCGGAGCGGCTCCCGGGGGCAGGGAATGGTCGAGTACGCGCTCATGCTGATGCTGGTAGCCCTGGTTCTCATCGTCATCCTCACGGTCTTGGGAGGCCATGTCACGGACATGTACTCCAACGTCTCGAACGGCATCAAGTAGGCGCCGCCGTCCCTGACCCCGGGGCCCTCCGGGCCCTCTGCTATCCTCAGATCCGGAGCAGTTCAGCCGCCGGGCGGTCCCGGCCTTGGTTCGAGGAGTGGGCGCCCAGATGACCTACGTGATCGGCGAGACCTGCATCGACGTCAAGGACAAGTCGTGCGTCGAAGTGTGCCCGGTGGATTGCATCATCGGAGCCGACGAGGACCGGATGCTCTTCATCGACCCCGAGGAGTGCATCGACTGCGGCGCCTGCGTCGACCCCTGCCCGGTCGACGCCATCTACGCCGAGGAGGACCTGCCCCCGGAGTGGGCGGAGTACACCGCCATCAACAAGGAGTACTTCGCCGACCGCGAAGAGGCCAGGGCCAAGGTGGCGGTCAAGGTGGCGATCCCGGTCGACCCGGCCTGACCAGCAGCTCCGCTCCCCATCGCCATTTGGGGTAGGTGCCACTAATAAAAGGCCTATTCCATCGTGTTTCTGACACGATGGATCGACGGGCTCCGGCTGCTAACCTGGGGGAAGACGGCACCGGGACCCAGGGTCCAGAGGAGGAGCTGAATGGCCATGGCGGTAGAGGGTAAGTTGGGGACCGGTCCGCTGGCCGATCCCGAGGCGGTGATCGCGTTCGCTCGAGACCAGGGCGTCAAGTTCGTCGACGTTCGGTTCTGCGACCTTTTGGGGCAGTGGCAGCACTTCAGCATTCCATTGTCGGAGCTGACAGAGCGGATGTTCGCCGAGGGCATCGGCTTTGACGGCAGCAGCATCAAGGGCTTCCAGCAGATCCACGAGAGTGACATGCTGCTGCTGCCCGATCCCCGCACCGCCTGCATCGACCCGGTCCTGGAAGTGCCCACCATGTGGCTGATCTGCGACGTCGTGGACCCGGTCACCAAGGCCCGCTACAGTCGCGACCCCCGCTTCGTGGCCCACAAGGCGGAGGCCCATCTGCGGGCCTCCGGGATTGCCGACACCAGCTTCTGGGGCCCCGAGATGGAGTTCTACATCTTCAACTCCATCCGCTTCGACCAGAACGTCAACGAGGGCTACTACCACATCGACTCCGCCGAGGGGATCTGGAACAGCGGCAAGAACGGGACCCCCAACCTGGGCTTCCGGCCCCGGCTGAAGGAGGGCTACTTCCCGGTCCCGCCGGTGGACAAGCTCCAGGATGTGCGCAGCCGGATCAGCCTGGCCCTAGCCGAAGCGGGGATCGACGTCGAGGTGCACCACCACGAGGTGGGGACCGCCGGCCAGACCGAGATCGACATGCGCTATGACACCCTGGTGTCGATGGCCGACAAGGTGCTCACCTTCAAGTACATCGTCAAGAACGTCTGCTACCGGGAGGGGCTGGCGGCCACCTTCATGCCCAAGCCGCTGTTCGGGGACAACGGCAGCGGCATGCACACCCACCAGTCGCTCTGGAAGCAGGGCGACCCGCTCTTCTTCGACCAGAATGGCTACGCTCTGCTCAGCGACCTGGCCCGCTGGTACATCGGCGGCCTGCTCGCCCACGCGCCCGCGCTGCTGGCCTTCGCGGCCCCCACCACCAACAGCTACCGGCGGCTGGTGCCAGGCTACGAGGCCCCCATCAAGCTCGCCTACAGCGCCCGCAACCGGAGCGCCTGCATCCGGATCCCCACCTACAGCGAGCGGCCCCAGCTGCGCCGGCTGGAGTTCCGCTCCCCCGACGCCATGGCCAACCCCTACCTGGCCTTCTCGGCGATGCTCATGGCCGGCCTGGATGGGATCAAGAACCAGATCGAGCCGCCGTCTCCGATCGAGGCCGACCTCTACGAGCTCGAGGGCGATGCCGCCAGCGCGGTCAAGGACCTGCCCGGCAGCCTCGAGGAGGTGCTCTTGGCCCTGGAGCAGGACCACGACTTCCTCTACGAGGGCGGGGTCTTCACCGAGGACCTGGTCGAGAACTGGATCGCGCTCAAGCGCGAGCGGGAGGTGGACCCGGTCCGGCTCCGCCCGCATCCCTACGAGTTCATGCTCTACGCCGACGCCTGATCTCTGATCTTCGGAGTTGTCGCCCGGGGCGGTTGGTCCCCCACGATGGGGGGTCAATCGCTCAGGGCGCAGCTCCAAGCCGGCCCGCTACCCCGGCTGGAACGCAGCCACGCAGGGGCTGAGTTCCAGGGCCCAGGAGAGCTTCCGGCTGAGCCAGCCGTACCTGACTGGCCCCGGTTGATCAGGCCAGCCAGGTGACCCGATCCAGAAGGGCGGAGTCACCGGGATGGGCGCGGAGGAGAGCATCCGGCTGGGTCACGTAGACTCCGATGGTGTCTCGACTCCGGGGCAGACTTCGGTCGGAGGTGAACACCAGGCCATAGTGCTACCGTCCGAGCGCCGCCCAGCGCACCGCAATCACAGCTAAGTCGGCCAGGTTGTTGGTGAGGAGTGATCGTCGCTCGGCTGAGCTGTGCTCGAGCAGAGTCTCATCCACCTTCGCCTGCCAACCTCGCTCGGCGGCGAGAGCGACATCGTGGCCCAGGGCACGAAGGTGAGTTCCGATGGCGGCTGCGTAGTGGTGGTCGACCAGCAGCCTCACGCCTGGGCTGGCTGGCGACGCCCCCAGCGCCGTCGCTCGGCGGCGGCCACCCGCTCGGCCGCGGCCCGGTCGGCGGCAACCTCGGAATCGAAGTCGGCCGCATAGTCGAGCGCCGCGCGAACGGAGGTCAAAGGAAGGTCGAAGTAGGCGGCGGTCTCATCCACCGAACCGTGGTGGGCCTCGCAGGTGGCGGCCACCTGGTACACATAGAGTCTGGTGCCCGCGAGCAGGGCCTGGCGACGACCGCCCGCTCCCTGGACAAAGCGGATCAGGGGGTGGTGCTCCTGGCGCAGCGCCTCGCCCAAGAGCCGATCCGCCAGGGCGTTGCGGGAGCTCCCGGCCGACTCGGCCTCCAGGTCCAACAGCTC
>JABEUU010000225.1 GCA_013044295.1 Candidatus Dormiibacterota bacterium
CTCCCGAGCCGCCCCGCGAGCTGATCGCCCCTGCCCCGCAGCCCAAGAGCAAGAAGCACAAGAAGAAGGTCTCCCGCGAACCACCGCGCGGTCGCGGGCACTGACCGCGCCGGTCGGCCCGGGGACTTGCCCGTGACTGGCGCGAGCGCAGCGGTCGATCTCCGTTTGGCCCTGGCCACGGCGCGCTACGCGAGCCAGGCTGGCGGGGCCCTGATCCGTGCCGCCGGGGTGGGCTTCCACGATACCGAGAGCAAGGGCCCCGGCGACTACGTCACGGAGGTCGACCGCCAGAGTGAGGCCGTGGTGGTGCGGATCCTGCGATCCGCCTTTCCCGATCTGCCGGTGTTGGCCGAGGAGGGTGGGGGAGAGGATTTCAGCACCGGGTGGGTGGTGGACCCTCTTGATGGCACCACCAACTTCAGCCGCGGGCTGCCGCTGGTCGGGGTGTCGGTCGCTCTGCTGGTTGACGGGCTGCCGGCGGTCGGCAGCATCCATGCGCCGTTCCTGGGCTGGACCTACAGCGCCAGGGTCGGGGAGGGGGCGTTTGACGAGCACGGCCGGCGCCTTCGGATGGGCGACCCCGAGCCCGGCCGGGCGGTGGTTTCCACCGGATTCCCGTTCAAGACGCCGGAGCGCATCCCCCGCCTGATCGGCACCTTGGGGAGGGTGCTGAAGAGCGTGGAGGACGGCCGGCGGACGGGTGCCGCCAGCCTCGACCTGGCGTTCACCGCCGCCGGGGTCTTCGACGGCTTCTTCGAGCTCGGTCTCAAGGTCTGGGACATCGCCGCCGGGGTGCTGCTGGTGACCGAGGCCGGCGGCCTGGTTTCTGACTGGGAGGGCGGGCAGAGCCAGCTGGCAACCGGAGACATCGTGGCCGGCTCGCCACGCGTGCACCGGGCCCTCCTGGAGGCGACCGGGGGCGGCTCAGGCTCCAACTGAGATGCTGCCGCCGGTGCCGACCCCGACCGTCCGGGCGCGCACCTTCGGCCGGACCCGGATGCTGTAGTCGCCCGGGTACTGCGGAACCACGTAGATCACGATGGGGATCGTGGACCCCGTCTCCAGGATTCCGCCGCACGACTCGTCGTTGCGCCAGGGGCCGCCGGGGGATCCCAGGAACGTGACCTTGACAACCTTGAACTCCGGCGTCAGGTTGGCGCCGATGCACGCAGGGCTCATGGCGCCGCCGGATCCCAGGAACAGGTCGAAGGTGAGGCGGGCCTCCCGTCCCACGGTCATGTGCAGCCCGTCGACCTGGCCCCCCAGCTGGCCCTGGGGCGGACCCGAGTTGGCGCCGACCTTGCCGATGCTGGTCGCCACGTCGACGAAGGCAGAGAGGGCCAGAAAGGCAATGACTCCGACCGCCAGCAGCTGGCCGGCGCTCAACCTCGGTACCCAGCGCGGAACTTGACTCAAGGCCGTATGAGGGTAGCGCCTAGGGTCGGTCTCGATCTGAATCCCGACTGTTACAGTAGGAATCATGGTGAGAGCACTTGCTCGGGAGCGGCCCCGGGCCGTCCCGAGAGCCGACCCTCGCATCTCCGATCTGGTGGGCAACACCCCTCTGTTGCGCATCCATCTCTTCGAGGAGCTGGCGCCGAGACTTGCGGTGTATGCCAAAGCCGAGTTCATGAACCCTGGCGGGTCGGTCAAGGACCGGGCCGCGCTGGGGATGATCCGGGATGCGGTCCGGACCGGCCGCCTCACCCGTGGGTGCACCATCCTGGACTCCACCAGTGGGAACACCGGGGCGGCCTACGCGATGCTGGGGGCGGCCTTCGGCTACCGGGTGAAGCTGGTGGTGCCTGGCAACGTAGGCGCTGAGCGCACTCAGGTGATGCTGGCCTACGGGGCGGAGCTCGTGCTCAGCGATCCCCAGGAGGGCTCGGACGGCGCCATCCGGCTCTGCCGGCGGATCTTCGAGCAGGATCCCGAGGGCTACTTCTACGCCGACCAGTACAACAACCCCGCGAACTGGCGGGCTCACTACCAGACCACCGGGCGCGAGATCTGGGAGCAGACCCAAGGAGAGGTGACCCACTTCCTGGCCGGGCTTGGCACCGGTGGCACTTTCGTCGGAACGACTCGGCGGCTGAAGCAGCTAAACCCCGAGATCGTCTGTGTCAGCCTGGAGCCCGATGAACCCCTCCATGGCCTGGAGGGGCTAAAGCACATGGCCGCCGCCATCGTGCCCGGGATCTACGACCCAGCCCTGGCGGACATCCACTTGCAGGGGCCGACGGACGAGGCCTATGATCTGGTCCGCCAGCTGGCGCGCCGGGAGGGCATCCTGGTTGGCCACTCCACTGGCCTCGCCCTCTGGGGCATCGGCCGTCTCATTCAGGATGGCCTCAGCGAGGGAGTGGCGGTGATGATCTCACCTGACGGTGGCGACCGCTACCTCAGCAGTGGCTTGTACGGGGGACCCTGACCGCATTGGAAGCGCCCAAGTTGGTATTCTCGGCCGCGTTGTTCGAACAGATGCGAGGCTTCGCCGAAGCTGCCTATCCCCATGAGGGGTGCGGCGTGCTGGTCGGCACCAGCGGCGACGCCACGGAGGTGACCGAGGTGGTCCAGGGCCACAACCTGGTGGTGGATCGGCGCCACGATCGCTATGACCTGGATCCCAGTGACATCATCGCGGCGGAGCGGTCGGGCCGGACCCGGGGGGAGGAGGTGGTCGGCTTCTATCACACCCACCCCGACCATCCCGCTCGCCCCAGCCAGTTCGACACCGACCGGGCC
>JABEUU010000226.1 GCA_013044295.1 Candidatus Dormiibacterota bacterium
GCGGCCCGGGCCTCGGTGTCAAATAGCAACTGCTTCGGCATGCGTTTCTTCTCCTGTTTCCCCACTTGACCGATATCGGTCCTAAACCTGACCGCATTTTAGCACTCAAGGCCTGCGAGTGCTAGCAGGCGCAAGCTCCAAGTGCCAACCGGGAGGTGGGTGGATGGCGGCATGATTGGAGCCGTGGTGGCCAAGCAGGCGCGAGCTGAGCGGTTCCGGCCGGTGCTGGGTCAGGAGCAGCGGGAGGCCGTGGGCAGATTTCTGCTGGCCCAGGGCTGGGCCGGCCTGCACCTCGGGGACGCCCTGCGCCGTCAGGCCCTGGCCGAACATTCCGCGGAGTCCAGGCTGCTGAGCCTGTCGGGGGCGCTCGGTGAGGTCAGAGGAGTCGCCCTGCTGCAGTCGGGTCGACTCCAACTGCTGGCCCCGCTGGCCGAGGACCGACCGGCCGTGGCCGCCCTGTTGGCCGAGCACATGGGCACCCTGCAGCGGGTGTCAGGCCAGCAGACTCAGCTCCCCGACGATCTCATCGAGCGCTGCAGCCATCACGTCCGTGAAGTCACCGTCGCGTCCGTGCTGCGGGTCCCGGACAGAACCCTGCCTCGAGTGCGGCGGGCGCGGCCAGGGGACGCCGCGGCCCTGCACCAGATTTATGACCATGTCAGTTGGATGCGCCTGGACTCCCCCGACCAGTGGTCGCAGCGGCTGGCGCAGGAGAGCTCCTGGGTGGCTGAGAGCGCAGGTCGGCTGCTCGCCGTCGCCCGCTGGACCAAGTCCTTTGGGGCCGTGATCGAGGTGGGCGGCGTCGCGACCGATCCGGAGAGCCGGCGTCGCGGAGCGGCCACGGCCGTCGTCCTGGCCGCCACCGCTGCGGCCCTCAGCTCCGGGCTGGTCCCGGTGCTCTGCTTCGGCGACCCGGCCCTGGCGGCGCTCTATCTGCCTCTGGGCTTCGAGTTCGTGGGCAGGGAGATCGTGCTCAACCTGTGACCGGAGCCGCCGTCCGGCATATGATCCCGTGGTGCCCGATCTGAAGTCGGTGCTGGCCTGGTCGGCAGTGGCGGCTGGGGTGGCGATCGCGGCGGAGCGGCGGGTGTCCCGGATGAGGACCGAGGCCGGCTCCTCCATGCTCGACTGGGAGCTGGTTCGCAGGACGGCCTACTCCCGCTGCGGCGCCGACGGCGCTGACGAAGTGGCTGGCGCCGGATCCGACTACGAGCCATTGGTGGCGGAGTTGGTCCCGCTTCTGGCGGAGGCCTGTGGCACCGCCGCTCAAGGGGCGAATTTCGGCCGGGTCCAGGTGGTCGGGCGGCGGGGTTTCGTGGACCAGAACCTGGCCATGATGCAGCGGATGATGGTCCCCCTCGAACAGGGCGGACTGGCCGCGATGCGGCCCAGCCCGCTGATGCGAGTACCGGCCAGCATCTACCTGGGCACCCTGCTGGGCTACATGGGCCGTCGCGTCCTGGGCCAGTACGATCCAGTTCTGAGTCTGGATCCGGAGTCCGCCGTCGACCTGCCCCGGCCCGCTCTGCTGATCATCGAGCCCAACGTGAGCGACTTCCAACGCCGTTCCAACCTGCCGCTGGGCTCCTTGCGGCGCTGGCTGATGCTGCACGAATTGACCCACGCTTGGCAGTTCGAGCTCCACCCCTGGCTGGCCCCCCACCTGACCGGCCTGATCCGTGAGCTCACCCAGTTGCCCGGGGGTGGTGGCGCCAAGGGGCTGGAGGAGTTTTTGCGCACGGCGCGCCGTCTCCGCCCTCAATTGGCCACCGTGGGCAAGGTTCAGGCGGTGATGGCGGTGCTGGAGGGCCACGGCAACTTCATCATGCGCGAGGTCGGCAAGCGCCACCTGGCCGATTTCGACACCCTCGATGAGGCGTTCCATCGCCGCCACGAGCAACCCAGTGCCACCGACCGGCTGCTGCTGGTCATCTCCGGGATCACCTTCAAGCTCCAGCAGTACCAGCAGGGGGAGCGCTTCCTACGGGCGCTCCAGGATGCCGGCGGGCAGCCGGCCCTAGATCGGGTGTGGTCGGGCCCGGAGGCGCTTCCCTCATGGGCTGAGGTCCGACGGCCCACTCTCTGGCTGCGCCGCTTGCAGTTCGACAGCGAGCCGGGGCCGGATTCCTGGCCCCAGGCCGCACCCGCTCCGGTCTGACCTCCCAGCCGCGCCTGCCACAAGTTGGTTCGCAACCGGCAACGGAGAGGGAGAAGCGGCTTCCGTTCGGTCAGCTCGTTGCGTACACTTCGCGAGTGAAATGCCTCCGGGCAGGTGGCGGCGCGCCGGGGTGGCGATCCGACCGGCTGCTCTCAAGGAGCTGATGCTATGAACCATTCCCAACGCCAGCCTCGGTCCGATCGGAAGTCGGCGGGCGGTCCGGGCTTCTTGCGGCGGCTGCGCGATGCCCTCGACGAGCTGGCCTACGGCCGCCAGCTGGTGCCAGTTCCGATCCCGGTGGGGTCCCTGCCCGCCCGCTCCCAATCGGCGCCGCGCGGATTCGACCAGGTCCACTTTGTGTTCGGCCGCCGTCGCGATGAGTCCTCTCCCGACGACGCTGCCAACAGCCCGGCTGAGCCGGACGCCGAGGGAGCGAGCGAGGCCGAGCCGCAATTCGAGCTGCCGCCACCGCCTTCGGCCGCCGATGCGACCGACGGCGAGCCCTCTGGAGAGGAGGTTAGCTCGCCGTCGGCGGTGGGCTCGACCTGGACCAGCCCCGCGGCCGATGAGCCCAGTCCCCCATCGCCCTTCTCCTATGATGCCACCTCCGACCAACCAGATCTCCCGGCCTGGGCCCCCAGCCCACTACTTGGCGGAAGCTTCCCCACCTTCGACTCCGAGGCTGACACCGACCCGGCCCCGTGGGGGGGAGAACCGGTTGCCCCCACTTTCGATCCCCAGACGCCAGCCGCGGAACCGCTGGCTGGAGACGCGGCCGGCTGGCCCGGCGCGACCGTGGAGCCGGCGCCGCTCTGGTCGGCCGAGGCCCCGGCCACGCCTTTCGCGGACTCCTCGGCGACCGACGAGGGGGTGGAGGCCCGGGGACCGGAGCCAGCCGAAGACGACGCCCAAGAGCTGGTTGCAGCTCCGAGCGACGAGGAGATGACGGTGGTCACGGAGCTGGAGGAGTTCACTCCCTTCGAGCCCGAGTCCATTCCCGAGGTGGTGGCCGTGAGTGAGACCTCCTGGAGCGTGTCCACTCCGGAGCCGGCCACCCACATGGTTGACCTCGGCCCCGTTCACCCCGCCGCGATCGCGTTGGTGGAGGATGCCCGAGCCTTTCCCCTGCCGGAGGGAGAGGTGCTCTTCCGCAATCTCCGCTCCGGATTCACCGATCCCGCCCGGCTGCTGCGACACCTGGCGGGCGAGGGTCACACCGGGGTGATGCACGTAGCTGGAGCCGACGAGCGCAACACCTACATCGTGCTGGTGGACGGGTACGTGGTGGCGGTTGCCACTGACGACCGGGGCAAGCTCACCACCACCAACCGGGTCGCCTTTCCCAACTTCCCCAACAGCCAAGACGTGCTCAACGTCATCATCTACCCGCGCGAGATCGCACGCGGCCTGGGCCTTCTGCTGCACGCGCCGGTGCATTTCCGGGGGCTGGCGGCGATGTTCGTCAACCTGGACGGGCTCCGCAGCTACCTCAGCAAGCACGCTGCCTCTGGGGGGCTGGTGGTGCAGTCCGACACCGGCACCGGGGTCGCCCTCTTCGATGATGGCCGGCTGGTGGGCGCCTATTCGGGCTCCGAGGCGGCCACCACCGACCTTGAGCCGCTGCGCGAGTTGATCAAGGATCTTGACGCTGAGATCGATGTCAGGTTCGGCGGCCCCAAGGAGCTGGACCCGGTCCCCCTCGACACTTTGCTCGCCGGCTACCCCTTGTGAGCCAGGCGCCGCAGCCGACCCGGGGCAACGATCCCGCCGACAGCCGGGCTCAGTTCTCGCGGGTGGCGGCGGCGTATCGCACTAGCCAGACCCACTCAGACCCGGTTTCGCTGGCCCGTTTCATCGACCTCGCCGAGCTCAGGCCGAACCATCGGGTGTTGGACATCGCCACCGGAGCCGGCCATGTAGCCATGGCCGCGGCTGGCCAGGTGCGCGAGGTGGTGGCCCTGGACGTCACCCCGGCAATGCTGGACCAGGCGCGGAGCATGGCCGCAGAGCGCGAGGCTCGCAACGTCAGCTTCGTGCTGGCGGACGCCGAGGAGCTCCCGTTTCCATCGGCCAGCTTCGACCGGGTGCTGGTCCGCTCGGCCCCCCATCACTTCCGCCACCTCATCCCGGCCCTGTCCGAGACCTATCGGGTGCTGATCCCGGGCGGAGCGTTCGCCCTCAGCGACTGCTCGCCACCCCCGGTGGTGCGCGACTGGTTGGAGGTCGTGGAGCTGGGCCGCGACCGCTCCCACTTCCGGAGTCGGGCGCTGGAGGAGTGGCGGGCGTTGCTCCAGTCCATGGGCTTCACCGTGGAGCACGCCGAGCGGATCGAGCAGGAGAAGGACATCCTCGACTGGTTCGAGGTGGCCGGTGTCGGCGCCACCGATAGGACCAAGCTGCTCGACTACTACGAGACCGCCCCCCAGGCAGTTCTCGACCAGCTCCTGCCCCAATGGCGGGAGGGCCGCTTCTACCATCGCTACTGGCACGGTCTGATCCGGGCCCGCAAGCCGCTGGAGCCGGCCTACTGACCTTAGCCCCTGCCCTGGCCCGCCAGAGCAGGCGGCGGCCGGACGCGGGTGGGGAGCTCGCGGTGGTCTTTGGTAGCTCGACAACCTCTGGGATGCCGTTCGCCAAGCCGTCCATTTGCGAACCTTCCCTTGGGACCGGCTCCTTCCCGGTGCTGGGTAGGCCCGCCGCGGCGGTGGTGAGTCTCAGGTCATGCTGGTCGCAGCGTGGCCAGGCGTCCCGCTTCCGGGCGGCGATGGGCCCACAGTTGGCCTCGGAGCTCGGTCACATACCGCACCAGGTCGCCGCCTCCCCGAGGCCTCCGCGGGCCGCGCCGGCAGCTTCCCCTCGGGGAACCATCGCCCAGGTGGTTACTGGGCGACGGCCCGCAGGGCTGCCCACTGCTGCAACTTCATCGGCGCTGGCCGGGTTGCGGCTGGCCCGCGACTGCCCCGGTGGTGACGTCAGATCAAAGCCGCCCGCATGCGGATGACCGGACCGGGAGCTCTGGGTCCCGCACCGCGGACTGACGGCATCGTTGGTGGAGCGTCACCCGGCTGTGGCGGCGACTCTTGGCCACCGGGCCCAACCTGGAGCCAGATAGGTGGGGAAGCAGGGGGGATCTCGTGTGATTGAGCCGGAGGCGCCGGTCGATCCCTCCCTGGACGCGCACCCTTGGTTGGCTCGCGGGCTTGAGGGGACTGTGATAGCGGTCCCGGTCGTGGTCGCGGCCGCGGTGGCGCTCGGTTTGGGGCGCCTCTTTCCCCGGCCGCCTCAAACCGGAGGGTTGATTCTCTGGTGGGCCGTCTTATCCATGACCAGCCTGGTGGTGCTCTTCGCCGCCGAGCGAGCGATGCGGCAGGTCCTCCCGCTGGCGGCGCTGCTGCGGCTGTCGATGATCTTCCCCGACCACGCCCCGACCCGCCTCGAGCTGGCGCGACACGCGCGGCGCCCCGAGCAGGTGATCGAGAAGCTGCGACAGGTGGGCCGGGATGCCAAGCACGGCGACCTGAAGGCCGCCCAGACGGTGCTGGAGCTCACCGCCGCCATGAGCGTCCACGACGGCCGCACCCGGGGCCACTCAGAGCGGGTCCGGTTGCTCACCGACATGATCGCACGGGAACTCAAGGTGTCGGGTAGGGATCGCGGCAAACTGCAATGGGCGGCACTCCTCCATGACATTGGCAAGCTGACCGTGTCGCCTCGACTGCTGAACAAACCGTCAGCTCCCACTCCCATGGAGTGGCGGATCATCCACGGCCATCCTGAGGCCGGCGCTCTGCTGATCGCTCCCCTGGTGTCCTGGTTGGGTCCCTGGGGACCCACGGTCGCGCAACATCATGAGCGCTATGACGGCGGCGGATATCCCAACGGGCTGCGCGGGACTGAGATCTGCCTTGGGGCGCGCATCGTTTCGACCGCGGATGTCTACGACACCATCACCGTCACCAGGGTTTACCGGCGCCCGGTGAGCGTGGCCTCGGCGCGAGCGGAACTGGTGCGGGTGGCCGGGACCCAGCTTGATCCAACCGTGGTGCGCGCGTTTCTCAACGTGTCGGTGGGCCGCCTGTGGGGTGTGTTAGGGGTGGGCGCGCTGGTGAATCAGGTTCCATTCCTGAACACGCTGGTGACCACGGCCGCCAGGGCCGCGCCGAGTTTGGGCAGCACCACTGCGGCCGCCGGTGCGGTCAGCGCCCTCGCCATCGGGGGGGCCGGCATCGCTGCCCAGTCCAGCCAACGCCAGTCTGCGCCAACGCCCATACGAACCGTCGCCGCGCTCGTGGGCGCCTCCGCTTCGATCCTGCCGGGCCATCTCGCCGGCCC
>JABEUU010000056.1 GCA_013044295.1 Candidatus Dormiibacterota bacterium
CCCCGTCCCCCTCCACCGGGCCAACGCCAGGTGGAGGGCCGCCGTCGCCTGGTGGCAATGGCGGGCCGCCTACTCCTGGCTGAACATCTGCTCGCGGCCGGATCCGGCTGATCCTGTCATGTGGGCAGCTCGATGCCACGGCGCGCCAGCACCCTCAGGGGGGCGTCGGCGGCGATCTTGAGGACGGTGGCAAGGTCGATTCCGCTACCCCGCAGCACCTGGTTGGCCCGCTCGGCGGTAAGCAGGGCCTCGGGCCGGTGGGCATCGGAGTCCAGCACCAGCTCCACCCCCAAGCGAATGGCGACCCGGGCCACATGGCCGTTGGTCAGGCCGTGCAGGCCGGCGGCGCTGATCTCCAGGTGGATATGGTTCTCTCTCGCCGCCTCGGCAGCCTCGTCTGTGATCAGGCCGGGATGCCCCAGGATGTCGACGTCAGGACAGCGGGCGGCCGCCAAGTTCAGCCCCGGTTGGGGATAGTCACCCAGGGTTTCACCGTGCACCACCACCAGCTGGGCTCCCAGCGAGCGGGCGCGGGCCGCCACCCGGGCGACGCGCTCCGGTGGCACCCGAGTCACCTCGACCGCGGGAATGCTCGCCATCCCCAGCTCTCGGCTCGCCAGCAGGCAGGCCGCCACGATCTCCGGCACCCGGCGTTCGACGGTAGCCTCGTCAACGTGGTCGCTGCAGACATAGGCGGCGTAGCCGTTCTGCTGACAGCGGCGCGCCATCTCAAGAGGGGCCGCATGGCCATCGGAAATGGTCGTGTGCGTGTGAAAGTCGAAAACTGGCATTTCTCCAGCTTAGAGGGCGGAGGCTCGCCCGATCGTCGACAGGTCCGGTCAGCCAGCCGCCGGGGCTGAGCGGTTGCGAGCCGCGGCCAGGGCCAGGACCACGCCATCCCGGAGCCCGCGCTCGGTGACCGTCAACTCCTCGGCCCGGTACCTGTCGAGCAGCCCGAGCAGGATCAGGATCCCACCCGCCATCAGGCGGGCTCGTTTGGGGCTGAGGCCCGTCTCGCTGGCGAGCTCGGAACTGGGTCGATTCATGGCCAGATCCTTGCAGCGCTCCACCTCGTCCCGAGCCAGCACCGTCCAGGCATCGCCCACCTCCGGGCGGAGTCCGAGCACGGCCGCCTCGGTGGCCGCGGCTCGCTTCCCGAGCACCACCGGGAGGTTGGAAGCGGTGCCACCGGTGGCGAGCAGCAACCCGGGATCGCCGCTGCGGGGGACGGCCTCCAGGATCATTGAGACCCGGGCTGCGGCGTGGACCTGCTGGCGGCTGGTGAGCGGGTCGCTGGCCTGCACCGCTCCCAGGAGCTGATCCGAGCCCAACTTTAGGCTGGTGCCACTGCGAGGCCGGGTGCCCAGCCCCTGAACCACCTCGGTGCTTCCACCGCCGACATCAGCAACCGTGGCGGGTTGCCCGGACGAGATCTTGAAGGCGGTTGCACCCAGGTAGCTGAGGCGAGCCTCGGCCTCTCCGGTGAGCACCCTCAAGGTCTCGCCGGACAAACTCTTCACCTGCTCCACCAAGGCTTGGGAGTCGGGGGCGTTCCGAATCGCCTCGGTCCCGACCAGGCCGATGGACTCGGCGTGCTGCTGACGGGCCAGCGCGACCATGGCGGCGACCAGGGCCGCAGTGTGAGAGATTAGCTCAGCGCCGAGCTCACCCTGGCGGGCGACCGCGGCCCCCAGGTTCACCATCTCGACCGCGTGCAGACGCTGGGTTAGCCCCTCCGGCTCCAGGGTTGCCACCAGCAGGTGGATGGTGTTGGAGCCCACGTCCACCGCGGCGAGGCGCTGGTTCAGATGGTGTCGTCCTCGTCCTCGGTTGGCTCCAGCCGCACCAGTAAGGTCCCGCTCGAGTTTACCTTGACGTCAAAGTGCCTGACGAAGATGGCATCGGAGATGGGCGATATCCCGGTTCGGACGTCGTAGGTCTCGCCGTCGAGGGGACAGGTGACGACCTCCCCGCGCAGACGACCCTCGCCAATCGAGCCCCCGCTGGGGCACGAGTTCTCCAGGGCGTGGAAAACGCCTCCCGCGTTGAACACGGCGATCTCGACGCCATCTGCGTCCACCACCTTGCCCGTCCCGGGAGGGACTTCGTCCACCTTGCAAACCGGCACAAAGTCAGCCAACCAGGGGATTATGCCGAATCGCGCCCGCCTCCCATCGGAGGCTGCCCGCCGGCGGTCACCCCGGGCTGGTCCAACGAGCGGCCGGGAGGCAGGTCTCCGCCCCACCACGGGGCCTCTCCACTCTGTGGGTTGACTTCCAGCGGACGGGTAAGCGGCGGCTCAGGGCGGCTGGGCGGCCTGGCGGTCGAAAGTTGTCTGGCGGTGGCGACCCCTTCGGTGCCATGATTTGCGAGTGGAAGATCTGGAGTTGACCGCCTTGGTGCGCGGGGCGGTGCCAGCCGGGCCGGGGTCGGACAGCATTTGGGTCACCCAGCCCCGGCCGGGCGAGGTGGTCGTTCAAGCGCACCCCTCGTCCAATTACGTGGTCGTGTTGACGCCCAGATTGCGAGAGCAGATCTCGGCCGCACTCAGAGAGTGGATGCCCGACATCCGCCAGATTATCTTTGACCCTCACCACTGACTCCGGTCGCGGTAGCGACGGCAGCCACCGGCCGTCTGGTTCGGGAGGGACGGTCCGGATTGGCTGACCCCGGGAGATCGGATGATGAGCCGGGACGGAAGCGCCTGATGGGCCCCTTGGAGGTTGGTCTTGCCTTGGGCGTGAAGCCGCAAGTGGTGGTGAACTGGATCCGAGAGGGGAGGGCGCATCCCAGTGCCGTCGACGAGCTGGGGCGGTTTCGGTTCACGGAGTCTGACGTAGAGGAGTTGCGAGCCGGTCTCGGCCAGCGTCGCAGGCGTCCGGCGGGGTCGGGCCCCGAGGCTGGTGTCGAGACCTGATGGCCACCCAGGGAGGAGATTGAGTTGCAGGCAAAGGCGGCAGACGCGGAGCTGACGAAGCTGCGGGTTGACGTGGTCGTGGTCCCCTACTTTCAGGGCGAGCCTCTGGGTCCGCTCGGAGCCGCCGTTGACCGCGCCCTGGACGGCCATCTCGCCCGAATGCTCGACACCAAGGAGGCGTCGGGAAGGTTCCCGGAGCGAGTCCTGGTGGCGACCATGGGTCGTCTGGCATCCCCTCGAGTGCTCTATCTGTCCCTGGGGCCGAGGGCGCTTCTGGATGGGTATCGCCTCCGCAACGCCCTTCAGTTCGCCACCCGACAGGTCCGCTCCTTCTGTCGCTCGGCGGCGGTGGTGGTGGACCCCGCCCTCCGCGACGTGATGTCTGCCCCCGCCACTGGCCAGGCTCCCCAGTCCCTGGCACGGGCGATTGCGGAGGGGATCGCACTGGGCAACTATCGTATGGGCGAGTTGAAGGCGGCCGAGGAGACGGGGCAGGTCGAGGAACTCCATCTGGCCGGGCTCGGATCCGGCTCTGACTTGGCCGCCGCCCTGGCAGCGGGAGTGCGCTTGGCCGAGGCCACGAATGCCACCAGGGTGCTGCAGTGGCGTCCCAGCAACCGGTTGACCCCGACCGACTTCGCCGCGGAAACTGAGAGGCTGGCCAAGGCTCACGGATTGAGCCTCAAGGTGCTCGAGCGGGCGGAGATGACCAAGCTCGGGATGGGAGCCCTGCTGGCCGTGGCCAAGGGTTCGCACGAGCCGCCCAAGATGGTATTCCTGCGCTACAAGCCGAAGGCCTCCGACCGTTCGGGCAGGGTCCTGGCCCTGGTTGGCAAGGGCATCACCTTCGACACTGGTGGCATCTCCCTCAAGCCCAATCCCGGGATGGTGACCATGAAGTCGGACATGAGCGGGGCCGCCGCCGTGATCCAGGCGATGGCGGTGATCGCCCGTACCGAGCCCAGGATCGAGGTGCTGGGACTGGCGCCGCTGACCGAGAACATGCCCGGCGGTGGGGCCACCAAGCCCGGCGACGTGGTCGCGGCGATGAATGGAAAGACGATCGAGATCAACAACACCGATGCTGAGGGGAGGTTGGTCCTGGCGGATGCCCTCTGCTACGCGGTCAGCCAGGGAGCCACCCATCTGGTGGACGTGGCCACTCTCACGGGGGCCATCTCGATCGCCCTGGGTCACCCCGTCACCGGAGCGATGAGCAACAACCGGGAGCTCCTGGAGGCGGTACGGACCGCCTCGCTCGAGGCCGGCGAGCGGATCTGGGAGCTACCGATGTACCCCGAGCATGAGGTGGCTCTCACCTGCGATATCGCCGATGTCCGCAACACAGCCGGGATTCCCGCCGCGGGCAGCATCAACGCGGCGGTGTTCCTGCGCGAGTTCGTCTCGGATCGGCCCTGGGTTCATCTCGACATCGCGGCCTCGTCCTATCATGGAGAGCCCCTGTTGGCTGGATTGGTGCCCAAGGGCCCCACCGGGGTGATGACCCGGACCCTGGCCCATCTTCCCTTCCACCTGGGCTGACCTGGGGCGCGGAGCTACTGACCAGCCCAGGCTGGACCGGGTCCGTCAGACGGGCGCGAAGACCTGGTCTGGGCCGTCTCCGAGCGGGCGCAGGCGGCCCTCGGCCGCCAGTTTGAGGCAGTGGGCCAAGACGGTCTGGCCGGCGTAGGGGAGGACCTCCTCCGGGTAACCTGCGTAGAGTTCTGGGACCAGGTCCGCCGGGCGGCGCGGACCGTCCCGGAATGCGCGCAGGACCTCGGCCTCGCGCTCCTGACGGTGGCGGATCAGGGTCTCCAAGGCGGCCCCTGGGTTGTCGATCGGCTCGCCATGACCGGGCAGCAGGCGGTCCACGGCCAGCTCGGAAACCCGGGCCAGGGAGTCGAGGTACTGTCCCATGTCACCATCGGGCGGCCAGATCACGCTGGTGGTCCCGGACAGGACCAGGTCGCCGGTGAAGAGGAGCCTCTCGCGCTCGGCCAGAAAGCAGAGGTGATCGCTGGAATGGCCGGGGGTGTGGATCGCCACCAACTCGGTCCGGCCGGCCAGAATCCGGTCCTGATCGTGGAGGGGCAGGTTGCCGACCCGGTCCGCCCGTCGGTGGAAAACGGCCAGCGGCGCTCCGGTTAGTTCGGTCAGGCGCAGGGCTCCCTCCTGATGGTCTTCGTGGTGGTGCGTGCAGAGCACGGCCGCAACCCTGCCCACCTGGGCGGCCGCATCCACCACCCGCCGAAGGTGCTCCTCGTCGAGCGGACCGGGATCGATCACCACCACCTCGTCCAGGCCGAAGATCCAGGTGTTGGTGCCGGGGCCGGTCAGCGGTCCCGGGTTGGGTGCCCGGACCAAAGTCAGGCTCGTGGTCAGCATCCCTAATCCCCGTGCAGAGTGGACAGGTCAAGCCCCGGGTAGCGGGCGCTGGTGACGTCCTCAAGGCGAGGACGCATCGTATCAACCAAATCTCGGCGGGCTCGCTCGAGGACGTCCTCGACACAGGTCGAGCGGGCCAGCCACGCCAGAACTGCCCGGGTTGGAGGCAGCAGCTGGCAATCGCCCCGGAGTCCCTCAGCCAGCGCCTGGGCCGGGGCCACCCAGCGCAGCGACACGTGCTCCCCAAGGGCATCGCCCGAAGGCTCCTGGCCGGCTGGGCTCGCCGCCACGAAGAATCGGGTGTCGAAGCGACGGGGGAGCCCCTCGGGGGTCACCCAGTGGGCACAGAAGGCGATCTCGTCCACCGCCGGTCGGAGCTGGAAGCTCGCCAACGCCGACAGCAGCAGGGCGGGCTCGCCGTGGCGCAGTCGGGACCTGGTCGGCTCCAGCTCCGCCAACTGTTGCGCGTTGCACAGCTGTCCTTGGGAATCGCCAGCCAGCAGGATGCCGCACTCCTCGTAGGTCTCGCGAATCGCCGCCACCCTGACCGCGAGGCCAGCCCGGACGTCCCAATCGCGTTCGGCTTGCCGGTCCAGCAGCAGGCGCCATCGCGGGTCGCGATCCGACATGTCCACGGATCCGCCCGGGAACACCTGGGTGCGGGGCGCGAAACTGGCGCTGGCGGGTCGGCCGAGGAGGAGGACCTGGAGCTCACTGCCGCTGGTCCTGAGCAGCGCCAGGGTGGCGGCGTCGCGCAGCTCTCCACCTCCAGCTGGGGTGCCGGGATCTGCCATCTCACCGACTCCCAGGGGCTGGCGCCGGCCCCCACCGCCTGGCTGGACACGGGACCCGGCCCAAGCGTCCAGCCCACTGGTTGAAGTCGCGGTTGCCCGCGCGGGTACCTGCCGCATCGGGTCGGGCGTTTTTCACGCCCGGCTCAAAGAGCTGCGGCTCCGCGCTCCGAGAAACTGAGGATTTGGCGGGGATGGATCAGTGCGAACGGCCGCTGGATGGTGACCCGCTCATGGGTCAGGGCCGGCAGCCAGACCGCATTGAGATTCCGCACCGCCAGGAAATCGTCGACGCTCCGCTCCAGGGTCTCGCGAAGGCTCAGCCTCGGCTCCAGAAAGACCTCGCACACCAGTGAGAAGGTGTCGATGGTCAGCGCTACCTGGTGAGTTACCTTCTGCTCCAGCAGGGCTCGCCGGCCCCCCATGTCGGCGCTGTTCTCGCCGATCGGGGCCAGCATCAAAATCGAGCGCTTGGAGAGCATGGCCGACTCTTCCACGGTGCTGATCACCGGATAGGTGCTGGCCAGTGGTTCCAGGGTCAGCTGCCGGATCTCCAGGTACTCAGTCATCCGGTTGACCACATCGGTCAGCCGCAGCGGAGGCGCTACTTCGATGTCTCCGGTCAACTTGAGGAACGAGCTGAAAAGTTCGATCCGTTCCCAGTTCTCCACTAGGCCGCAGTATACGAGAGTGATCAACCCCTCTAACTCGCACTCGGCCAAGGTGGCCGGGTGGGGCCGGGGCGCTGGTGGTGGCCTTCGGGCGGACTTGCTGAGCCAGGAGCTGGCCGCGGCCGGAGTCCCCTATCGAGTGCGACTTCAGGCGAGGGTTCCCAGCACCCAGGACCTGGTGCTCGCCGCGGCCCGCGCCGGCGAGCCCGAGGGTCTGGTGGTCATAGCTGACCACCAGACCAGGGGAAGGGGACGTGCCGGTCACAGCTGGATCGACGCGCCGGGGACGTCCCTGATGTTCTCCTTGCTCTGGCGCCCCATCTGGCCGGTCACAGGCTGGGGCTCCCTGTCCCTGACCGCCGGCCTGGCTGTCGCCGAGGGTATTGAGGCCGCTGGTGGCCCGGTTGCCGACGTGAAGTGGCCCAACGACTGCCTGGCGGGTGGGCGCAAGCTGGCTGGCATCCTGGTCGAGACGGGGATGTCCGCCGGGTCAGCGTCGGCCGTCGTCGGGGTCGGCTGCAACGTGGCCTGGGCGGGGGTGGACCCCGGCCTCGGACCCGAGGCGACCGCAACTGACCTCGAAGGCTCACCGGTCGACCTCACCGAGCTGGCAGGGGCTGTCCTGACCAGCCTGCACCGTCGCTATCGGGAGTGGTCGGCCGGAGGCTTTGACGCCCTGCGTCCCGCCTGGACCGCGCGCTGTGCCTGGCTGGGCCGACGAGTCGTGGTGAGGCTCCCCGATGGCCACCTCGAGGGCGAGATGCTGGGCGTCGATAGCGACGGCTCGCTCCGCCTCGGCGTGGGCCGGGGCGAGGTACTGGTGCCGGCGGGGGATGTCAGCCGCGCGGGTGGCCCGGCGCTGCGCATCTCGGCGCGAACGACGGGCAGATAACTGCGCCGACTGCTTGACGGCCAAGGAAGTGGGATCTAGGATGGAAAAGCTCGCGCCAGAGTAGATTTAGACCTTGCGCGCCTTTCCAGCAGTACGCCAAGTCAAGGGATTGCAGTTGCCCACCATCGCTGAAACCTCCCACGAAATCTCCAAGCTCTACGAGGTCGACCACCTCACCCGGCGGGAGCGCAGTGCCCGCCGCAACAAGATCCTCTTCATCGACCGCCTGCTCAATGAGCTGGAGCAGCTGAACATTGTCGAGGAGGTCACGGTGCCGGTCGCGCTGCGGACCCAGTGCCGAAAGTTGCTGGCCAGGGAGGGACACCCCCTGGGCCGGGGCCGGGCCGATGGCGTCAGCATCGCGGAATGGATGGACGCCCTCTATGACGTCCAGGATGGGCTCATGTTCACCATCGGCGACGAGGACGAGTAGGCTAAGCCTGGTCAGTCCCGGCATCGAGTGGATTCGGTCCCCAGGTGTGTGCAGGCGCTGGCGAGCCCCCATAGCTCAGTGGATAGAGCGCCGGCCTCCGGAGCCGGGTGCGCAGGTTCGAGTCCTGCTGGGGGTACGCGCCGCGGCCGTCTGGGTGGCCGCAGTCCGGGTGCGGGGGGCCACGGCGGGGCCGGGCGCAGACGAGGGCCGGGTTTGGGATGGCGGCCCAGGTCGCCTAGGTGCTGGCCCGGCCAACGGGTACCGGTAGGGGATTGACCGCCGGGCCCCGCCGCCAGCCGGGCCCTTGCTGACGGCGACGATCGATGAGGATGCCCGATCTCGTTAAGGGGAGGAGCACTTGACCCGGCGGGCGTGGCTGCTGTTTTTGGCGATGTGCGTTATCTGGGGGCTGCCCTACCTGCTGATCCGGGTCTCGGTCCGAGCCATCACCCCGGCCGAGCTGGTCTTCGGGCGCACCGCCATCGGCGCCGCGGTCCTGCTGCCGATGGCCGCTCGCCGGGGCCAGTTGCGAGTGGTCCTCCCGCACTGGAGGCCGCTGCTGGCCTACACCGCGGTCGAGGTCGCCCTCCCGTGGCTACTTCTCTCCGACGCTGAACGGCACATCAGCAGCTCTCTGTCGGGGCTGCTGGTGGCGGCGGTGCCGCTAGTCGGCACCGGCCTCGCTTGGGCCAGCGGGTCCCGCCAGGTCCTGGGCCCGCGCCAGCTCGTCGGTCTGCTGGTGGGGCTACTCGGGGTGGGGGCGGTATTGGGCTTCGACCTCAGCACCTTAACCCTGCTGGCTGGTGGGGAGATGGCGGTGGTCATCATCTGCTACGCCGGCGGGCCCCAGATCCTGTCGCGCCATCTCGCCCATCTGCCCGGTTTGGGGGTGATCACATGGTCTCTGGCCTTGAGCGCGGCTGCCTACCTTCCGCTCGCCATCTGGCAGCGCCCCAGGGTTATCCCATCGGGAGAGGTGCTGGCCTCGGTGGCGGTGCTGGGGGTGGTGTGCACGGCCCTGGCATTCGTCCTCTTCTTCGAGCTGATCCGCCACATCGGAGCTGTGCGGGCAACGGTCATAACCTATGTCAACCCGGCTGTGGCCGTGGCTCTGGGTGTGCTGCTTCTCCACGAACGCTTCACCCCCGGCACCGCCATCGGGTTCGGGCTCATTCTGGTGGGGTCCGCTCTCGCCACCAGGGTCGCCCGGCCCGCGCGGCTGGACGGCCCGCCCCCGCTGGCGCCGGCCGGCGCCGAGACCTGACCTCCCGAGTCCCGGCAGCCTCCCGACGCCGCCGGCTCAGATGCAGGCGTGCACTATGGGGTGCCACTCTTCGGGCACCATCGCTAGGAACCGGGGCAGGTCCGGTGCCTAAAGCCCGGCTTCGGAGAGGCTGACAGGAAGGCCCAGGCCGGCGACCAGATCCTGGCAGACATCCCCGACCCCACTCCCAGACCGGGCCCGAAACGGCTCGGCCAAGGGCGCAATGAGTTCCCGCCTGGTGGCGTCCATGTGCCTGATCGTGGCGGGCAGAAAGACGCACGATGTGATCCCGTGGCGAATCTCGAAGCTGGCCCCAAGGATCCGTCCCAGCTGATGGCTCGGCCCCATGGTGGATCCTGCCAGACCAAGCGCCGCCCACCATGCCGCCACCTGGGCTCCCTGGTGAGCCTCCACGTCCTGCGGGCGGTCCCGGCACTCCGGGAGGCTGTTGCGCAGGCGGCGGATCGCCTCCAGGGACAGCCACGAGGCAAGCGCGTCGCGCTCGGGAGCCCATATGGTCTCGACCGCATGGTCGAGGGCCCGGATCCCCGTGGACAGCCAGAGCCGCTCCGGGGTCGCCAGGGTCACCTCGGGATCGAGCAGAACCACCCGGGGAGCCGCATCCGGGTCGCGGAGCCCTCGCTTGCGATGGCTCTCGCTGTCAATGACGCCTGCCGAGGGGGTGAACTCCGCTCCCGAGAGGGTGGTCGGCACTGCGATGTGGCTCCTTCCAGTTGTCCCGATCCCGTGCAGGGCAGCCGTGCAGCCGTCGATGACACTGTCCCCACCCAGGCTGACCACACCATCGGCCGCCACCTGCTCCAGCAGGTCCTGCAGCGGTTGGACCGCGCTCTCAGGGGTGTGTTTTACCCGCTCCCGCTGAAGGTCGCCTGGTGGCTGCCCTGAAGCATGGCCTCCGTGGCTTGGACCAGGCCCGACGCGGCGGACAGGGTGGCGCTGGTCACCAGCACCACCCTGCTTAGCTCCGCCCGGTCCACCTCGAACCGGAGTTCGGCCAGGGCGCCCGGCCCCAGCAGCACCCGCTGGGCCGGGGAGGCCTGGCTGAGGGAGAACAACTCTCAGCTGGCCAGGAACTGACGCAGCACCAGGGGCAGCACCCCGCCGTGGCGCAGGTACTCGACCTCGGTGCGGTTGTCGATCCGGGCCACGACCGGGACCACCTGGCGGCTGCCGTCCCTCCGAACCACGGTCAGCTGGAGGGCGGCTCCCGGGCTCAGCTGGCGGTCCAGTTCGGTGAGGCTGTAGGTCTCGGTGCCGTCCAGGCCCAGGCTCTGGGCCGACTGGCCCGCCTGGAACTGCAGCGGTACCACCCCCATGCCCACCAGGTTGCTGCGATGGATGCGCTCGAAGCTCTCGGCCAGCACCGCCCTCACCCCGAGCAGAGCGGTGCCCTTGGCGGCCCAGTCCCGCGAGCTGCCCGAGCCGTACTCCTTGCCTCCGATGACCAGGAGCGGGACGCCCTCCGCCCGATACCGGACGGAGGCGTCGAAGATGGTCATCGCCGCCCCGTCCGGCTGATGGGTGGTGTAACCCCCCTCCCGCTCACCGGCCAGGCGGTTACGCAGGCGCACATTGGCGAAGGTGCCCCTGATCATGACCTCATGGTTGCCCCGTCGGGAACCGTAGCTGTTGAAGTCGCGTGGCTCGATGCCAAGGCCCTGGAGGTATTCGCCCGCCGGGCTGTTGGGGGGGATCGAACCGGCCGGCGAGATGTGGTCGGTGGTGATCGAGTCACCCAGCAGGGCCAAGACCCGGGCGTCCACCAGGTCGGGCACAGGGCGTGGCTCGGAGGTCATCCCCTCGAACAAAGGCACCTCCCTGATGTAGCTCGAGTCCTCGCTCCAGCGGTAGGCGGGGCCGGTGGGCGACGCCATCTCCTGCCAGTGCTCGTCCCCGGCGAAGATGCGCTCGTACTCGTGGTGGAAGAACTCTGATCTCACCGAGGTCCGGATCACCGCGGCTACCTCTTCGGAACTGGGCCAGAGCTCGTGCAGGTAGACCGGAGCGCCACTCCCGTCCAGTCCCAGCGGCTCTTGGGTGAGGTCCCGACGCATCGTGCCAGCCAGGGCGAAGGCAACCACCAGGGGAGGAGAGGCCAGGTAGGCGGCTCGCACCTGGGGGTGGATCCGGCCCTCGAAGTTGCGGTTGCCGCTGAGCACCGCAGCCACGTTGAGATCACGCTCGCGCACCTCTTGAGCCACCTCTTCGGGCAGGGGTCCACTGTTGCCGATGCAGGTGGTGCAGCCGTAACCGACGATGTCGAAGCCGATCGCGGCCAGCGGCTCAAGGAGCTGAGCCTGGGCCAGGTAGTCGCTCACCACCCGGGAGCCGGGCGCCATGCTGGTCTTCACGAACCAGGGCGGCTTGAGGCCACGTTGGACCGCGCGCTGGGCCAGCATTCCGGCCGCCACCATCACGCTGGGGTTGGAGGTGTTGGTGCAGGACGTGATGGCGGCGATAACCACTGACCCATCCTCGAGGGCGGGGTTGCCAGCCGGGAAGGCAGCCGCCGTCCGGGCCGGAAAGCTGCCAACGAAGCTTTGGTCGGACTGGCCCAGCGGGACTCGGTCCTGGGGCCTCCGGGGTCCGGCGATGCTCGGCTCGATCGAGTTGAGGTCGAGCTCCAGCAACTCGCTGAACTGGGGAATCGGCGAGCCGCCGGTGCGGAACAGCCCCTGCTCCTTGGTGTAGCGTTCCACCAGGTCGATCAGCTCGGCGCTGCGACCGGTGGTGCGCAGGTAGTCGAGCACGATCTGGTCGACTGGGAACAGGGCAGCGGTGGCCCCGTACTCCGGGGCCATGTTGGAGAGGGTGGCCCGATCTGCCAGGGCGAGACTGTCCAGCCCCTCACCGGCGAACTCCACGAACTTGTTTACCACTCCGTGCCCGCGCAGCCACTCGGTGACCCGCAGCACCAGATCGGTGGCGGTGACCCCGGCCGGGAGCTTGCCTTTGAAGTTGACCCCAACCACGGTGGGGAGGGCCAGCAGCATGGGCTGGCCCAGCATGGCCGCCTCGGCCTCGATGCCGCCCACGCCCCAGCCCAGAACTCCCAGCCCATTGACCATGGTGGTGTGAGAGTCGGTTCCAACCAGGGTGTCGGGGATGGCCACCCTGGTTCCGCCCACGTCGCGCAGGCTGACCACCCGAGCCAGGTACTCCAGGTTCACCTGGTGGCAGATGCCCATCCCCGGGGGCACCACCCGGAAGCCCCGGAAGGCCTGCTGGGCCCAGCGCAGCAGGCTGTAGCGCTCAGAGTTGCGCTCGTACTCCCGGTCCAGGTTTACGCCGTAGGCGCGGGCGCTGCCAAAGGCGTCGACCTGGACAGAGTGGTCGATGACCAGGTCTGCATCAACCAGGGGATCGATCCGCCCCGGGTCGCCGCCGTGAGCCTGCATGGCCGATCTCATCGAGGCCAGGTCCACCACCGCGGGGACCCCGGTGAAGTCCTGGAGCAGGACTCGGGAAGGGAAGAAGGGGAGCTCCCGCCCGCCCGCCGACTGGCCGTCCCAACGCGCCATGAGGAGGGCGTCGTCCGCGGTCACATGGGAGGAGCCGGCCTGGCGCAGCAGCATCTCCAGCCAGACCTTGACTGTCATCGGCAGCCGGTCGGGGTCAGCCAGCCCCTGGTCGCGCAGGCGCGCGAGGCTGAAATAGCTCGGTCCACCGCGGCCGAGTTCGTGCTTGACGCCGAGCGGATCTGACGCGGAAATCTCGGTCATGAGCACCCCCATTTCCCCCCCGGGGGATCTTGGACTACGGTCCCATCTTAGCCTGGCGCAGTCGGAGCCACGGAGCTGGCGCCGGGATTGACAGTGAGATCGGGGGCCGGGCATACTCGCCCCTACGGTCGGCGGGCGGCCACCCGCCGACGCGGTTTCGGTGCAGGAGGGAAAGGTGAGGCGGAGCCATACCGGCGGCAGGCTGGCGGTGGCGCTGGGAGTGGCTTTTGCAGGCGCCCTGCTGGCCCCGCTGCCGGTCTTCGCCAGCAACACCAACTTCCTCAACGGGGGCGGTCCTCCGGTCGACCGCATCGACCTGATCTGGAACGTCTTCCTGATCTGCGCGAGCGTGGTACTGGTCGGGGTGGGCGGTGCCATCGTCTACGCCGCGTTCCGATTTCGGAGGCGGTCTCCTGACGAGATGCCCAAGCAGGTCCATGGCAACAGCCGACTCGAGTTGGCGTGGACGCTCGGACCATTCGTAGTCCTGGCCGCCTTGTTCGTACTGAACCTGGTCAACGTCGGGTACCTTCGTCACGGCCCCACGCCGGGCACCCCTGCGGCCCGCCAGGAGATCCACATCAAGGTCGTGGGACGGCAGTTCTACTGGACCTTCTACTACCCCAACGGCAAGTACTCGTTGCGGACCTTGGAGATCCCTGTCAACGTCCCGATCGAGATCAGCACCGAATCTCTGGACGTGATCCATGGCTTCTGGGTACCCAACCTCGGCGCCAAGATCGATGCCTTGCCGGGGATCGTCAATCACGCCTTCATCGAGGCCGGCTCGATGGGTACCTACAACGGCCAGTGCTACGAGTTCTGCGGCGTCGGCCACGATCAGATGCTGATCACGGTCAAAGCGGTCTCGATGGCTCAATACCTGAGCTACGTCCAACACCTGACCACCTGATGAGGTTGAAGTGACTCATGGCCACTGCTGAACTGCCGCTCTCTCAGCCGATGCACCGGCGCTACCAGGGCGTCTGGGATTGGGTGACCACCACCGACCACAAGCGGATCGGGCTGCTGTACCTGTACACGACCTTCGTGTTCTTCCTGATCGGCGGTCTGATGGCCCTGCTGCTCCGGACCCAGCTGGCCCAGCCCAATAATGACCTGCTGACCGCGTCCCAGTACAACCAGCTCTTCACGATGCACGGGACCACCATGATCTTCCTCTTCGTGGTGCCGGTCTGGAGCGCCTTCGGGAACTTCATGCTGCCGCTGATGCTGGGGGCCAAGGACATGGCCTTCCCGCGCATCAACGCCTTCGCCTATTGGCTGATTCCCCTGGGCGGGCTGGTCATGTACAGCGGCTTCTTCTTTGGCGGCAGTGCAGCCGCTGGCTGGACTGGCTATGTGCCTCTGACCGAGAAGCTCTACTCCCCCCAGGTGGGCCAGGACCTGTGGATCCTCGGGCTGCACATAGTGGGGATCGCCTCGATCATGGGCGCCGTCAACTTCCTGGTCACGATCCACCGGATGCGGGCCCCGGGGATGACCTGGTTTCGCCTTCCCCTCTTCGTCTGGTCTATGGAGGTCACCTCAGCTCTGGTGCTCCTGGCCAGCCCCTTCCTGGCGGCGGCCCTGGCGATGGTGCTGCTGGACCGGCAGCTGGGCACCAACTTCTTCAATCCCACGCACGGCGGCAACGTCATCCTCTACCAGCTCATCTTCTGGTTCTACTCGCACCCGGCGGTGTACATCATGGTGCTGCCCGGGTTCGGGGTGATCTCGGAGGTTCTGCCGGTGTTCACCCGCAAGCCCATCTTCGGCTACCGCGCCATGGCCATGTCCATGGCCGCCATCGGAGTGCTCGGCTTCATGGTCTTCGGCCACCACATGTTCACGGTCGGGCTGCCCCTCCCGGTCCAGATCTTCTTCATGGCGGCGACGATGATCATCGCGGTTCCCACCGGGGTCAAGATCTTCAACTGGCTGGGGACCATGTGGGGAGGATCGATTCGGTACACCAGCGCCATGCTCTTCGCGGTCGGCTTCATCCTGATGTTCCTGATCGGGGGCCTGGACGGGGTCTTCCTCTCCTCGCTGGGGATCGACTACGAACTGAACGGGAGCTACTGGGTGGTGGCTCACATCCACTATGTCCTGGTGGGGGGGTCCCTCTTTGCCCTCTTCGCCGGCCTCTATTACTGGTGGCCCAAGATGTTCGGGCGCTACCTCAACGAGCGGCTGGGCAAGTGGCACTTCTGGTTGCTGCTGCTGGGCTTCAACCTGACCTTCATGCCGATGCACTTCCTGGGGGTCATGGGGATGCCCCGGAGAATTGCGACCTACGGCGCCAACACCGGCTGGGGCCCCCTCAACCTGCTTGAGACGGTCGGGTCCTACATCATCGCGGTCGCGGTCATGATCTTCGTCTACAACGTGGTGATCTCCCTGCACGGGCCCAAGACGGCGGTCAACGATCCCTGGGAGGGCAACTCGCTGGAGTGGTTGACCACCTCACCGCCGCCGCCCCACAACTTCGACGTCGACATCCCTGAAGTGCAGAGCAACCGGCCCCTTCGCGACTGGCGCTTGGCCGGCCATCAGATCAACCCTCCGGGCACGGTCCTGCCTTGACCTCGGCCGCCCCGTCCGGGAGCGGACGCCGGCCGTCGCGGACCCTCACTGCCGTGGCCCTGGCGACCGCGGTCGTGACCTACTTCCTGATCATCCTGGGCAGCACGGTCCGGGTCACGGAGTCAGGCATGGGCTGCCCCGGGTGGCCCCTCTGCTACGGCCAACTCGGTCCAATCGACCAGTTCCACTCGGTGCTGGAGCAATCCCATCGATACGTGGTGGCCTTGGTCACCGTGCTGGTGGTGGCGACCGCCGTCCTGGCCTGGAGGACTGCCCGGCGCCATCGCTCGGTGCTGGTGCCGGCCACGGCGTCTCTGGGCGTGCTCGCGATTCAGATCGTCCTGGGGGCGGTGACCGTCTTCACCCACAACGCTCCGGTCACAGTCGCTCTCCACCTGCTCTTCGGCCTGATGGTGCTGGCCGCGACCTGGGTGACCGCCGCCGCCTGCCTGGTCCCCTGGCAGCCCGCTTCGGGTCGGCGCCTAAATCCACTGGCCTACTGGGCTGTGGCCTGGACCTTCGTGCTCATGATCTCAGGCTCGCTGGTGGTGGATGGTGGTGCCGCCTATGCCTGCCCCTCCTGGCCGTTCTGCGCTCCCCACGGCGTGGCCGGGGCGCTGATAGCGATCCAGTACGCTCATCGCCTGACGGTTCTGGTCACCTCGATCTTCATCGCCCTGCTGGCCATGCATGCCGCTCGCCGGTGGCGGGCGGTGCCGGGAGCTCGGCTGGTCGCTGACCTGGTCGCGATCGTGCTCCTGGCACAGGTGGCCGCAGGGGGGCTGGTGGCCACGCTGTCAGCACCCGAGGCGCTCCAGGATCTGCATCTGGCGTTGGCGGCGGCGATCTGGGTGATGGTGGTGGTGCTGGCCTCGATCGGCTGGCTGGCAGGCGCCGACAGCAGCCGGTTGGCGCCGTCCATCGCCAGGATATCTCCGGCCCAGGCGGGGACTGGCCGTAAAATGGGCACCGGCCCATCGCCAGAGGAGGGATGATGCAGCGCAGAAGTGCCGGGGGCAACATTCGCTTCGGAGTGATCCTCACTCTGCTCGCGGTGCTGATGTTGGCGGTTGCCTTCATCTGGGCCACGCTCTACCTGGGGGCCGCCCATGCCTGATGAGACCCCGCCCGCCCCTGAGGACGCACACGGCGAGGAGCACCTGCCGGGGCCGAGCTTCTGGCCGATCCTGCTGGCCCTGGGCGTGGCCATGAGCCTGATCGGGGTGATCACCAAGTTGGTGGTGGTGATCATCGGGTTGGTGATCTTGTTGGTGGCGCTGGGAGGCTGGATCCGGGACGCCCGCCGCGAGTACCGGGCGCTGCCCTAACCGGGCTGACCGCCATCCCGACCTGGGGCCCCTCGTAGTTGGCGCAGGTCAGCCCGGCGCTGTTAGCGGTGAGCGCCGGGGGCGAAAGTCTGGGGCTGGGCGTCCTGATCCTGGGGGTGGGCTGTCTGATGGCGCTGGGTGCCGCCATCAGCCTGCGCACCATCTGGGGCCGGCAGTCGCGGGAGCCAGATTCGCTGCCCCGGAGCGGACCCCTGGGGGAGACTCGGAAGCCCCTTCGGTCGCCGGCGGTCGGCCAGATGCGGACCTGGTTCCGGATCCTCGTCAGCTTCGACTTCGGGTGCCTGGCATTGGTGTCGGCGGTGATGCTCTTCCTTGGATTGGTGGTCATCTTCCGCGCCCTGGGGCGGTGACAGGGAGCGCCCGGCGGATCCTTTCCCGAGCCGATCCGGGGCCGCTCCGGCCCGCTACCATTGCATCCACATGAGCTGGGACACCCTGATCCGGCGACGCTTCGAGGTGGCTTCGGCGGCGATCATGCTGGGACTGCTGTTCGTGCTCGTGGTGTGGGCCGGGATGGTTCTTTTCAAGGCCGTGGACCCGCGTCTCTTCCACTTCAATCTGCTCATGGACATCCTGCCCTGGTTGACCCCGGTGCTGATCCTCCTGTTCCTGGGCCTGCCCCTGTACTGGGTGGTGGCCGGTTGGCTGCAGCCACCGGAGGGGGGGCTTGGCCGCCTGGTCCAGCATCGCTTTGAGCTGGTCGTGGGTGCCGCCGCGTATCTGTTGGCTTACACGATGGTGGTGTGGGGGATCATGGTCCTCCTCCGAGCCTGGGACGGGTATGACTTCCACTACAACCTCGCCGTCGATTGGCTGCCTGCAATCGTCCCGCCCTGGATGATCTGGATGGTCGGTTCGCCGCTGGCCTGGAAGGCGCTCGGGGCACTGGGAGGAAGTTACCCGGTCCAACGCCGGCGGATGAGGAACTGGACCGCGGTGGTCGTCAGTGGCGTCCTGGGTGGCACGCTGCTGACCGGGGGCGGGCTGCTGCTCAATCAAGGGGTATACGCTGGCACCCAGGGACTCCCGGTCGCGGTTCAGCAGGACCTGGTCAGCTTCGGGATCGTGGTGTTCTCGGTGGGTGGGATCTGCTGGGCGATCATGCTCGGCTGCCTTTGGGCTGGCTGGCGTGGTGACCCCACCCCGGCCCTGGAGCAGAGGCCGCTGGACCGCTTCAGATTGGAGCGGCCCCGGATCGTGGCCCAGGCCTTCGTCCTGACCAACATCATGTTCGGACTGGTGGGCCTGATGATGACGGCGGTGCAGTACGTGGACGCTCAGGATTTCCACTTCTACATGGCCAAGGACATCTGGGCTTTCGGGCTGCCCCTGTTCTTCGGGTGGCTCATCTATGCCCTAGCCGCTCAGCTGATCCCGGGTCGGCTGGCGGCACGTGACCCGGCCCGCTACGGGGGTGGCTACGGGGTCGCCGGGGGCCCGACCGGGTCGGCCGGCACCCAGTCCGGATGGGGCTACCAGGGGCGGGATCTGGCGGGTACCCAGGCAGGAAGCTAAGGGGCTGGCGCCTCGGCGGCCTCAGAATTGGTCGGTTCTGGCTTCACCGCCCTTGTCTGGGCTAGGTCGGCGAATGCCGGCCCGGCTGGAGCTCGCGGAGGCGGAAACCCAGGCTGGCGCTGGGCGAAGCTGCCCGAACTTTCCGACCCAGCCACTCACTTGGTCGTGGCTACGGCCGCCTCGGCCATGGTCGGTGGATTCCGGCAGATTCGGCTGCCTGGTGCGCTCCTGCCCACGCTGGCTGGCCAGCCTTCGGCCCCCGCTCTTTGAGTTGCGGCGAGGTCGAGTACCTATCGCACACTGGGAACCACCTGGGCGCGCCAGTTGCCATGACGTTCGGGGCCACCGCCTCCAGGGGCGAGCCCGCGACCAAGCGGGAGGCGGCCGAAGGCGGTGTCGACGACCGCCCATCGGGAGGCAGGCCGAACAGGACGGGTCCCCACTCGATAGGGGCTATCGGAAGAGGCCAGTCCCCGATCTGACGGCATCGCGCTCCGGTCCGGCAAGCCGCGGGCGCGATGGCAGTCGCCCGAGGCGCGTCACTGCGACCGAGTGTCGCGGGCCGGTTCACGGCCGGCAAGGAAGGCTCCGGACAGCTCGCGAGGCGCTAGAGCTGGGCCAGTCCGATTCTGACCTCAGGTGGTTGCCGCAAGGAGTTGTGAACGGTGCAGCGGGACGCCACGGCCAGCAGCGATGCCTGCTGCTCTGGATCCAACTCGCCAGGGACCTCGATGCGAAGGTCGATCGCCCCAACTCGGTGCGGATGGGAGGCGAAGTCGACCTCGGACGTGACCGCGAGCTTGGCTACCGGATGGCCGTGGCGCGATAGGAACCGGCGCACGTAATAGGCCACGCAGGCGGCCAGGCTGGCTATGAAGAGGTCGGTCGGGGTGGGCGCGGTGTCGTCGCCTCCATCGGCGGTCGGCTGGTCGACCCTGATCGAGTGCTGCCGCACCGCTATCTGGAACTTGTCGCCACTCTCGTATTCGACTCGCAACTGATAGCGATCGATCCCCTGGTCCTGGCTCACACGGCCCCCGCAGTCGCCTGGGCGGCAGCGATCTCGGCCCGAACCGAGTCCATGTCCAGCGCCTGCACGGCGCCGATCAGTTTGGCCAGGTCGCCGGCTGGCCGCGCCCCGGGCTCCGCGAACACCAGGATCCCATCGCGGAAGATCATCAGGGTGGGGATGGACCGGATCTGGAGGGATCCAGCCAGGGCAGGCTCGGCCTCGGTGTCGACCTTGCCGAAGACGATCTCCGGGTGCTCGTCGGACGCCGCCTGAAAGACCGGCGCGAACGCTCGGCAGGGGCCGCACCAGGCCGCCCAGAAGTCGACCAGGACGATTCCGGCCTGGTTCACCGTCTCAGTGAATGTCGCCTCAGTGAGTGTGATCGTAGCCATAACTACCTCAGATATTTACCCCCGGGGGTATTTGCAGACAACCTGAGTGTACACCCATGTGCGCGCTCTGGGGGTTGGCTTGGTTTGTTCCGGCCCCCTGGGGCCCCGAAAGGCCTGCCAGGCGCCGGCTCGACCGTCTCGCTGGCGAAGCTCGCTCAGTCGGAACCGGACTCGAGGGCCGCCAGCAGCAGCGGGTCTACCACGTCGCGCCGTCCGCAGCGCTCCTCCAGGTTGGCCATGCCGGCCCAGGCCTCCAGAGCCAGGAAGATGGCGTCTTGGTCGACACGGCCTGCTGCGATCCTTCCCCGCCGCTCCAGGGCGAGCCTGACCCGCTCCATGGTCGCGTCGTCAGCCGGGATCAGGTCGGCAGGGTTGGGAGGCTCGAAATGGAGGCGCCAGAGGTCGACCAGGCGGGCCAGCTCAGGCACCGGATTGGAATGGTCGTCGACCCTCAGATCAATCATGCGATCATCGAAGCCGCCGTACCCGGCACCCGAGCGGGCCACCAGGATGGCGGCTGACTGGCGGCCGCGCCGGTCGCCTCCGGCGCCGTCGCCGGCTGCTAGCGCCGCCAGCAAACGGTGGCTCAAGCTGCCCTGGATGGACTCGAACGAACCAACCATGGCGTCCACCACGTCGGCCCCCGCCAGGATGTTCCCCTGGCAGGCGTAGCCAGGCCGGGTGCGGCCGCCAGCCCATTCGAAACAGGCCGAGCCCGTGAAGGATGCCGCTGCCCCGTCGCGGTCAACGACCCCGACCTGACGGTGCTCACGGTTGGGGTCAGAGGTGGTGAGGAGCTCCACCACCTCGCTGGCGCTACGGCCCTGCCCCAATAGCTCCAACCCCCTGCTCTTGTAGGAGGTGTTGGCCATGGCCTGGGTGGCCACGGCGCCGACCTGCGCGGCCGCCGCGGGCACCGCGCCGCCGACCGCCAGGAATTTGGACGCGACGGCCACCCCCCAGTCCACTCCGTCGGTGGCCGCAATCGAAAACGTGGCGATGCGCCGGATCGGCGAACGGGCTGGCATCTGTGCCAGGATAACTGGTTGTCAGCGCTCGAGCGCGATGTGGGCCGGTGTCGGCCATCGCTCACACGTTCGCGCTATGATCCTGCTTGTGGCCGAACGCCTGATCGGAGTGGCTGGGGCTCGGTCTATGCTGGGCGTTTCCTCGCGCACGCTTCGGCGCTACACCGCGGAGGGCCGGCTCCCAGACCGGCGGTCGCCCGGCGGGCGGCGGATCTTTTCCTTGACAGAGATCGAGGCGATCCAGCATCGACGGGGCCGCGCCATCCCGGAGTTCGGAGCCGGGGCGGTGGTCCTCTACGGGCGGGTGTCCTCTCGCCGCAAAGCCCAAGCGGGTGAACTTGAGCGTCAGATGGACGCGTTGAGAAGGCGGGCCCAGGCGCGCCGGATTGCCGGAGAGTTCACCGATGTCGCCTCCGGCCTCTCGGATCGCAGGTCGGGGCTGCGCCGGGCGCTGCGCGCCTGCCTCAGCCCCGAGGTGACGGAGCTGTGGGTGACCGACTTCGAGAGGCTGGCACGGTTTGGTGTCGGCGTGATCGAGCAACTGCTCAGCGCTCACGGCGTCCAGATCGTCGTGGTTGGCGACGGCGGGGCCATCTCGAGTTTCGCGGATTCCGATCTGGTCCGGGACCTGCTCTTGGTGGTCACCGGGTGCTCGGGCCGCCCCTACGGTCAGGGGTCGGTCCAGGCCAGAACACTTCGGGCCTGGGTGGCCCATGAGACCAAGCTACGGTGAGCGGCGCCAGCGCCCTCGGGCCCCCGCTGCCTGGCCCTGGCGCCGTGCTGTGGCACCTGGCACTGGGGCAGCAGTCGTCGGTCTCGATGGGCGAGGTCGATTTTGCCCAAGGGACTCGCGGGCGGCCGCGGCTGAGCGCCGGCCGTTGGTCCCACCGAGGGACCATGCCGGGAAACCAGGGCCTATGAGCGCTCCCGGGTCACCTGCGGCCGCCTTGCCGCTGGAGTTGTTTGAGTATGTTCCGGAGTCCGCCCTGGTGGTTGTGGCTCATCCTGATGACTGCGACTTCCTGGCCGCAGACGTGCTCTCCGCATGGGTCAGGCAGGGCACTCGGGCGGGCATCTGCTTGGTCACCGACGGCGACGCCGGCGGGGATGACCCGGACATTCCCCTCGGCGCGTTGAGCCGGATTCGCCTCGAGGAGCAGGGCCGGGCGGCGGCGCACCTCGGAGTCCACGACGTCCGCTGCCTCGGCTACCCCGACGGGATGCTCCAGAACACCTTGGCAGTGCGCCGCGACCTGGTCCGCGTGCTTCGGGAGTTCCGCCCCGAGCTGGTGATCACGATGGACCCCACCAGTCGCTTCTTTGGGCGTGGTTACATCAACCATCCGGACCATCGGGCGGCCGCGGATGCCTGCCTGGATGCGATATTCCCCAGCGCCCGCGATGTGCGGGCGTTTCCCGAGCTCTTTCGGGAGGAGGGCTTGCAGCCTCACAAGACCCGCTTTGTTTTGGTTGGGACAGGCGACTGGTCTGATGTCGCGGTTCCGGTCGCTGCGGTCGATGTGGAGAACAAGCTTGCCGCGCTGGGAGAGCACCACAGCCAGTTTGATGCCACCGACATGCGAGAGAGCACCTGGGAGGGGGTGCGCGAGATCGGCGCTCGCGCAGGGGTGGAGCTGGCCGAGAGCTATCGGCTCTTCGACCTGGCCCCAAATCCTTCCCAACGTGAGTACGGCAAGGGCCTGGCCGCCCCGGAGCGCAGAAATGGCGTCCCCGCTCCCAGGCTGCCCCAATCCCAGTGGGGATGACGGCGCCGCGTGGAGGATCAGACTGGGCTGTCGGGCTTGCTCTTGCGCGCTCGTGGCCGGCGGGCGGCCGCCTTGCCGGCGGCGGCGGGCCGTCGCCGGGGCCGGGTTGCAGGGCCGGCGGGGGGATCGATCGCCCGCTCTAGACCGGTGCCCACCTGATTGAGGAGGCGCGCAGAATGGCGCAGCACATCCAGCATCCGCCGGGCCACTTCGGACTCCAGGCCGGACCGCTCGCTGCGCTTGCGGAGCCACCCTCCAACGGCCCCCGCCAGCTCCGATATCTCGGGCGCGGGCAGGCCATGACGCCTTGATTGCCAGTGGCGCCGGTCCATCAACGCCACCAGCTGCTGGCGCGGCGCCGGGTGCGGTGCCACAGCGGTTCAGCTGCCAGGGCCACCACGCCGAGCACGACGACCGCCCCCAGCAGCTTCCCAAGGGGCGCGAATCCGAAACTTCCCAGCACCACGGCCGCGACCACCGCGAGCAGACCGGCTCCGAAGAGCAGCCGGCCCATAAGGTGCCCAACAACCATCCCTAGAGATTGTGCTGGAGCCGTGTCGCCGAGTTCTCGGGGCAGCCGCTCCTGCCACATCGGACTCCACCAACTGGGCGGAGTCGGTGGCCCCGAGTCAGGCGACTGCTGATCGGGCTGGCGCCGGGGGTCGGAGCCTGGAGGCATCTGCTGACCTGGTATTGCGGGGGACCGCAGGAAGGGCGGTTTGGTCGGCTCTAGGATAGCACCAGTTGGCTGCAATTTAGAGGGCCTCAAACCAGTTGGGACAGGCGGGAAGCCACCCTCGCTTGGTGGCGCTGCACAGCCAGATCAGCGGGTGCCGTCGGTGCGTCGACCGGGGCTTGCTCGGCACCGCACTGCCGGTGCTGCCCGCCCCAGTATTCGCCCCAGTGGTACTCGTCGGCCAGGCACCGGGCCGCCTGGAGGTGGCGTCTGCCCTGCCCTTCAGTGGGCGGGCCGGCAAGCAGCTGTTTCGGTGGTTGGCCGAGGCGGGCGCGGGCCCGGAGGCGGAGGCGCGCCGCGCGATCTACCTCACCTCGATGACCAAGTGCTTTCCCGGCCCGGCCAGATCGGGCTCAGGGGACCGCCGCCCGTCCAGTGAGGAGATCTCTCTCTGCCAGCCCCACCTGGAGGCGCAGCTTGAGCTCTTGCGGCCGCGGCTACTGCTGGCGGTCGGTCAGTTGGCGATTGCCCGCTTCGTGGGCTCGAGAGCCATGGACCAACTGATTGGCCGGGTCTTCGACGGCGCCGGACACGAGCTGGCAATCACCCTTGAGTCGGTGCCACCTCGCACCGGGTCCCCTTGGGTCCTGCCGCTGCCCCACCCCTCTGGTGCCAGCCGCTGGCTCAATCAGCCTGGCAATCGCAGTCTCCTGGCGGCGGCGCTGGCCCGGTTGTCGCGGCTGCTGGCCGCCCTGGATGAGGGAACCGCCCCTTAAGGTGAGCTGAGAGACCGTATACTCGAGCCACATCTTGGGTGGAAAGAAGCATGCGCACGCTGGCGGCTCGACATTGTCGGGCGATCTGCCCGCACCTGTCCCTGAAGGGGCGGCCGAGGGGGAGGTAGGGGCTGCCCCCAGGGTCGCCTCGGAGCGTTCCGCGGACGACATCCTGGAGCTCATCTTCACCGCCACCCCGAGGGCCAGTCCGGCGGAGCAGGCGGAGCGCACCCTGCGCCGCCCCAAGGCGTTGGTGTATGTGGCGATGAGCAATCGCAACTTCTTCTGGCGCCAGCAGTTGACCAAGTTCGTGCTCGATGAGGGCCGGGTGCCGGTCACCCCCTTCATGCTCTTCGACTACTACCTGCTGCACACCGTCCCCAAGGACCTGGTCCGGGAGGCGATGAACAACCTGATCGCGCGCTGCGAAGAGATGTGGGTCTTCGGTGAGCTCTCATTGGGCCTCAAGGTGCAGGTGGGCATCGCCAAGCGGATGCGCAAGCCGGTGCGCTATTTCGACATCAGCGATTTGCCCTATCAGGTGACCGGGGTCCCGGAGTCGATGGTCCCGGACGAGCGCTGACGGGATCCCCGTCGCCGTCCCACCACCCGGGTCGCACCATGGCCGGCCGGGGCGTGCGAGCGAGGAGCCAGCCGGAGGGGGAGCGGATGATTCAAACTGGGTGGCTGTGAGCACCGGTTTGGCGCGGGTGGTCAGCCAGGCGGGCCGGCCCTGGGCGCGTCTGGCGGTGGGGACCGTGGTGGCGGCGGCGCTGCTGGCGCTGGTCCTCCGCAAGATCTCTTGGCACCGCGCCGTCTACTCCCTGGACCATGTCTCGCTGCCCCTGCTGGGTTTGGCGGCGGTTCTAGCCGCCGCCTATGTGGGCGTGCGCGCCTGGCGCTATCGCCTGCTGTTGGGCCAGGGATCGGTGCTGGGGGTGATCGGTGTCACCGCGGCCAGCTGGGGCGCGGGCCAGGTTCTGCCCGGGCCCGGGAGTGACGCTGCCTTCATCTGGTTCGCCCGACGAGACCTGCAGGCCAGCCTCAGCCGTGGCACCGGCGCGGCCCTGGTGGCCCGGCTGCTGGACATGGCCAGCCTGGCGGTCATCCTCCTCGTGAGCGCCGACCTGGCCGGGGTGAGCTTGGGCCGTCCCCTGCGGCTGGCGGCGATCGTGATGGCGGTCGTCCTGGGCATGGCCCTGGGCGCGCTCTTCGTCAAGCGGGCCCGCCAGGCGGCGCTGGCCGTGCTGGAGAGGCTGCCGCTGGTTGGCGGACTGGCAGTGCGCGCCGAGGTGGCTCTGGCCGAGTTGAGCAGTTGGCAGATGGTCGCCGGCCTGACGGTGGCGACCGGTGGGGCCAGACTGCTCGCGGCCCTGGAGTACTACTGCCTGTTTCTGGCGCTGGGGGCCCATCTCAACCTCTGGCAGGTGTGGCTGGCCCTGGCGGTGCGCACTCTGCTGTTCGCGCTCCCGGTGCAG
>JABEUU010000057.1 GCA_013044295.1 Candidatus Dormiibacterota bacterium
GGAGCATGCCCTGGACGTGCTGCTGGTGCTCCACGCCGACCACGAGCAGAACTGCTCCACCAGCACCATGCGCCTGGTGGGCAGCTCTCAGGCCGATCCCTACTCGGCCATGTCGGCGGCCTGTGCGGCCCTCTACGGGCCCCTTCACGGCGGCGCCAACGAGCAGGTGCTGCGGATGCTGAACACCATTGGCACGGTCGGCAACATCCCCGACTACATCCGCCGGGTCAAGGCCGGTGAGTTCCGGCTGATGGGGTTCGGACACCGGGTCTACAAGAACTTCGACCCGCGCGCCCAGCTGATCAAGCGGGTCGCCAACGAGGTCTTTGAGGTGACCGGCCCCAGCCCCCTGCTCGACATCGCGCTCGAGATCGAGCGGATCGCCCTCGAGGACGACTACTTCATCGCCCACAAGCTCTACCCCAACGTTGACTTCTACTCAGGAATCATCTACCTCGCGATGGGCATCCCAGTGGAGATGTTCCCGGTCCTGTTCGCAATGGGACGCACGCCCGGCTGGCTCGCCCAGTGGGAGGAGGGGCTGCTTGACCCTGATCAGAAGATCGGCCGGCCCCGGCAGATCTATGACGGATACTCGGAGCGCCACCTGGCCGGCTGAGGCAAGTGCGCTCCAGGGTGTCTGGCGCAGGGCACCCTGGAGCGGGTTGGGTGGTGCCGGGGACCAGCGGTCTGCCCCCGGAGGAAGCGTGGGAGCGCTGGTACGGCTCGGTCAAGAGGGCCCGGTGACACTAGGCCGACCGCGCACGAATGACTCGGGCCACTCGGGGATGCTCCGGCCCGTCTCCAGAGCGTGCTCGCTGTAGTTCACGCCCAGGCAGAGGACTCGGAGTGGGTTGGGGACAACGGCCGCGAAGTCGGACGCCTCGACCGAGCGCCCCTCGTGGGACTCCAGCGCGCGACGTTGTTCCCAAGCGGAAGCGCCCCCGCCCAGCGCGCTGCTTAGTTGCGCCAGCTGAGGGTTGCCGGACTCGGTCGCAGCATCGACATAGCGGGAGCGGCCTCGGACGTGCAGCCGGGGACCGTCCGCAGTCCTGATCGTCGCCAACCTCATAAGACAGTCAACCTCCCCTGGTCTAGCGGTACTCCGCCCGGGCTTGCGATGGGCCAAGCTGGTTCTGAGCCGAGGTCTTCTCCGAAGGGAGCACCGTTCATCCCGGAGCTGCTCACACCTCGGCAGAACCAGACTGGCAAACGGCGGCTGCCTCTACACCACCACGAGAGGCCTGTCAAGGGCCGAAACCGATCGGCTAGGGTGGCTGCATGGATCCCCGGTGATTCCGGGCCTGGGGGTCCCCCGCTCCACCCGCTCCCAGATGTTCTGATTGGACAGGGGCCCAGCCAGCTCCCTGGTCGGAGGCAGGCGGCCGCGCACCGCCCTCACCCCGACCTTGGTCCCGCGCGACGGCGTGCCCTGGCTGGCCTGCGGAATCCCGGGCGGGGACCAGCAGGACCAGTGGTCACTGATCTTGTTCCTCCGCCGTTGCCACTTTGGACTTGACCTTGAGACCGCGATTGAGATGCCCACCTTGCATTCGACCCACTTCCACAGCTCCTTCTACCCAAGGGCTGCCGGTCTGGGCCAAGTGCATCTCGAGGGGAGGTTCGAAGAGGGTGTGGTATCCGATCTGCGCCGGCGCGGCCACGCCGTTCGCATCCACCGGGACTGGTCCCTGGGCCGGCTCTGCGCAGTCGAGGTAGGAGCGGACGGCCAGCTGCGGGCGGGAGTTGATCCCCGCCAGGGACAGGCGTACGCCGCCGGGAGGCGGGGGCCGTCACGAGTCGGGACTACCCGCCCCACTGATCCTCTGGCCGCGGGTCGGCCCCCGCTCAGCCACGGCCGCCAGGTTCCTGGCCAGCTTGGCACAGCACCCATTCCACCGCCGCGCTGCTCCTGTGGCAGCGCCTGGCCCGGCCTCTTGCGGTTAAGGTCTTGGCAGTGGTGAACCAGCCGATCCGACTTGGGCGGATCTTCGGACTCGAGATCAGGTTCAACTGGACCCTGATCCTCATCTACCTTCTGATCGCCTGGACCATGGCCACCACGGTCTTGCCCCAGGCTGCACCCCATCAGGCCAGCTGGGCTTACTGGGTGAGCGGCCTCGTCGGTGCCCTGTTCTTCTACGCCTGTCTGCTGGCGCACGAGATCTCGCACGCGCTGGTGGCACGCCGCCAGGGAGTCCGCGTCGCCAGCATCACCCTCTGGCTCTTCGGCGGGGTCACCCAGTTGGACGGAGAGCCCACCAGCGCCGGCGCCGAGGCGCTGATCACGGTGGTGGGCCCTCTTATGAGCCTCCTCCTGGGAGCTGTCGGCTTCGGCCTGGCCTTTGGCCTGACCGCCCTCGGTGCCTCGGCGCTGATCACCAACCTGGTCGCCTGGCTCGCCATCCTCAATCTGATCCTGGGCGTCTTCAACCTGGTTCCCGCATTTCCGCTGGACGGAGGTCGGCTGCTCAGCTCCCTGATCTGGTGGCGCACCGGCTCCCGCCTGCGCGGCACTCGCGGGGCGGTGCGGGTGGGCCGCGTTTTCAGCGGAATTGTGATCGCGGCCGGGGTGCTGGAGATCCTGGTGGGCGGCTTTTTGAGCGGCATCTGGCTCGCCTTCATCGGCTGGTTCCTGTTCTCGGCCGGGGGCGCCGAGGAGCGACAGGCCCAAGTTCTCGCCCTGCTCAAGCAGGTTCCGGTGGCAGCCGCCATGGTCCAGCCGGTGGTGTCCGTCCCGGACTGGCTGACGGTCGAGCAGCTGCTCTCGACAGGTCAGCACCGATCCCCGATCTACGCGCTCCACGACCCAGCCGGCAACCTATCGGGCCTGGTCACCCTGGCTGATCTCGCGGCCACTGCCTCACCGGCGCGAAGTGAGCAGCGTCTGCGCGACTTGGCACTGCCGGTGGCCGCCTTCCCGACCGCTGCTCCTCAGGATGACCTGGAGGCGGTCCTGCACCGGGTGGGCCC
>JABEUU010000058.1 GCA_013044295.1 Candidatus Dormiibacterota bacterium
GCCCAGTACTTCCATCTGCTGCGGATCCAGGCGCTGGCGGAGGAGCGGCGCCCGCTGGTCGTCTTCACGCCCAAGAGCGGCCTGCGGTTGCCCGCCGCCACCGCGAGCCCTGACGAGCTCGCCGACGGCGGGTTCAGACCGGTCATAGATGACGGCGCCGCGGGGGACCCCGGCCGGGTGCGCAGGCTGCTGCTGGCCAGCGGCAAGGTGACCCATGAGTTGGAGGCACGCCGTGACAAGGAGGGCCGCTCCGACTGTGCGGTGGTGCGCCTGGAGCTGCTCTACCCGTTCCCGGCCGCCGTGTTGGAGGCCGTCCTGGCGCGTTACCCGGGTCTGAGCGAGGTGGTGTGGGTCCAGGAGGAGCCCCGCAACATGGGCGCCTACGCCTACGTCGCCTCGAGGCTCCGGCTGCCTCCTGGGCTCAGGCTCAAGTACGTCGGCCGGCGGGCGCAGGCCTCCCCATCGGAGGGGTCCATGAGCGCCCATCTGCAGGAGCAGGAGCGCCTGCTGGCGGCGGCGCTTGGACCGGCCGGAGCCCCCTCGCAGGAGGTCAGCTGATGACAGCCAGGGTGGTGGTCCTCGGAGGCGGGCCGGCGGGCGATGTGGCGGCCCTGCGGGCGGCCCAGATGGGAGCCGAGGTGGTCCTGGTTGAGAGACGTGAGCTGGGCGGCACCTGCCTCAACCGCGGCTGCGTCCCCAGCAAGGCGCTGCTGGCGATCTCGGCGCTGGCCTCCAAGATCCAGCACGCCGAGGACTTCGGTCTACGCGTGGGTGAGCTGACATTCGATTTCCCCAAGATGCAGGCGCGCAAGGACGAGATCGTGCTTAAGATGCGCCACGGAGTGGAGGCGGCCTGCCAGCGCCACCAGGTGAAGGTGGTGGCCGCCCAGGGGCATCTCGACCAGGGTGAGGTGGTGGCCGCCGGCGAACGGTTCGCTTACGACCACCTCGTGGTCTCGGTCGGCACCGAGCCTTCGGGCCTGCCCGGGATCGACATGAGCCATCCCCGGGTGATCACGTCCGATGGGGTCTGGACCCTGACTGAGATTCCTCGCCGCCTCCTGATCATCGGCGGAGGGGTGATCGGGTGCGAGTTCGCCAGCTTGTTCGCACCTTTGGGGGCGGAGGTCACCGTGGTTGAGATGCTGCCCCAACTGCTGGCGGGAGTGGACCGGCGGACCGCGCAGCAGTTCCAGCGGCTGCTGGAGGCCAGAGGCGTCAAGGTGCATCTGGAGGAGAAGGCGGAGGCGATCCGCTATCACGACGGGGGGGTGACAGCGAAACTCACCAAGGGAGCGGAGATCGAGGCGGACCTGCTCTTGGTTGCGGTGGGGAGGACCCCCCAGACGAAGGGGATCGGGCTCGAGCAGGCGGGGCTGGTGGTCAGCTCGCGCGGCTACGTTGAGGTCGATGAGTACCTCCGCACCGCCAACCCCAAGGTCTGGGCGGTCGGCGACTGCATCGGCGGCCTGCAGCTGGCCCACCTGGCGTCGGCCGAGGCCAACCGCGCGGTCGAGAACGCCCTGGACCCGGCCCATCGGCGGGCCATGGACCGCACCGTGGTTCCCAACTGCATCTTCACCAGCCCGGAGATCGCCACCGTCGGGCTGCACGCGGACCTGGCCCGCGATTTGGGCCACGAGGTCAGGTTGGGCCAGGCCCGTTTCGTGGGCGAGGCCAAGGCTCTGGCGGAGGGCGAACCCGACGGCTACGTGCAGCTGGTGGCCGATGCCGGCACCGACCGGCTGCTGGGCGCGACCATCATCGGCCCCCACGCGGTGGAGCTGATCCACGAGGTCGGAGTCGCCATCAGCGATGGGTTCACGATGGCGGAGCTGGGGGACGTGATCCACGCCCATCCCACGGTCAGCGAGGTGGTGATGGACGCCGCTCAGCAGGGCCACAAGGTGGCTCCCTACATCAGCTGAGCCCTCGCCTAAGGATGACTCGGTGGCGGCCCTTGCCCTATTCGACCGCCAGGCATGTGATCGTCCGCATCACCCCGCTGAAGCTCTGGATCCGGTCCACGATCAAGGACCCGATGCCCTTCACGTCGGGGGCTTGGATCTGGGCGATGGCGTCGTACTCACCGGTGATGGCGTCGACCTGCAGCACTCCCGACTCCATCCGCAGGCGCTGGACCACGTCCATGGTCTTGCCCGGCTCAAGGGTCATCAGAATGTAGGCCCTGACCATTGTCGCCCTCCTCAAAGCTCTGCGGGACCCACCAGGGGCACCTGTCGCGCCCACCATATCCGATCTCGCGGGCAGATGGAAGGCCGGCGCGGGCGGCTTCGGCTACCTTCCTCTATCGGCTATCGGCCCAAGCCGGGCCCGCCCGCGGGGTCTGAGCCCGAGCTAGGCGCAGCCCGCGATACCGGTTGGCCTCACGACGGGCCGCCGAAGAGGCCGCGGAGCCGTCTCCACAGCACGCTGAAGAGGATTCCCAGCATGCCCACCGACTGGGGGGCCGGCCCCGGCGCCGTTCCGGCCGCGGGGGCACCCGGGCTGGAATCCCCGCTGGGTCTGGCCGTCTCCTGGGATCCCGCCGTCACCGAGGCCTCGACACATTGGGAGAACTGGGTCAGCAGCCGATCCGCCACGTCCTGCATCAAACCGCGGCCGAACTGGGCCACCCGGCCGGTGATCGCCACGTCCGATTGAATGGTCCCGAGCGAGCCGCCGTCGTCGGTGGCGGTGACGGTCATGGTGATGGTCGCCGCCGCGTTGCCGGCGCCGTGCGGGTCACGTCCCTCGCCCCGCATCACCAGGCGCCGCCCAACGGGGTCCACCTCGAGCACGGTCATGGTGCCCTCATAGCGGACCGTCACGGGCCCCACCTTCACGACCACCCGGCCCTTGTAGGTGCGGTCGTCGACCCGCTCGGTGATGCTGGCGCCCGGCAGGCAGGGGGCGATCCGCTCCAGATCCGCTAACAGGGGCAGGAGCTGATCCGGCGAAATGCCGAGCTTGAGCGAGTTCTCCAACAGCATGGCCAGCCACCTCTTGCACCTGGACGGAGTGGCCATGATCGCACCGGCGGCGATGCCCGCGCCAGCCGCCCCGAGGGTGACCTCTAGAGATGGGCCAGCTCTGGCCCCAGCTCCCGGGGCGCTGAAGTGGGTCCTGGGGTGGGCCAGACCAGCAGCAGAGGGGAGACGGCCCGTGGCTCATCGGCGGGGTGCTCCTCGCGGCTAGAGCCTAGGTCGCCGGCGTCCCCCACCTGCGCTCGGGGCGACACCCATCGGGAGCTACGATCTGGGCAGCGTCCCAAGGTCGGCATCGGCATGATTACCCGCAGACCCTGTTGAGAGCTCAAGGAGGGGAGAGTTGCGCGCAGTCGTGAAGGCACGATCCGGCCCGGGGGCTGAGTTGACGACCGTCCGAGACCCGGAGCCGGGCCCCGGCGAGGCTCTGCTGCAGGTGGTCGCGACCGGGATCTGCGGCACCGACTTGCACATCTTTGACTGGAACCCGTGGGCGGCGGCCCGGGTGCACCCGCCTCGCGTCATGGGTCATGAGCTGGCTGGTCTGGTGCTCGCCGTGGGAGTGGGGGTCGGCAGTCCCAAGGTTGGGGAGATGGTCGGGGTGGAGACCCACGTGGTCTGCCTCACCTGCCCTCAGTGCCTGCGGGGGGACTTCCACGTCTGCCAGAACACCAGGATCCTGGGGGTCGACATCGACGGAGTGTTCGCGGAGCGGGTGGTCGTGCCGGCCCGCAACTGCTGGCCCACGGCAGCCCACCTCGACCCGGCCTCGATCGCTTTCCAGGAGCCCATGGGCAACGCCGTCCACGCCGCCTCGCAGGGGCAGCTGCGGGACCGGGCGGTGGTGGTCACCGGCTGCGGGCCGATCGGTCTGGCCGCCGTCGGAATCGCCAAGGCGGAGGGAGCGGCCCGGGTGGTGGCCGTGGACCGGGTGCCGGCCCGGCTCAAGATCGCGGTTGCGATGGGTGCCGACGAGGTGGTCGACACCTCCACCGGGGGGGACCTCGCGCGCGCGCTCCGCGCCGCCTGCCGGGGCGATGCGGACGTGGTCCTGGAGATGTCGGGTCACCCGGCCCTGATCAACGGGGCGCTGGAGGTGATCAGCCCGGGGGGGTGGGTGAGCCTGCTCGGTCTCGGCGACGGCGTGGACTCGATCGACCTCTCCACCCAGGTGGTGATGAAGGGGGTCACCCTCTTCGGTGTGACCGGCCGCCGCCAGTTCCAGACCTGGGAGCAGACCTCGGCCTACCTCACCTCGGGCAGGGTCGATGTCCACCCGATCCTGACCGACACGGTCTCGATCACCGACTTCGAGCGAGCGGTCAACCTCGCCCGGTCGGGTGCGGTGGGGAAGGTGGTCCTCTATCCTCCAGACAGGTGGTAGTACCAGTTGCGGGTTGGGGCCGGCCAGGCGCCGGCCAAGCCTCAGTGACGGAGCGGAGCTGGCGGCCGGCTGGCCCTCTCGACCGAGCCGGCAGCGGTCCGACCGATAGCCGGGGGCGCCGACAGTGGCGACAGGAGGGTGAAGCGGCATGACGGATTTCAACTCGAGCCTGGCCGAGGAGCTGGACCAGCTCCGGGCCGAGGGCCGCTTCCGGCCCCTGGTGGTTCTGCAGAGCGCGCAGGACGCGGAGGTGGTGATCGAGGGCCAGCGCCTGATCAACCTCTCCTCCAACAACTACCTGGGGCTGAACACCCATCCCCGGCTGGAGGAGGCGGCCATCCTCGCCACCAGAAAGTGGGGGGCGGGTTCGGGGGCGGTGCGCACCATCGCGGGCACCATGGCCATCCACGAGGAGCTGGAGCAGCGCCTGGCGGAGTTCAAGGGAACTGAGGCCGCCCTCACCCTGCAGAGCGGGTACACCGCCAACCTGGCGGTGCTGGGGGGAGTGCTGGGGGAGGCCGACGCGGTGGTCAGCGACGCCCTCAACCACGCCAGCATCATCGACGGGATCCGCCTCACCAAGGCGCACCGCTACCTCTTCCCTCACCGGGACATGGGTGCCCTGGAGGGGCGGCTGGAGGAGGCCCGCCGAGACGGCCGGCGCCGAGTCCTGGTGGTCACCGACGGGGTTTTCAGCATGGACGGTGACATCGCCCCCCTGCCGGAGATCGTGGCCCGGGCCGAGGCCGCGGGCGCGGCGGTGATGGTGGACGACGCCCATGGATCGGGAGTGCTGGGCCGGAACGGGCGAGGGTCCGTGGACCACTTCCACCTGGAGGGGCGGGTCGCGATCCAGGTCGGCACCCTCAGCAAGGCGATCGGGGTTCTGGGCGGGTACGCCGCGGGTTCGCAGGAGCTGCGGGACACCCTGATCCACCTGGGGCGGCCGTTTCTGTTCTCGACCTCCCATCCTCCGGCCGTGGTGGCCTCCTGCATAGCCGCCCTGGAGGTGATGCAGGAGGAGCCCGAGCGCCAGGAGCGGCTCTGGGAGAACACCCGCTACTTCAAGGCCGGGCTGGAAGGGCTCGGGTTCGACTGCGGGCACAGCGAGACCCCCATCACCCCGGTCATCGTGGGCGAGGCCAGCTCCGCGATGGCCCTCTCGGACGAGCTACGCCGGCGTGGGGTGTTCGCCCAGGGTCTGGGCTTTCCCACGGTGCCCAAGGACAAGGGCCGAGTGCGCACGATCGTGACGGCCAGCCACAGCCGGGAGCAGCTGGACCGTGCCCTGGAGGCGTTCGCCGGCGCGGCGGGGGCGCTCGGGCTTGATCTTCACCCGGCAGAGGCGAGGTCAGCGTAACCATGGCCCCGGCGCCCGAATTGTCTCCGGTACATGGTGCCGCGCCCGATCCCGATCAACCACGGTCGCAGACCGACCACCACAGTGGTCGGGACCCCGAGGAACTGGAGGAGGAGCGCCGGCTGGTGGAGGCGGCCAAGACAGATCCCGCCGCCTTCGCCAAGCTCTACGATCGCTATGTCGACGCCATCCATGCCTACGTCTATCACCAGACCGGAAGTTGGGAGCGCGCTGAGGACGTCACCGCCACCACCTTCATGCGCGCCTATGCCGAGATCGGCAAGTTCGAGTGGCGCGGGGTCCCCTACTCGGCCTGGCTCTATCGGGTCGCCTCCAACTTGGTCCTGCGCGACCACCGCCGACCAGGTTGGATCGAACTGCCAGAGGGGCTCGCGGACCCCGGCGAGGGCCCGGAGGCGGCCGCTCTCCGGTCGGAGCAGGTGCGTCGGATCCAGGCCGCGGTGCGGCGCCTATCCCCTGACCAGCGGCAGGCCATCACCCTGCGCTTCGGGGCCGGGCTGCGCAACGCCGAGGTGGCCCAGGTGATGCGCAAGAGCGAGGGCGCGGTCAAGCTGCTGGTCTTCCGAGCCCTGCGCTCGCTGGAGCGTCGGCTCGGCCCTGAATTCGAGTCCCACTTCCCGCCCCGTCTCAGGGTGGCGTCCGGGCATGACTCCACGGAGGTTTGAGGATGGCTAGCAAGGAAGAGAAGCGGCTGGCGGGGGACCTGGCCGGATGGTTGGAGGGACAGCGGCCCGAGCCGATCTCCGACCCCGCCTCCCGGGCGGTCGCCCGCACCGCCGTGCTGCTGGTCGACGCCCTGGCCCCCACTCCGCTCCGGGCCGAGACCAGGGCTCGCCTCTATGAGCGCGCCCTCTCTGAGGCCAGCCTGCCGCGGGCGGCGGGCGGGGTGGACGGTCTGGCCGAGGTCTTCAGGGTTGCCCGCCAGGTGCCGGCCCCGGCCTGGGTGGGCCTGGGA
>JABEUU010000059.1 GCA_013044295.1 Candidatus Dormiibacterota bacterium
CTCTGTCGATCTGGTGACACCGCCACCGTGAGCTCCGGCTCGGTCAACAGTCCTGCGTTGCTTCGGAGAGACGCTGTGGGCGGATCAGCCAGGTATCGAGCGCGGACTTCGTCGGGGCGCCGTCTTGGCGGGCGGGGTCGACCGTAACCGGCCGCCCGCGTGGTGGGACGGCAACTTCGTGGTGCCTCAGGTTGGACTAAAACCTCGGAAGCGCAGCTTAGAAATTCGGGTCCGCAGCCCGATGGGACCCGACCTGAGAGCACACCGTGGCCATCAGAGTCCGGCCACGGCGCCTTGATGGGTGAGCTCATCCGCCCAGGACCTGGCCCACTGCGTCGGCTATCTCGCGCTGGAGGGCGTCCACCACGCCGGAGCAGAAGTCCGAACTCACGGCGATGCGGGGGTGCCCGAGCCGTTCGGGGGCAACCATCAGTCCAACCACCGCCTGAACCAGCGGCCCACCGTGGATGGCCCGGAGATCGTGCCGGCCCAGATGGTCACTCCCGACCCGGCCAGACCCTCGGGACCGAACCTGGCCAGGTCGGAAGGTGCGCATTCGGAGGCACGGCCGGCGACTCTGTTCGCAGTCGCCAGCCCCCAGCGCTGGCGGCAGTCGGACGCTGGCCGGGTCTTCTAGTAGCATCCGGGGGGATGAAACCAGCCACCTCGTTCGAGTCGATGGACGATTTCCTCTCGCTTCCGCGCTTGACGGGCCTGGTGCTATCGCCCGACGGATCCCGTTTGGTCGCTCCCGTGCAGACCTTGTCACCCGACCGCAAGCGCCGGATCAGCGCGCTCTGGGAGATCGATCCCGCCGGCGGCCCAGCCCGCCAACTCACTCGGTTCGCACCCGTGGAGACCGCCCCTGCTTTCATGCCCAATGGCGACCTGCTGTTCGTGTCGAAGCGCGCCGACCCCGGCGCGGAGCACTCCGAGAAGAGCGACGCCGACGACTCGGGGTTGTGGAGCCTCCCCATGCGCGGCGGTGAGGCCGAACTGGTGCTGAGCCGCCCGGGTGGCATCGGGTTGGCCCTGGTCGCCCAGGACACCGGGACTTTGGTGGTGATCTGCCCAAACCTGACCGGACCAGCTGATGGAGACAGCCAACGGAGGACCGCCCGCCGGGACGCTGGGGTCAGCGCCATCCTGCACGAGACGCTGCCGGTCCGGCACTGGGACCACGATCTCGGCCCAGGAAAGGCCCGGCTGTTCGCCGTCGAGCAGGTTGGCGACGCCACCGGGTGGCAGTTGCGGGACCTGACTCCAGATGCCGGAGGTGCGCTGGAGGACGCCGAGGCCGTGATCTCGGCCAATGGGGCTACCGTCTTCGCAGCCTGGCACGTCAGCCACCCTGGGGGCCGGGAGTCGTCCCGAGTGGTCGCCATCGAGGTAGGCTCCGGGAACCGCGTGGTGGTCGCGGCCGGAGACGAGCGGGCCGAGGACCAGCACGACTTCACCAGTCCCGCCGTCGCCCCGGATGGTCGATGGGCGGCCTTGATCGACAGCCGCGCGGAGTCCCGCAGCCAGGCGCCCGCGGTGACCCTGGCCCTAGTTGAGCTGGCCAGTGGGGAGCGACGCGACCTGCTGCCCGGCTTCCCCCTGTGGCCGATGTCGCCGGTCGCCGCACCCGACTCGTCGGCGGTGTACTTCGTGGCCGACGAGGCGGGCCACTGCCCAGCGTGGCGGGTCGAGGTCGCGACCGGGAAGGTGACGCGCCTGACTCGCAGTGGCGCCTACAGCCACCTGTGCCCGTCCCCCGACGGGCGTTACATCTACGCCCTGCGGGACCACATCGACTCGCCGCCAAGACCGGTGCGGATTGAGGCGGCCGGCACCGACCAGGACCCCGTCACCCTGGAGGCCCCTGGCGTCGTGGGCCCCCTGCCGGGGCGGATCGAGGAGGTGGAGGCCCGGGCTGCGGACGGGGCCAGGATCCGCGGTTGGCTGGCCCTGCCGGCCGACACCGCGCCGGCGCCTCTGCTGCTTTGGGTGCATGGCGGTCCACTGATGAGCTGGAACTCGTGGAGCTGGCGCTGGAACCCGTGGCTGATGGTGGTGCGGGGCTGGGCTGTGCTGCTCCCGGACCCGGGTCTGTCACGCGGCTATGGCGAGGAGTTCATGCAACGTGCCTGGGGCCAGTGGGGGCCGGTGCCTTTCGGCGACCTGATGGCGATCACCGACGCGGCCGAGCAGCGGGATGACATCGATGCCACCCGCACCGCCGCCATGGGTGGCTCATACGGCGGCTACATGGCCAACTGGATAGCCGGCCACACCGATCGGTTCAAGGCCATCGTCAGCCACGCCAGCCTCTGGACCCTGGATCGCTTTGTGGCTGCCACCGACCACCCGGGGTCATGGGCGATGGAGTGGGGCCATCCAGATGACAACCCAGAGCGCTACGAACTAAACAGCCCGCACCTGCACGCCGCGGCGATCCATACCCCGATGCTGGTGATCCACGGCGACAAGGACTATCGGGTACCGATCGGCGAGGGCCTGGCCCTCTGGTACGACCTGGTTCGCCACCAGGTGGACGCCAAGCTGCTCTACTTCCCAGACGAGGGCCATTGGGTGCTCACGCCGGGCAACCAGAAGATCTGGTATGAGACCGTCAATGCCTTTCTGGATCACCACGTTCGCGGCTCCGACTGGAAGCGGCCTGACCTGCTCTAACGCGGCATCTACCACCTCGCCGGACGCAGCTTCGAGTGGCCCTGGGGATGCCGCCGCGGCGAGCCCAGGCTGACCCCTTCAGCCTCCGCAGGAGTCGGGACCGGCGGCTGGGCTGCTCGTGCCCAAGACGCTTCAGTCACGGGTCCGGCCGCCACCGTAACAGAGTCTGGCCAGTTCCAGAAGCGGTCCGGCCGGCGGCGCCGGATTCCCGACCCGGTGGGGACCGACAGCGCAGCAGGTACCCGGAGGCCGACGGAATTGCCCCCGCTCACCTAAGCTGTCGCAGCTTCAGACCCGCCCCAGCCATCGGGGCCGCGGCACTCACGACGCCACGGTTGAAGTGATGACTGAGGCGGGGCGCGTCGCCGGGGTCAGAAGTTCAGCCCGAGAGCCTCCGCCACCTCCTGGAGCGATTCCAGATGAGCCTGGACGGACCCAAGGCCCGCGCCCATGGTGTTGACCGAGACATGGGTGGCTCCGACCTCTCGCCACTGATTAACCTGGCTCACCAGCTGCTGGGTCTGGCCGGGCTTCCAGCTGACCCGCCCCTCCATCCCGAGCGTGGCTGGATCCCGACCGTTCTCAAGGGCGGAGCGCTCGACGATGGAGCGCGCCCAGTCCAGCTTGGGTCCGGGTGGTGCCTGGGGAAACCATCCGTCAGCCAGCTGGCCGGCCCGGCGCAGGGCTCGCTCAGAGCTGGCCCCGAACCACACCGGTATGGGCCGCTGGACTGGCGCTGGGGCCAGCCCGGCCCCCGTGACTTGCTCGTACTCGCCCGCATGGGTCACTGTGGTCTCCGTCCAGAGCCGGCGCAGCAGCATCACCTGCTCGGTCATGCGGACCCCCCGGTTGGAGAACTGCTTGCCCAGAGCTTCGTACTCAACCGAGTTCCACCCCAGCCCAACTCCGAGCCGGAACTTGCCGTGGGTCAGTATGTCCACCTCCGCCGCCTGTTTCGCCACCAGGGCCGTCTGGCGCTGGGGAAGTATGACGATGCCCGTGACCAGCTCCATCGAGGTGACCGCCGCCAGATAGCCGAAAAGCACCATCGGCTCGTGGAAGGTGGTGTGGACGTCGTAGGGACCGTTCCAGCCCCGGTGGACCCCTGGGTCGGCACCGAGCACATGGTCGTATGCCAGCAGGTGGGCGAAGCCAAAGTTCTGCGCTCCGATGGCATAGGCGCGAACCGCCGCGGAGTCGGCTCCGATCTCGGTCTGGGGAAAGACGACGCCAATCTTCATGGGAGATTCTCTACCACGACTGGGCTCGCCCGCGCCCTAGCGGCTGGCCCATGCACTCAGGAGCTGCCCTGACTGGCTGCGAGCGGGCCCGCATGGGGCTCCGGACTCGCTCGGATCAAGACGCGTGTTGCGGCAAGGGTGAGCACGCGCCCGCAGCTCAGAGGCTGGTGTCAACTCCCCTCGGTCGGACCGCGGAGTCCTGGGTCGGTCTGGCCTGGAAGCTGAAGCCAGGCTGAGAGAACCCGCCCCAGCTTCCATTTCCGGTCGGGGCCTGCCACAATGGGTAGGTTCGGGATTGGGGCCCGGCGGGGAGGCTGGCCCCTGATCGCCGTGTGTGAGGCGGCTGGGCCGTCGACTTTGGAGAGTTTGGTCATGTCCCTAGCCGTGATTTTTTGCGAGGACCGATTTCGCGAGGACCTCGAGGTGCTCGCCGAGGCGAGTGGGTACCACCTCCTCGACCCCCAGCAGGAGATGGACGATGCCACCACCGTGGTCCAGCATCTGCTGCCTCAGTTTCCCAACTTGCTGGCGGTGGTGAGCGAGGGCGCGGGGCAGCGCTGGGTGCGGGACTTCGATCGTTCGCAAACCCGCTACTGGCTGGTGGCCGTGGGCTCGCCCTGCGGGCCCGGCTGCGAGCCGCCGGCCCGGCAGCCCCACCGCCGCCTCCTCAGCCTGAATCAGACCAGCCGCGAATACCTTGGCCAGCTGCTCGACGACTGGCTGGATCGGGATCTGGTGCGGGTTGACTGCTTCACATTCGGTTATCGGGATGGCCTGCCGGCCGAGGCGGACTGGGTGGTCGACACCCGCTTTCTGGACAGCCCCTACTGGATACCCGAAATGCGGGAGCTGAGCGGCAGCGATCCGAGCGTGCGCCAGCACACGATGGCCCAGACCGGCGCGCAGGAGCTGCTCGACAACTTCCTCCCGATGCTGATCAACCTGCTCCCGCTCTATCAAACCCAGCGCCGCTCGGTGCTCCGGGTGGCGGTCGGCTGCACCGGGGGCAAGCACCGCTCGGTCGCGATCGCGAGCGAGTTGGTCGATCGCATCAACCAGTCGGGTCAGGCGCTCGCCCGACATCTCGAGCGGGCACCACTGCACCTTCCCCAAGCCCTCGACTGAGGGCCGCCTGCGCGATTGTCCCCTGCCAGCGGTCAAGAGTCCGGCAGCGAGGATCCGCGACCCAGGGCGATTCCGTGGCCGCCCGTACCGACCCCTGTCCGGGTTGGGTTTTGGAGGGGCGCAGGCGCCTCCTCCCAAAGATGCAGAAGCTCGCCAGCCGCTTTGGTGCTGCAGCTCCCCGGGCCATGGAGGGACCCCGACTGGGGAGGATGACTAGGGGATCGGGCTCGGACGATGGTGGGTGGGGCCATCGGCCTTCGAATTCCGGTTGGTTGCGGAATGCCAGTCGGGCCGGAACGTCGGTGGTAGGCGCGAAGTCATGCCAGCGACCTGAGCGCCCGCTCGAGGAGGCCAACCAGCTCCTGAACACCGGTTTCCTGAATGATCAG
>JABEUU010000060.1 GCA_013044295.1 Candidatus Dormiibacterota bacterium
ATATAGGTGATGTCGGCCACCCACAACCGGTTGGGCGCCGGTGCCTGGAACTGACGCTTGATCAGATCGTCAGGGCGGTCCGGGGCCTCCTTCCTGGAGATCGTGGTCCGGGTGGTCCTCCCCCGCAGCCCCAGCTCCCGCATCAGCCGGGCCACCCGGTCCCGGCCCACCAGAGTGCCCTCGCGGCCCAGCTGGCGCCACACCTTGTCCGCTCCGTAGACCCCAAGGTTCTCCTCGTGGACTCGGCAGATCTCAGCCTTGAACCCCTGGTCCTCGAGCTGGCGCCGGCTCGGCTGCCGCCGCCTGGCCGCGTAGTACGTCGACGGGGCGACCTGCAGAGTGGTGCAGATCGGCTCGACCCCATGGCGCTCCCGGTGGGTGTCGATGAAGCTGGTCATCTGGGCAGGCGCGCGTCGAGCTCCCGCGCAACGAAAGCTGAAGCTGCCTTTAGGATCTCGTTGGCCCGCCGCAGCTCCCGGACCTCTCGCTCCAGCTCTGTGATCCGCTGCCGCTCTGAGCTGGTCGTCCCCGGATGCCGCCCGCCGTCGACCTCCGCCTACCGGACCCACCGACACATCATCTCGTGGCCAACCCCCAGTTGGCGCGCGATCCGGGTCACAACCCGTTGGCTGTCACCCCCCTGGGCGATTGTCTCCTGGACCATCCTTACCGCCCGCTCTAGCAGCTCCTCCGGGTCCCGTCGCGCATAAGGGATCGTCTTGTCTCTTCCATGGCTCCACATTCTCCAAGGTGCGGAGCCTCCACTGGTCTCAGCCCGAGTTCAGCTGCGTGCGTGTGCAAGAAACCGGTGGCGGCGTGTACAAGCCGGTCGCGAAGTGCGCGCAGGCGGGGCTGAGCCGAATTCGCTAGTGTCCCACAACGAGACCTGGCAACAACCCCACCAGCGCAAGGACTTCGAACCGGGCTCCGAGGCCCGGAAATACCAGCGCGGATGGCCGGTAGTCGAGGCAAGGCGAACTCGGGAGATTGGGCTTCGCCCTCCCCGGCTACGGCGCTTCAGGCAAGATCGTGAACGGCCTTCCAGCAGTCGTACGGATCACACGAAAGTGACGACGATCCAAAGTGAGCAGACGATCGGTCCGGAACCGGTGAGCAAGGGCGACCAACGAAGCATCTGCGACGCCAATATCCTGATCTCGGTACCGGTCGATCACCGTGCAGGCTTCTCGAAGGTCAGCGACTTCCATGGTCGGCAGTTCCCAGGCGCCGCCTGACAGCTCGGTCAGTGCAGCCAGTTCGACTTGTACGCCGCGCCGAGTCGCCAGCAAGTAGTCGAGCTCAGCGACCACGTAGGGCGACACGATGAAGGGACCTGAATCGGCTTCGATGACCCTGCTGACCGCAGCGCAGTATGCGTCGCTCCCATCGAAATACGCGAGGAGTCCGCTGGTGTCGCAGACGAGTGCGATCAGCGCTCACCGAAACCGGCGAGGGCCTCGGCGGCGTGCTCTGCGAGCGACGAATCGCCACTCGTGAAGAGCTGCCCCCTCGGTCGGGGGTGGTCCGCGACACGGACCCGGGCGGCGACCGCTTCGCGGATCAGCTCAGCCTCCGAGCGTCCGGACACGGCCGCCAACCGCCTGAGGGATTGCTTCAAGTCCTCTGGTAGGTACACGGTGGTTTTGTTCATGAACGTATGGTACCACCTATGGCACCTGCTACACTCCACGCTCGCAACTCGATGGTGTGGGTGCCGAAAACCTCGTCTCCCCAGTCATCCGCAGTCCACGGACCGGGTGTAGCGGAGGGGCGCGGGAGGGCTGGTGAGCCGTCAGGGGCGGGATAGTGGCTGGTTGGGCCGTCCCGAATGGTCCTGAGTGGTGAGAGCGGACAGGTCATAGTGCCGGTGGGCGGACAGAAAAGTCCCGGCTGACGGACGTCGAAAGTCCCAGTAGGCGGACAGCAGAAATCCCGGTATCCACCTGACAGGCCTCCCCAGCGGGTTCACTTGCGGTGATGTAGCCGCGAACCCCACTGGAGAGGCCCATGTCCAAGTCTGACAGGGAGATCATGGAAATCCTCGAGGCACATGACCTGACCCGATGCGCCTGGGCGGCAGCTCGGTTGGCGGGGTGCGACCCCAAGACAGTGAGTCGGTACGTGGCGGCTCGAGACCTGGAGAGAGACCCCAGAGTGCGTATGGCTCGGCCGAGATTGGCGGGGCCTTACCAGGAGAAGATCGAAGAGTGGGTCGAGCGCAGTCATGGGGCGGTGCGGGCGCACGTGGTGCATGAGCAGCTGCGAGCGATGGGATATGACGGGGACGAGCGGGCCACAAGGCGCGCGGTGGCCATGGCAAAACAGGCTTGGGTCGGCGGGCGCCGCCGGACCTACCTGCGCAAGATTGGCGCTTTCGCGGGCGGCCGCACCAAGTGGGAGCAGACGCTGGCCGCCACTCGTCCGCCGACGGCGCCGCGGATCGAGGCACTTCAGGCGCCCAAGCCGGACGACGCCGACTATCAGGAGGACGAGCTGCGCGGTCCGACCCTCAAAGAACTCGGCCAGATCCTCCGGGGCTGAACCAGTAGCTCCGATCACTCGGGTGGCTTCGGCCAAGCTGCGCCCGTTTCTATACTTGGCGGGTGTCCGAGCTGGCAGCACAACCAAGCGTGCTCGTGATCGGCTTGAACCCCTACCGGGTCCCGGGCCCCTGGGATCCGAAGCCCATCGCCGACGCCATCGAGATAGGCATGCGCAAGTTCGCCGACCACGGCGTAGCGGCTGAGTCGTGCCCCTTCGGCCTCGACGGGCAGGATGACCCTGAAGCGATGGTGGCCGCCGCCCTGCGGTCGCACCGTTGGGAGTGCGTTGTGGTGGGCGGCGTTGTCCGTAGTGCAGAGGGCCGGCTGGAGCTGTTCGAAAGCATCATCAATCTCATTCGCCGGCATGCGCCGCGTGCCTCGATTGCCTTCAACGCCACCGCTTCCGACACTTATGAGGCCGCTGCCCGATGGATCCGGCATCCGTCCGGCTCCGTCTGAGCCACATCTGCCCGGCGGGGGTCGTGCCTGCCCCGGAAGGGCACCTCGTGCCTGCCTTCTTCTGCAAGGCGCCCCAATCCCACCGGCCGGCAGCTCAGACCCCTCAGGATCCGGTCGCCTTGCTCCGGAATGCTGGTCGCTTTGCCCCGGTACCGGTGGCCGGATTCAGCCGGTGCGCACGAACTGGGAGCCGGCGCTGGCCGCCACGCATCCGCCCCCCTGGCCCGCACCCTGGGAAGGTGGTCGGCAAGCGGCCGTCGACCGGTTGACTTCGACCTGGCAACCAGTCTCGTGGGCGGGCTGGCCACCGAGAAAGCAGTGCCCTTCGCTCCAGCGGTGGGCCGTCGGCAAGTGGATTGCGGCGAATATTTTGACCTTGGAACTGCCTGAGACTGGGTCCAGCACGGGAAGTCCGGGGTGCTGACTCCGGAATGAGGCCCGCGAGGGTGTGTCCGAGGGGCGCTCAGGTGGCGGAGCCGATCTGGCGCAGGGAGTAGAGGAACAGCTGCTGCCAGGGCCCGCGCTCAGGCAGATGCGCGCTCACGCGGCGGGCGGAGTGGATGCGTCGCCCGGGAGCACAGAACAGGCAGCGGCGCAGTCGACCGGTGGTGGTGCGGGCTGGCAGCTGCTCGGGCAGGCCGATGTCCACCACCCAGCGGGCCAGGTTGTGGGCCATGGTTGAAAAGGCCA
>JABEUU010000061.1 GCA_013044295.1 Candidatus Dormiibacterota bacterium
GACCCCCAACCTCTTCGCGGCAACTCCGACTCTCACCCGTTCCACTACCACTAGCATACACCATCTAGCTTAGAGAAAACACCCCCTGTGACTTACCCTACAACTGGCCGAGCCGAGTACCGGCTCGGCCAGTCTGCGGGGGGCGGGATGTTCAAGTTGCGGTTGGAAGCCGTGCTAGCGCCGTTGAAGTTCCAGGCCCCAGGCGGACCGGGCCGACTCTCCCGGTCCCAGGGTCACCAGCCCCTCGCCGCTGCGAAACGCGTTGGGTGCGCATGTCATGGGCTCCACCGCGAGCCCACGGCGTCGGTCCCCGGGGTCGGGCAGGGCGTCTCCCGTGAAGAGCTGCAGGTAGCGGTGACTGGCGTCCATCCAGAGCCGCAGCCGGTCCCTGGAAGAGGGCAGGCGCAGCTCCACGACGGCCCGCCCGCCCTCATCAGGTGTCAGTCCGGTGAAGGTGGTGTCCAGAGGCAGTCCCCCCAGGCGCCGCCAGCTGCGGAAGTCGAGGTCGGTTCCGGCGACTCGAACTGGAGGTCCGCTGGGAATCCCCGCCGGGTCGCAGGCCAGGTACAGCTCGGCCGGCACCCGGATCTCGAGGTCGTCGACAAGGGCGCTGCCCAGCGTCAGGTACGGGTGGGCTCCCAGACCCCAGGGGAGCGCTCCTGACCCCAGGTTGGTGGCGGCGACCGACACCTGCAGCCCCTCATCCCGGAGGTGGTACTCCGCGAGCACTCTCAGGGCGAAGTCGTATCCGGGCTGGGGAAACAGCCGGAGCGAGAGTGCGAGCGAGTCCGGGGAGACCGCCTCCGGCACCCATGGCAGCCATCGGGCCAGGCCGTGGATGGCGTTCTGCCCCTGGTGATCGTTGATAGGGAGTTGGAACCTCTGCCCCTGGAACTGATACCTGCCCCCGGCGATCCGGTTCGGCCAGGGCAGCAGCAGTTGGCCGCGGCCGTCACGGCTGCGTTCGGAGCCGCCGAAGCCGGCCAGCAGCTGGCGCCCCGACACCCGATAGCTCCGCAGCGTGGCGCCAACCTCCGTGACCACCACCTCCTGGGTCCCGTGGCGGAGACGGAACTGTTGCCCCGAGTCGGCTACCGGTAGCGACACGCGCGCGTCGTCCATGCGTACATGTTCCAGCCTTCAGGGGAGCTGGGGTCCGAAGCGTTGCCCAGACAGGTCGCTAACGGGCGCAGTGCTCCGGCCCGGTCAAGCTCGGCTGCCGCGGCCACTCCGGGGTCGCAGTCAGCGCAGGCCGGCGAAGAGGTCGGACTCAGGGATCCCAGCGCCGGAGCGGTCCAGTGCTCGGATGAAGTGCTCGGTGCCGAAGAAGCTGGCCACGGCCGCCTCGGGCAGGTTGAGCATGAAGGCGTTGTCCATCTGACTGGCGTGGCAGCGCAACGCCTCCAGTTTGGCGCTCACATCGGCGCTGACATCCACCCGAGTGGTTATCAGATGGTCGTCCACCCCAAACGGCGGGTTGTCCGGATCGAAGTCGATCTGGGGAAGGTCGGAGAGGTCGACGCCGGCCTCCCGGGCGGCGGTCATGGCGGTTCGCACCAGGGACTTGGGCATCGCCGTGTAGTAGACCTTGGCCGGAATCCCGGACTGTTCGGCCGCCGCCAGGGCCAGCTGGTGGGCACGGATGTGGTCGGGGTGGCCGTAGCCGCCTCGCTCGTCATAGCTGACGACCACCTGGGGCCGGTATCGATCAACCAGCTCCAGCACCTTGGGCAGCTCGGTCGCGAGCGGGGTGCCGGCGAGAGATCCGGGTCGGTGATTCTGGGGCCAGCCCTCCATTCCCGAATCCAGGTATCCGAGCGTCTCTAGGTGGGCGACTCCCAGCACCGCGCAGGACGCCGCCAGCTCGTCTCGGCGCATCATCCGCACCCGGACCTCGTCATGGCCGGGCTGGCCCGGCTTCACCCCCCCTGGCCCATCCCCGAGCTCACCGCCGGTGCAGGTCACCAGAACCGTGCTAACTCCCTCCATGGCGTAGTGGTGTATGACTCCGCCGGTGCCCATCACCTCATCGTCGGGATGGGCATGGATCAGCATCAATGTCAGTTGAGCCTGGGGCATGCCGCCAGTCTCGCCCAACTGGTCGCGGCAGCGCCAGTCGGGATCTGGTCCAGGCTGGCCGCCACTTGTGACCGCACCTTCACGCTCCGAGCGGGCAGGCAGTTGACGACGGGCATAGTGACGCCGGGCTGTGGGAGCCGACCGGCGTCCGGCGTGGCGCGCTTTGGTGACAGCGGGCCGATCCATGGCGCGCCTCCCAGCACTTCGTCGCTCCCAAGGTGGTCTCGATGCGAAACCGTGTGGAGGTCCGCGATCTCTTGCTCACCCTTGGAGTTGGCGCGCTCCTGGGTCAGCGTGCCCGCCCCAGGGCGCAGGCGAGGGCCGATGCCTCCGTCAGTTGGGATGAGGGTTGGGAGCGGCCCGGTCCCGGGAGCGGTGAATCAGGCCTCCTGGCGGCGGAGACGGCCCCCCGCCATCACCGGGGC
>JABEUU010000006.1 GCA_013044295.1 Candidatus Dormiibacterota bacterium
GGTGGGGAGAACGGCCCGCCAGACACCCCTCGCCATCGCCAGCGTCACCAAGCTGATGACCGCACTGGTGGTGCTTGGTGGCCATCCACTGGCGCTCGGTCAGAGCGGTCCGGCGGTGACCATAACCGCCGCTGACCTGCAGCTCTACCAGCAGGAGGTGGCCCAGGGGGACTCGGTGGTGAAGGTGGCCGAAGGTGAGTCCCTCACCGAATACCAGCTGTTGGAGGGTCTCCTGCTGCCCTCGGCGGACAACTTCGCGAGGCTGTTGGCGGCCTGGGACGCCGGGTCGCCTACCGCCTTCGTGGAGCGGATGAATGAGACCGCCGGGCGGCTGGGGATGAGCCACACTCACTTTGCAGATGCCAGCGGGTTGAACCCGGGGACCGTCAGCACCGCCTCAGACCTGGTGCGTCTGGCCGGGGCGGTCATGGCGAAGCCGGTGCTGGCCCAGATAGTCGGGATGTCCACCGCGGTGCTGCCGCTGGCGGGCACGGTTCATAACTACGATTTCGTGCTCGGCCAGCAGGGAGTGGTGGGGATCAAGACCGGATGGACGGCGGCCGCGGGTGGCTGCTTCGTGTTTGCGGCCCGGCGCACCGTGGCTGGGCATTCCGCGCAACTGCTGGGGGCGGTGCTGGCCCAGCCCGGCAACGCCTACACGGGGATCGAGGCGGCCGAGGAGGCCAGCCTGGCCCTGCTGGCTGCCACCTGGACCCACTTGGAGGTGGTGGAGCCGGTGCGCTCCGGGGCCCGGGTCGCGGAGTTGCTCTCGGACTGGCAGCGGCCGATCTCGGTTCGCGCCGCGTCAGGGGTCAGCGCCCTCGGCTGGCCAGGACTGTCCCTCAGGCTCAGCTTGGACCAGCTCGGAAGGCTGGCCGCCCCGCTGCGTTCTGGCTCGATTCTGGCCGAGATCAGGATGTCGTACGGAGGCGCCGTGGTCAACCGCGCCAGGGCCACCTTGAGTGGCGCCCTCAACCCCCCCGATCCGGCCTGGCGCCTGACTCACTTCTGAGCTCGGCGAGCAGATGTGCGACTTCGCTGCTAGACTGCCCCTGTCGGTGGCGCCTGCACTCAACAACCAAATCATCCCACCCATATCTCGAGGACAATTCGATGGCGACGGTTAGGCGGCGTGTGCCGCCCAAGCGCAGGACGCAGAGGCCGCGCCGGCGGCCGGCGGCGTCCAGATCGTCCCGGGCGACCCGCCAAGGCGGCCCGGCGATGTCCCTCAGTCCTGCCCAGCGGCGGGAGCTGGTGGGGCTCAGTGCACTTGCGATCGGAGTCATCTGCATCATCCTGCTGGGGTTCCCCCAGGCGCCCGTGGCGCACGAGTTCGCCCATGCCCTGGCGGCCGGGGTCGGCATCGGGGGGTGGATCTTCGGCCTAGGTCTGGTTGCCGGTGGGGTGGGTCTGCTGGCCAGTCGCGGCGGGGAGCGCAGCGCTGGCCAGGTGCTGCTGGCAGTTGCCATCTCGGCTTTGTCCGCGATCTCCATGGCGGCGGTGGTCAGCTCAGGCCAGGGAGGCATGGTCGGGCGCGCTATCGGCGTGCGCATAGCAGCGTGGATTGGCGCGCCAGCTGCTCTGGTGGCGCTGGGCGCGGTCGGGCTGGGGGGGTTGGTGGTTGGTCTTGGGCTGTCTCCGGCCAGGGCGTCGGCCGGGGCCGCCTCAACGCTCAGGCGCGGACTCGCGCTCCTATTCACGGCCCGTCAGCGATCCGGCTCACCGCCCAGCGCGTCCGCGAAGGTCCGCGCCGACTCCGCCGACTTCCCGGTCGCCCGCAACCCCAGTCTGATGACGGCGCCGGCCGCCCTGGTGCCCGATGCCCCGCCCACCCCTCCGGAGGTCTTCGAGCGAATCTTCGAGGACCTTGAGGGGCCGATCGAGGCCCCGCCCCCGGTGCCGGCGGTGCTGGAAGTGGCCGGGGCCCTGGCGGTCGCCGAGCCTGCGATCGACCACCTTGCTCTGGGCGACGACGAGGAAGGGGAGGAGCCGGAGCCCAACTGGGTGCTGCCCAGCTTTGACCTGTTGGACTCAGCCCAGGGAAAGCGGGAGCGACTACGCGACGAGATCCGGACCCGGATCCGGACCATCGAGGCGACCCTGAACAATTTCGGGGTCGAGTCCAAGGTCATGGGGGTGAACGCAGGCCCGACGGTGACCCAATACGAACTCCAGCCCGGTGCCGGCGTGCCCGTGAGGCGGATTCTGGCCTATCAGACGGACCTCTCCCTGGCCCTGGCCGCGCCGATCCGGATCCAGGCCCCGATTCCGGGCAAGTCGGCGATCGGGATCGAAGTACCCAATAAGGCCGCTCAGCTGGTGACTCTGAAGGAGATCGTTCAGGCCCCATCCTTCCGGGAGTTCAAGAGCCAGTTGGCGGTGGCGCTGGGAGCGGATGTGAGCGGACATCCGGTCCTGGGTGACCTGGCCACCATGCCCCACCTGCTGATCGCCGGGGCCACGGGTTCGGGCAAGAGCGTCTGCATCAACGCTGTCCTCGCTGGCCTTCTGCTGCAGTCGACCCCGCACGATCTGCGCCTCATCCTCGTGGACCCGAAGCGAGTTGAGCTGAGCAACTTTGGTGGGCTGCCCCATCTGCTGGTGCCGGTGGTGGTGGAGCCGGATTCGGCGGTGGGGGCGCTGCGCTGGGCGGTGGTGGAGATGGAGCAGCGCTACAAGCTCTTCGCCGGCAACGGGGCCCGTAACATCACGGTCTTCAACGAGCGCGCCCCCAAGCTTGGGCTGCGCACCCTGCCCAAGATCGTGATCGTGATCGACGAACTGGCCGACCTCATGATGGTTGCCGCCAGCGAGATCGAGGATCTCATCTGCCGAATCGCCCAGTTGGCCAGGGCGGTGGGAATCCACCTGATAGTCGCGACCCAGCGCCCCTCGGCCGACATCATCACCGGCCTGATCAAGGCCAACATTCCCTCGAGGGTGGCGTTCGCGGTCAGCAGCGGGGTGGACTCGCGCGTGATCCTGGATGAGATGGGCGCCGAGAAGCTGCTGGGCCGCGGTGACATGCTCTACCTGCCCATCGATGCGGGCAAGTCGACCAGGCTCCAGGGAGCCTATGTGTCGGACCGCGAGCTTGACCAGCTGATCGGTTGGTGGAAGGCGCAGGGCCGTCCCAATTACCAAGAGGAGATCCTGCAGGCAGCCGCGCTCAGCGCGGGGCCGGCCGATGGGGTGGTGAAGCGCGACCCGTTGTTCGAGCGGGCCGGCAGGATCGTGATCGGCGAGGCCCGGGGGTCTGCGTCCCTGCTCCAACGCAAGCTCAATGTCGGGTACACCAGAGCGGCCAGGTTGATCGACCAGCTGGCTGAGGCACGCGTGGTCGGTCCCTACGAGGGGAGCAAGTCCCGAGACGTCCTGATGAACATGGCCGAACTGGAGGAGATGCTCGACGCTGGCGAGGAGATCGAATAGCCGCTAGGCTTGGATGATGGCGAGCAGCGAGCACTCCTTCGATGTGGTGTCTGACTTCGACCGGCAGGAATTGGTAAACGCCGTGGAGCAGGCGCGGCGCGAGATCGCCACCCGGTATGACTTCAAGGACGTGGTCGCGGAGATCGACCTCCAGGAGAAGGAGATTGTCATCCTGGCCGCCTCTGAAGCCCGCGCGGACGCGGTTCTGGACGTGCTCAAGAGCAAGCTGGTGAGACGCAACCTCTCCCTCAAGATCCTGCTGCCTGGCAAGCCGGAGCCGGCCGCCCGGGGCAACGTGCGCCAGGCGATCAAGCTGCAGCGCGGGATCGACGAAGACACCGCACGGGATCTGAACAAGCGCATCAAGGCCGGCCATCCCAAGGTGCAGGTGCGGATCCAGGGTGACGAGCTCCGGGTCTCCAGCAAGGACAAGGACAACCTTCAGGCCGTGATCCAGGACCTGCGTCAGCTCGACCTCCCAGTACCCCTCCAATACACGAATTACCGATGATCGGGGAGGGGCCATGGACCCTCCCGCTGCCACGACCGGGGTTGCACCTGGTGAGGAGGCATTTCCCGGGCCCGGCCGCCGCCATGATCGAGGGTGAGAGGGCATGGCGGCGATGATGGAGAAGGGTTCCCTGGCCGATCTCCAAATAAGTTTCCCGGAGGCTGCGGAGGTCGTTGCCGCTGCTATGTTGCCGCCGATCCGGACTCTGGCCACGGCCGAGTCCTGCACCGGCGGTCTGCTGGGAGCCGCCATCACTGCGGTGCCCGGGAGTTCGGTCGCCTATCTGGGCGGGGTCGTGGCCTATGCGAACTCGGTCAAGGTGACCGAGTTGGGGGTTGATCCGAGTCTGCTCGACCGCTGCGGGGCGGTCAGCCCAGAGGTTGCCGAGGCGATGGCGGCCGGGGTGCGGGCCCGCCTGGCGGCCGACTTCGGGGTCGGGGTGACCGGGGTGGCCGGGCCCGGGTCTTCGGAGGCCAAGCCGGCCGGACTGATATACGTGACGGTCGCGGGTCCTGAGCGGACCGTGACCACCAGCCTTCGCTTCGACCACGGCCGTCATGGCAATCGGGTGGGAGCCGTGACCGCAGCCCTTCGGCTGCTGCTCGGAGAGCTCGGGAGATGAAGCCGACCAAGCAGGCAGCTAGCGTGCGTAACCGGCCCAGGACTTGTTAGAATTGCGAACAGCTGTTCCAGCCGCCGGCGGGGATCATGCCTACCAAATACTTGCGATGCGGAGGGTGCCTGAATGAGCGCTACACTCGCGGTCCAGGGGCGCTTGAGCAGCGCCTCAAAGGGTGATGGGAAGGAGGCCGGGGCTTTGAGCACGGAGCGGGAGAAGGCACTCGCGGCTGCCCTGGGACAGATAGAGCGTAGCTACGGCAAAGGCGCGATCATGCGCCTGGGCGACGCCTCCGGCCTGCGCGGTGTGGACGTGATCTCGACTGGGGCTCTCACCCTGGATCTGGCGCTGGGGGTCGGTGGCATTCCCAAGGGACGGATCGTGGAGATCTTCGGCCCGGAGTCGTCAGGCAAGACCACTCTCTGCCTGCACATCCTGGCGGAGGCCCAGCGGGCCGGTGGGGTGGCAGCCTTCATCGACGCTGAGCATGCCCTGGACCCCGCCTATGCCGCTCGAATCGGAGTCAACACAGCCGACCTTCTGATCTCTCAGCCGGACACCGGGGAGCAGGCTCTGGAGATCGTGGAGGCGCTGGTCCGAAGCCAGGCGGTCGACGTGGTGGTGATCGACTCGGTGGCGGCTCTGGTGCCCAAGGCCGAGATCGATGGCGAAATGGGTGACAGTCACATGGGGCTCCAGGCCCGCCTGATGTCGCAGGCCATGCGCAAGCTGACGGCTGCCATCAGCCGCTCCAATTGCTCGGTGATCTTCATCAACCAGCTTCGCGAGAAGGTGGGCGTGATGTTCGGAAACCCCGAGGTCACAACCGGAGGCCGGGCTCTCAAGTTCTACGCCTCGGTGCGTCTGGACATCCGCCGCATCGAGTCTCTCAAGCAGGGGCTGGATGTTATTGGAAGCCGGGTCAAGGTGAGAGTTGTCAAGAACAAGGTGGCGGCTCCCTTCCGAGCCGCCGAGCTGGACCTGCTCTACAACGACGGGATCTCCTTCGAGGGCAGCGTGTTGGATGCTGGCCTCGAGGCCGGGGTGATTGAGAAGAGTGGCGCCTGGTTCAGTTATGGGGAGACCAGGCTGGGGCAGGGCCGCGAGAACGTTCGCGACCTGCTGCGGAGCAATCGCGAGCTGACCGCGGAAATTGCGGGCAAGGTCCGCCAAGCGGTCCTGGGAGAGCCGGTGCCGGCGGCTCCTGAGGGTGACCCGGAAGAGGCTCCCGCGCTCCTCCAGTAGTCGACCGGACCGGACAGAGCTGCCGAGCGGGCTCGTTTTGGGCCCGCCCCAGGCGGTAGAATGCCTCAGGTTCGCGTTGAATTTTCTACCTTCGGGTTTCCCGAAGGCTTTGGTCGGGGAGGGTGTGATCGTGGCTCCCTGCCCGGCACTGCGAGGTGAGCACCATGACCGCCGCATTGGTGGCGTTGGCTGTCGTCCTGGCTTTGGTCGCGGCGGCCGCCGTGGTCTACGCCCTGAGAGCGTCTCGCCAGAACGGGCAGCGCAGCGTTCAAGAGCTCGAGGCTGTGAAGGCGGCCCGGGCCGAGCTCGAGACAGAGCGTAAGTCCATTGGCCTGGAGGCCAGAGCCGAAGCGCTGCGTATCCGCACCGAGCTCGAGGACGAGCTCCGGGAGCGCCGGACCGAGATCTCTCGCCAGGAGCAGCGCATCCTCCAGCGCGAGGAGCAGCTGGATCGGCAGCAGCAGGATCTGCTGCAGCGCAGCGAGTCACTGACCGGAGAGCTGCGCGCGATCGAAGACGACCGAGCTCAGGTGGCAGCGCTCCGCGACTCAGTGGAGCTGGAGCTGGAGCGCGTGGCCGGGATGACCCGGGACCAGGCGCGCCGCGAGGTTCTGGAGGGACTCGACCGGGAGCTGGTGTCGGAGAAGGCGGAGCGGATCCGTCACGTACTGGGCGAGGCCAAGCTGGAGGCCGACGAGCGCGCCAGGGAGGTCCTGGTGACCACCATCCAGCGGCACGCGGCCGACCAGACCGGAGAGACCTCGGTCTCCGTGGTCCCGCTGCCGAATGACGAGATCAAAGGGCGGATCATCGGCCGTGAGGGACGCAACATCCGGGCGCTCGAGAGCGCCCTCGGGGTGGACCTGATCATCGACGACACCCCAGAGACGGTGGTCCTCAGCAGCTTTGATCCCGTTCGCCGGGAGGTGGCACGCGTCAGTCTGACCAAGCTTCTCAGTGACGGGCGCATCCACCCCACCAGGATTGAGGAGGTGGTGGCCAAGTCTCGCGAGGAGGTGGCGGCTCGAATCGTGGAGGAGGGGGAGAAGGCGCTCTTCGAGCTCGGTCTCCAGGCCATGCACCCCGAGCTGATCAAGCTGGTCGGCATCCTGCGTTACCGCTACAGCTACGGCCAGAACGTGCTCGCCCACGTCAAGGAGGTGGCCTACCTCTCGGGCATGATCGCGGCCGAGATCGGAGCTGACGAGCGCCTTGCCAAGGAGGCCGGGATGTTCCACGACATCGGCAAGGCGGTGGACCACGAGGTGGAGGGGTCGCACGCGATCATTGGCGGCGAGATCCTGAAGCGCCTGGGACGTCACCCCGACGTGGTCGAGGCCGTTCAGAGCCATCACTACGACATCGAGCCCAGCACCGTGCTGTCGTTCATCATCCTCAGCGCCGACGCCATATCAGCTTCCCGCCCTGGAGCCCGACGTGAAACCCTGGCCAGCTACATCAAGCGGCTGGAGAAGCTGGAGGAGATCGCCAACGACTTCCCAGGCGTGGAACGCTCCTTCGCCATTCAGGCGGGACGCGAGGTGCGGATCCTGGTGCGGCCGGACCGGATCACCGACGACGCCGCGGTGGTTCTGGCCCGGGAGGTGGCCCGGCGCATCGAGGGCGAGATGAGCTACCCCGGCACCATCAAGGTCACCGTGGTCAGGGAGACGCGCTCCGTCGACTACGCCAAGTAGCTCTGGCGCGTCCTACGCGTGGGTGCCACTGTGGCGAAGTTGTCACGAGCCTGCCGCAATTCGCCGAGTCCGTTCCTGATCTCGGCCAAAGCCGGTTAGACTGCGGTGGTCCGCTGGGGGGGACGAATCTACCAGCGGCCTGCGGGGAGCCAAGCTAGACGAATGGGGAAGGACACTTTGGCGTTCCACATAGGAC
>JABEUU010000062.1 GCA_013044295.1 Candidatus Dormiibacterota bacterium
AAGTCACCGCAGAGCACCCACTCGCTGAAGGGCTCGGTCACCACGGCGCAGCGGTCCTCACGGCCGGTGGCGCGCTTCGCCGACGCCAGGTCGGCTGTGGTGGTGGCAGGGGTTATCCGATCCACGGCCGTGGACGCGAACGAGACGGTCGCCAATATCCAGTCGTCCAGATGTTGGCGCGCCGCGCGGCACATCTCGAGGACCACGGCACGGGTCGTGTCGCCGTTGCCCAGGAGGTTGTCGCAGGGGACGATGGTGATCGGTCCCCCATCCGCGATCCGGCGAGCCGCGAGGCCCGCCACGAGCCGCCCCGGCATGGTGCGGAGCGGGGGCACCAGCTGGGCGCTCGTCACGCGCAGACGCTCGATGTCGGCGGCGACCTCCGGGTGGCCGAGATCGAGGTGCCCATTGGCGTCCAGGTGATATCCGGCCTCGGTGACCGTCAGCGTCACCAGCGCCACCTGCGGCGACGCGAAGTACTCGGCCCAGGCCCCGGCATCGTCGCCATCGTGGGCGGCGCTGATGCTGGCGACCACCTCGATGCGGTCGCGCTCGGGGCCGCGCTCCACCAGCGTGTAGAGACCGTCCTGGGCATCCAACAGGTTCGCGGCCCCGGGGCTGCGACCGGTGAAAGCAGCGATCCCCCACGGCTCCGGGTCGGCGGAATGCTCCGTGTACCAGGCCTGGTGCGAGCGATGGAACGCGCCCAAGCCGAGGTGCACGGCGCGGACCGGCCGCGGCTGGCCGGCCGACGGCCAGCTCCGGCGGCTCAGCCGGGTCAAAAGCGGAAGACCTCGCGCGGGAGCCGGTGGGCGAGGTCCCTGGCCGTCTCCACCGCCTCCTCCTCGTCGAGCCGATGCTCGACCACCAGCCGGCTCAGGTAGGCGCAGTCGATGCGGCGTGCCGTGTCGTGGCGCACCGGGATGGAGCAGAAGGCCCGGGTGTCGTCGACGAATCCGCTCGTCTTGGCGAAGCCGGCGGTGTCGGTGACCGCCGCTCGGAAACGGAGCATCGCATCCGGCGTGTCGAGGAACCACCACGGAGCCCCGAGGTAGACCGACGGGTAGAAGCCGGCGAGCGGCGCCAGCTCCCGCGACCAGGTGGTCTCATCGAGGGTGAAGAGGACGATCCGGAAGTTCGGGTGCGTCCCGTAGAGGTCGAGCAGGGGCCGCAGGGCACGGGTGAACTCGATCGCGACCGGAATGTCGGCCCCGATATCGGTGCCGAAGGCCCGCCACGTCGGCGGGTGGTGGTTGCGGAGGACGCCCGGGTGCAGCTGCATGACCAGGCCGTCGTCGCAAGACATCCGGGCCATCTCGCAGAGCATGTGCTGCCGGAAGGCCCGCCGCTCGTCCTGAGTGGCCGTGCCCCGCAGTGCCCTCGCGAAGAGCCGCGCGGCCTCGGACGGCGCCAGGATGATGGTGCCAGCGTCGGGAGGGCCCTGGTCGGTCGCGGTGGCCCCGTGGGCCTTGAAGAAGGCCCGCCGCGCCTCCAGAGCCTCGACATAGCCGCTGTAGATGGAGGTGTCGAGGCCAGCGACCCTGCCGAGCTCCTCGACGCGAGCGGTCCAGCCCGACAGCGACGGATCGAGATAGGCGTCGGCGCGGAAGGTCGGCACCACGCTGCCCTTCCAGGAGGGGTCCGCCAGCAGGCTGCGGTGGGCGGAGAGGTCGTCGCAGGGGTCGTCGGTGGTTGCCAGCACCTCCACTCCGAAGCGCTCGAAGAGCGCCCGTGGCCGGTACTCGGGGAGCGCGAAGCGCTCCATGAGGCGGTCGTAGATGATATCCGCGTCGGCGGCGGACGGGCGGATGGGGACGTCGAAGACCTGGGCCAGCTCCGCCTCGAGCCAGTAGCGGGACGGGGTGCCGCGGAAGGCGTCCCACCGCTCGCACAGCCGTCTCCAGGTCTGGCGGGGATCGGCCACGCCGCCCTCCCCGTCGCGCATCGGGATGCCCAGCTCGGGGAGGGGCACGCCGTGGGCGTGGAGCATCCGGGTCACGTAGTGATCCGGGGTGACGAACAGCGCCGCCGGATTGTCGAAGGGGCGGTCCTGCTGGAGGAGGACCGGGTCCACGTGCCCGTGCGGCGAGACGATCGGCAGCTCGCGCACCCCCTGGTAGAGCCGCCCGGCAACCGCTCGTTGGGCCAGTTCCACCGGGAGCAGCCGATCCGCGTGGAGATCGATCCTGGCCACAGAAGCTCCTCCCTGGATGGCGGGGGTTCCCGCCCCCTATCGCTGGATCCGCGCGGCGCCTCCCCCCGCGACGGCGCGCACCTGAGCGAGCGTCGCCATCGTGGTGTCGCCCGGGTACCCGGTGACGAGCGCGCCGTGCGCCCAGCCGAGCCGCAGCGCCTGCTCGGGCGGCTCCCCCGTGAGCAGGCCGTAGACAAAGCCGGCCGCGAAGCCGTCGCCGCCGCCCACCCGGTCATAGACGTCCAGCTCCCGGCTGGGCGCGACGACGGTCTCGCCTCCGATGATGGCCACGGCGCTCCAGATGTGACGATTCGCGGAGCGGACATCACGCAGCGTGGTCGCCATGACCGCCAGGTTCGGGTAGCGCTCGCGGACCCGCTCCATCAGGCCCAGGAAGCCCCCCACCTCCAGGCTCCCCCCGGCTCCGGGCTCGGGGCCGGAGATGCCGAGCGCCTGCTGGACGTCCTCCTCGTTGCCGAGCAGCACGTCCACGTTCTCCACGATCCGGCCGATCACCGACTGCGCCTCCGGCTGCCCTCCGCGGGTGGCCCAGAGCTTCTCCCGGAAGTTGAGATCGAAGGAGACCACGGCGCCGGCCGCCTTGGCGGCGCGCATCCCCTCGATGATCAGCGCGCCCGTCGACTCCGAGAGTGCGGCGAAGAGCCCGCCGGAGTGAAACCAGCGCACCCCTTGGCCGAAGATCTCGTCCCAGTCGAAGTCGCCGGGCCCGAGGAGGGCCGCGGCCTCCTCCGCCCGGTTGTAGAAGACCACGGGTGGGCGGATGCCGAAGCCACGATCGCTGTAGACAGTGGCGATGTTGGGACCGCGCGCTCCGTCGTGCGGGGACCAGCGGTACATGCCCCGGACGCCCATGGCGCGGACCCGTTCGGCGACGAGCTGGCCGATCGGATAGTCGACGCAGGCGGAGGCGACCGCAGTCTGCAGGCCAAAGCAGCTGGCCAGGTTGGCGGCCACGTTGTACTCCGCCCCGCTCACGTGGATGCGGCACTCGGTCGCCTTCTGGAAGGGGACGTCACCGGGATCCAGACGGATCACCAGCGCCCCGAGCGAGACGAAGTCCAGCGCTCCGGTTGGCGGAATCCTGAGCTCGGGCGTCACCAGCTGTGCACCGTCCCGTCGACCAGGCGGTTGGTCGGCAGGTAGGCACGCTGGTACGGGTACCGCGCCGCCAGATCCTCATCGATGTCGACCCCTAGGCCGGGCTCCTCGCCGGGATGCAGGTAGCCGTCCGCGAAGCGGTACGAGTGCGGGAAGACCTCGTCGGTCTCAACGGAGTGCCGCATGTACTCCTGGATGCCGAAGTTGGGGATGGAAACGTCGAGGTGAAGGGCGGCGGCGAGGCAGACGGGGGAGAGATCGTTGGCCCCGTGGGAGCCGCTGCGGACGTGGTAGAGTTCGGCGAGCTGGAAGATGCGGCGGAGGTGGGTGATCCCGCCGGCGTGAACGACATCGGCGCGGATGTAGTCGATGAGCTGCTCGGTGATGAGCTGCTGGCAATCCCAGATGGAGTTGAAGACCTCCCCCACAGCGAGCGGCGTTGTCGTGTGCTGCCGGATGATCCGGAACCCCTCCTGGAGCTCTGCCGGCACCAGGTCCTCTAGCCAGAAGAGCTGGTACTCCTCGACCCGTCGTGCGAGTCGGGCGGCCTCGATCGGGGTCAGCCGGTGGTGGGCATCGTGGAGGAGCGCGAAGTCGAACCCGAACCGCTCCCGTACCGCCTCGAAGAGCGCGGGGATCTGATGCAGGTAGCGAGCCGACGACCAGTCGGACATCTCGGCGGTGGCGGCGGCAGCGGGCACGTAGCCGGACTCGTGATGGGCGGTGTCGGTGCTCACCCCATAGATGGAGCTGATCCCCTGGATGCCCACCTGCACGCGTACCGCCCGATAGCCGAGGTCCAGGAAGCGAGCGACCTCGTCGAGCACCTGGGGCACGGTCTCGCCGTTGGCATGCCCGTAGACGGTGACGCCATCGCGGCTCCGACCGCCCAGCAACTGGTACACCGGCAGGCCGGCGACCTTGCCCTTGATGTCCCACAGCGCGGTGTCGACGGCCGCGATCGCGGTCATGGTGACCGGTCCCCGCCGCCAGTAGCCGCCCTTGTAGAGGAACTGCCAGGTGTCCTCGATGCGGGAGGCGTCCCGCCCGAGGAGCAGAGGGCAGACGTGATCGGTGAGGTAGCTGGCAACGGCGAGCTCACGACCGTTGAGGGTGGCGTCGCCCACGCCGGTGACCCCCTCGTCGGTGGTGAGCTTGAGGGTGACGAAGTTGCGTCCCGGACAGGTGATGATCACCTTGGTGTCAACGATCTTCAAGCTCTGGCATCCGGAAGCGCACCAATTCCACCGCCACATCATAGGCTGTGCCGCCGGGCCCCGATCCCGCCCGGCGTCACCGCGGGGAAGCGGGCGTCACCGCGCCGAGAGGATCGTCCGCTCGAGTTGAGCCGGCCCGCCTCCGTCATGGATGGCCCGCCCCCGGAAGGTGCCGGCGAACACCTCGATGTGGAACCCAGTGAGCATCAGGGCGAGATCGAGCTGCGCCACTGACCTGGATCAGTGAGTAAGGCGCTGAGGGCCGGGCAGGCTGGCATCGGAGGCGTTCGGGGACGCCATTTGTGGGTGGAGCGGAACCTGTTGTAGCTCGCTCGGGCAGGCCGGACTGGCTGTTGGGCGCTTTACGAGCGGCCAGAGGAGCCACTGGTAGGGATCAGGGCGTGCGGCAGCTGAGGATGCTGGGAAGGGCGAAGCGACCGGCGACTGGGCCGATCCTCAGGTGACCGAGAGCAGGCATAGCCGGTCATAGGTGGCGGTCAAGGTGTCGGCCCACCACCAGCCCCGGGGCAAAAGGTGGCGGCCGGCCCGTGCGGTTGCAGCCACTGGCCTGATTCAGCCGGGGCCCGAGCCGAGGTCAGGCGTCGTAGTCGACCACCACCCGATCCGAGAGCGGGTGCGCCTGGCAAGTGAGGATGAAGCCGTCCTCGCGTTCCCGCGGCTCGAGCGCGTAGGTGTGGTCCATGGCTACCTCGCCCTCCACCAGACGCGCCCGGCAGGTGGCGCACACCCCACCCTTGCAGGAGAAGGGGGCGTCGCCCCGCGTCCTGAGGAGGCCATCGACAATGGCGGCACTGCGCTCCATGGCAAAGGTGGTCTCCCTGCCGTCCAGGCGCGCCGTGACCATCGCCTCACCGGGGCGCGCCAACGCCTGTTGCACGGCCTGGGTCCTCTCCGGAGGCGCATCCTCAACAAAAAAGAGTTCGCTGCGGACGCGGTCGGCGGGGACTCCCAGCTGCTCCAGAGCCCGGCGCACTCCCGCCAGCATCGGGTGGGGACCACAGATCAGCCAGTTATCGACCCTCTCGATGTCCAGGAGGGCGTTGGCGGCCTGGGCCACCTTGGCCTGGTCCAGACGGCCGTTGAGGAACTCCACCTGCTGCCGTTCCCGGGAGAAGAACTCGACCAACTGGAATCGGCCAGGGTGACGGTCCTTCAGGTCGGCGAGCTGGTCTAGGAACATGGTCGACCCCACCGTCCGATTGCCATAGAGAAGCGTCGCCTGACTGTGTCTCTCACGCTCCAGAACCGTCTCCAAAATGGAGATCACAGGGGTGACGCCGGATCCGGCCGCGACCGCCACGTAATTGTGTCGGGCTTGGGGATCCAAGGCGACCGTGAAATGGCCCGCCGGCTCCATCACCTCGAGCACGTCCCCGACTCGAAGCTGATCGTGGACGAAAGTGGAGAACGCCCCCCCGGGAAGCTTGCGGACCCCGATCGTGAGCCGGCCGTGGCCGGGTGGAACGCAGATTGAGTACGTGCGTCGAAGCTCCACCCCGGCTGTGACCAGCCTCAGGGTGAGGTGCTGGCCGGCTTGAAAGTCGAAGCGGCGCTCCTGCTCCGGGGACAGGTCGAATGAGACCGCCACCGCGTCGTCGGCCACGGGCGTCACCTCGCTGACCCGCAGACCGATGAAGCCACCGCGCCCAGAGTCCGCAGGCGCCAGCGCCGCCTGGGTCAACGCAGGACCTTGAGGTGCTCGAAAGGCTCTCCGCATGCAGAGCACTGCCACAGGGCCTTGCATGAGGTCGCCCCGAAATGACTTGCCTCCCTTGTTCGCAAGGAGCCGCACTGAGGGCACTTCAGCGACAGGGCGACCGGGGTCCCCGGTTCCCCCGGCGGGGCTATCCCCGCCGCGGCAAGGTGCTCACGGGCCAGAGGGCCCAGCTGGTCGGTGGTCCACGCCGGCGCCAACTCGAATTGGATCGCAACATTCCGGTAGCCGGCTCCGAGCAGGGCGCGCTGGACATCCGCGCGCATGGCGTCCATGGCGGGACAGCCGGAATAGGTGGGAGTCAGTGTGACCAGCACCGACCCCGACTGATCGACGTCGACCGACCGCAGGACCCCAAGGTCCTCCAGGGTCAGCACCGGTAGCTCAGGATCCGGCACCGCGGCCACGATCTCCCAGGCTGTCACGTCACCAGCTGGCATTTGGATGGGAGCGGTGCAGGTGCTGCATCTCGCTGAGCAGGTGGCCCAGGTGCTCCGAGTGGAGACCCGACCGACCGCCCTGGCGAATACCCAACTCCACCGGGTGCCCGAGTCCGGCCTCGGCAAACGTCTGGTCGATTTGTGCGCGCCAGACCGGTTCCAGGGCGGCCGGGTCGGCGGCGATCCCGGCGGCGACCAGGCGTTGGGTGATCGGATCGGGCTGGAAGAGCTCGCCGGTGAAGGGCCACAGGAACCCGACCGCAGCCTCCATTCGGGAGTGGCTCTCCTTTGTGCCGTCTCCCAGGCGCACGGTCCACAGCCGGGCGTGGTCGCGGTGGTAGCTGGCCTCCTTGGCGCCCTTGGCGGCCACCGCCGCCAGGGTCAAATCCTGGGAGTGCTCCAGGCGTCGGTAGAGAGCCAGCTGGTAGCTGGCAAAGAACAGCTGGCGGACTATGGTGTGGGCGAAATCGAAGTTGGGCTGCTCCACCAGCAGCAGGTTGTGAAACTCGCGGTCATCGCGGCCATACGCGAGGGCATCCTCATCTCGGCCGGCAGCCTCCACTACGCCGGCGTAGGTGAGCAGGGCGCGCGCCTGCCCCAGGAGGTCCAGGGCCAGGTTGCTGAGGGCGACATCCTCCTCGAACTCGGGAGCGTGGGCCGCCAGCTCCGCCAGGCGATGGGACAGGATGAGACAGTCATCGCCGAGATACAGAGCGTACACCTGAAGGTCGCTGGCGGCGACCACGTCGGTGCTCAAAGCTTGAGGTCCTCGGGGACCTCATAGAAGGTGGGATGTCGGTAGACCTTGTCCGCTGGGGGATCGAACAGGGGACCCCCATCATCCGGATCGGAGGCGTGGATCACGGCCGACTCCACCACCCAGATGGAGACTCCCTCACCTCGGCGGGTGTACAGATCACGGGCGTTCTGCACTGCCAGCTCCCAATCGGGGGCGTGCAGAGACCCCACGTGCTGATGGGCAAGACCCCTCCGGCCGCGTAGGAACACCTCCCAAAGCGGCCAGCTGCCTCGCTCTTTCACGCGGCGTCCCCGGCCGCCGGGTGGCTGTGCTTGGCGGCCCAGGCGCGGGCGGCCTCACGCACCCAGGCCCCGCCGGAGTCGGCCTCGCGGCGAACCCTGATCCGCTCGGCGTTACAGGGTCCGTCACCATTCAGAACCTTGGCGAACTCATCCCAGTCGATGGGGCCAAAGTCGTAGTGTCCAGAACTCTCGTTCCAGTTGAGCTCGGGATCCGGGAGGGTGAGCCCCAGGGCCTGGGCTTGAGGTACGGTCATATCCACGAAGCGCTGCCTCAACTCGTCGTTGCTAACTCGCTTGATCTTCCACTTCATCGACTGAGCAGAGTTGGGAGAGCTGCCGTCGGGCGGCCCGAACATCATCAGCGACGGCCACCACCACCTGTCCACGGCGTCCTGGGCCATTGCCCGCTGGGCCGGAGTGCCACGGCTCAACTGAGCCAGGAGCTCAAAGCCCTGGCGCTGGTGGAATGACTCCTCTCGACAGATCCTGACCATGGCTCTGGCGTAGGGCCCATATGAGGTCTTGGTAAGGGCCAGCTGGTTGGTGATGGCAGCGCCGTCGACCAACCAGCCGATCGTACCGACATCGGCCCAGGTGAGGGTTGGGTAATTGAAGATGCTGGAGTACTTCTGGCGCCCCGTCTGAAGCATCTCCACCAGCTCGGAGCGGCTGACCCCGAGGGTTTCCGCAGCTGAGTACAGATATAGACCATGGCCAGCCTCGTCCTGGACCTTGGCCAACAGGATGGCCTTGCGGCGCAGCGAAGGGGCCCGGGTGATCCAGTTCCCCTCGGGCTGCATGCCGATGATTTCCGAGTGGGCATGCTGGGCGATCTGGCGAATAAGGGTGGCCCGGTAACGCTCCGGCATCCAGTCCCGCGGCTCCACGGAACGCTCCGCGTCAATAGAAGCCTGGAAGGCAGCTTCCCTGGGGTCCGCCGCAGCACCTGCCATTCCCGCCTCCGCATCCGACCGGACGTTCGATGCCAATTCTGATCGCGGGCTAGGGGAGTGTCAAATTCGCGACCGCATGGTCAGCGCTGGCTCAGCGGCCGTACCACGAGCGAGGTGGGACGACTCGTGCCCGGCCAGGAGGCGGCCCATGTCCAGGCGATTTGGGTCATGGCCAGCCGCCCCTTCCACCGGCATCTGCCGCTCGGGGCGTGGCATGCGGCGGGTGGCCGAGGACCCGAGCTGGACCGGCGAGACCGCATCGTCCCGGGCTGAAGAGGCGTTGGCGTCTGCCCGTTCGCGGCGCGGGACACTCATCCCCCATGACCTTCCTCGGGCCCGGTCGACGACGCTCGGGTTGGCGCGGCGGTCCCAGGGTGGTCGGCCGCGCGCTGGGACGCGGGTGCGCCCAGGCGTGGCTCGGCGCTGACGACTCCGTGCAGAACCAGGGAGCTGACGGCGGCGGCAGCGCCACTTGAGCTGTAACGCCCGGAGGCTAAGTGGGGCCGAATGGCCCCCAAAAGACCCAGGATAAGAGCCGCGTGCACCTCTGGGTCCAGGTCCCCGCGGAACGATCCCTCCCGCTGGCCGGCGCGTAGGCAGCTGGCCACAAGGTCCATGAGCGGGCCCATCCGTTCCGCCACCGCCCTGGCAGTGGCCGGCGCCATCGCCACGCTCCCGAGCTGCTCCAGTCCCAGGCGGTGCTCCCGACTCCCGAAATAGTCGGCTAGTCGAGAGATGACGAGGCTGAGCCGGGCTTGCGGGTTCGGCTCGCCCGCCGCCAGCTGCGCCACCTCGGACACGAAGCGGTCGACCTGGAGCTCAACCCAGGCCACCAGCACGTGGTCCAGATTGGAAAAGTAGTGATAAAGCGTGGCGCGTGAGACTCCGGCACGCTCCGCCAGCAGGGACATACTGACGTGGGCGAGGCCCCGCTCCGCGATCAACTGCATCGCTGCCTCAACGATTCGCTCTCGCCACTTGGCGCGGTGGCGCGCCAAAGTGGTGGGCCAGTCTCCGGACGGGACCCGGGGGTCATCTCCATTGGGCAGGACGTGGTTAGACATTGTGGCGGATCCTATACAGTATGTATAGTTTAGTCACGAGCCCGGATGAGCCGGGGCCGGAGCGAGCTTAAGGCAAGTGATGGATTGAACGTACTCGCATCTCTGGTGACCGGCCGGCGCTCTCGGTGGGTGCTGATCGTGGTCTGGCTGGTGGGAGCCATCGCCCTGGTGCCGTTCTCCTCGAAGCTGACGGCGGTGGAGCAGAACAGCCAGTCGAGCTTCGTCCCCTCGGGAGCCCCCTCGACCATAGTCGCCAACATCGAGGGGCAGTTCCCCTCCCTCAACCGTTTGGCTGCGATCGTCGTCCTGTACCGGAAATCTGGAGTCACCAGCTCTGACCTGGCGTATGCCAGGGCCGCCCAGGCGCGGGTCCAAGCACTTGGCCTGGCGGGAGAGACCGGAGTCACCACGCCGGCGCTGTCGCCCAACCATGACGGGGTTCTCATCGAGGTCTCGCTGGGCGCCAACACCTCCGCCACCAAGGTCGCCGCCGACGTGAGCCAGCTCAGAGCATCTCTGGCCGGGCACCCGGCCGGGCTAGAGGTCGGAGTGGGCGGGCCCGCCGCGATCCTGGCTGACACCGCCAGCGCCTTCGCGGGGATCGACGGTATCCTGCTGGCGGCCACCGTCCTGGTGGTGGCGGTGCTGCTGCTCCTGACCTACCGCAGCCTGTTCCTCTGGCTCTTCCCCCTGATCACCGTGGGCCTCGCCACCCTGCTGGGTCAGGCTGGCGTCTACCTCCTGGCGCGGGGAGGGTTCGTGGTCAACGGGATGACCATCGGCATCCTTACTGTGCTCATGTTTGGCGCGGGCACCGACTACTCGCTACTTCTGGTGGCGAGGTACCGCGAGGAGTTGAGGTCCGAGCCCCAGCCCTCCCGAGCGATGGCGATCGCCCTGGAACGGGTGGCGCCCACCCTGGCCGTCTCCGCCAGCACCGTGATCCTCAGCCTCCTGGTGCTCCTGGCGGCCCAGGAGCGGGACATCAGGGCACTGGGCCCGGTCGGGGCGATCGGGATCGCGGCGGTCCTGCTCGGGAGCCTCACCCTCCTGCCGCCGCTGCTGCTGACCTTCGGCAGATCCGCATTCTGGCCGCTGGTACCCAGGGTCGGTCAAGCACCTCGGGCCCGCCGTGTCAGCTGGAGCCGCACCGCCGCCTGGGTTGCAGCCCACCCCGGGCCCCTGTCGGGCGCCGGGATCGGGGCGTTGGCACTGCTCTGCCTGGGGCTCCTCGCCTACCCCCCAAGCCTGCCTCAGTCCAAGGGCTTCAGTGGCCAGGTGCCGTCGGCCAGGGCACAAACCCTCATCTCCAGCTCCTTCCCGGCAGGGAGCACCGGGCCGGTCGTGGTGGCGACCAGGAACCCGGCGCTGCTTCCGGAGGCCGAAAGCCTGGCCGCCGGGGTCAAGGGGATCGCCGCTGTGGGTCAGGCTTCCGTGCATCGGGGCGCCGCAGTGTTCCAGGCCACGCTGGCCTCTGCGCCAGATGGCACCCGCGCCGAGTCCGTAGTGGCCGCGCTGCGCTCGACCGAGAGCCGGCACTTCGGAAACGCAGTACTGGTCGGCGGCCCAACGGCCGTGCAGATCGACCTGAACCAGGCCGCCTCCCATGACCGACTAGTGGTCATACCGATCGTGCTCCTGGTGGTTCTGGTGATGCTGGGACTGCTGCTCCGCTCCGTTTTGGCGCCGGTCCTGCTCACCGCATCGGTGGTGCTCTCATTCCTGGCGGCGCTCGGGCTGTCGAGTCTCGCGGTCCGCTCCATCTTCGGCTTCGCCGGGATGGACTCTTCAGTGGCCCTGCTGGGCTTTGTGTTCCTGGTGGCGCTGGGTGTCGACTACACCGTCTTTCTCGCCTCGAGGATCCGCCAGGAGGTAACAGGAGACCCGCAAGGGGGGGTGGAGGTGGCGCTCGGGGCTACCGGCGGGGTAATCACCTCAGCCGGAATGGTCCTCGCCGCTACCTTTACCGTACTGGGCGTTCTCCCCCTGGTCGCCCTCACCGAGCTCGGGTTCCTGGTGGCGGTCGGTGTCCTATTGGACACCTTCGTCGTCCGCAGCCTGGTCGTGCCCGCAGTCGCCTTGCTGCTCGGCGACCGATTCTGGTGGCCGTGGGCGCCCAGCGCGCCGGCCAAGCCAGGTGGCGCCCGCAGCACCTGACGGCACCGGCCAGGCACTTGAGTCTTCAGGGGCGGTCCATATCGGCTAACGACCGCGGAGCTACGCCACCGCTCGGAGACAAGTGGCCCGCGCAGGGCCTGGTTCGGGCGACCATCCACGTTGGGCGCCCCGTGCCGGAGGGACACAGCCGCTGGTGGTTCCAGGAGAAGCACGGCCGAGAGAGCTCGCTGGCCCTCTTCCGGTGCCGAACCGGGGGAAGAGTCCGGGCGGAACCTGAAGAACTTGAACTCCCCATCGGGATAACAGCTCTCCCTGCTCGCCTCTGGCCAAATGCGGCTGGCGGTGAGCTCGGGTCGGCCGTGAGCCGCGCCCCGACTGCCTGTTCCGCCTCCCGAGGGGCCCTGCAGCAGGGGACGAGCGCAGCCAGACCGCCGCTAAGGCCGGTCGTCGCGGTCGCGACCCAGAAGCTGCCTTTGGTAGGAGTGGGGAGAGAGGCGGTCGGCGGCAACGACCTCAGCGAAGGGCTCGACCTGTACGGCGCCGTGGGCTGGGAACTGTGCATCGCGCTCCAGAACGGAACCTGCCGACTGCTTCACCCGAGAGCCAACGTGACGGCCCGCCCGATGCGGACGTGCCCCGCCCATCGAGGATGGCTTCCGCGTTTGGGCCACCTCCTTCTCAGGCGCCTTTCGGGGCCGCCATCATGTAGCCGTGAGCGCATTCCAAGCGGACGTTCGAGTCGCCGTGCTCGGGATCCCGCTCGGAGGGGTCCTCACCTACGGTGAGGTGGCCCTAGTCGCTGGCCATCCGGGAGCTGCGCGTGCCGTCGGCCGGGCTTTGGCCCAGTCCAGCGGTCTCCCCTGGTGGCGAGTGGTGGGGGCGGAGGGCAGGCTGGCTCCCCGCCTGGCCGCCGAACAAGCGACGATGCTCAAAGCAGAGGGCGTGCTGGTCGCCGGCGGCAGGGCGCTCATCACTCACCACAGAAGCAAGCTGGTCACGGTGCCCTCAGGTCCAGAATCCGCTTGGCCTTGCCCAGGGAGCGCTCGAGCGACCCTGGCTCGACCACGTCGACGGCGACCGTGACGCCAATCCTATGCTTGATCCGAGCGCCCAGCTCTTGGGCCAGACGTTCCCGACGGTCAGCGGTGGCCGCCCTCGGCCGCGCCTCCACCCGAACCGTCATCTCGTCGAGCCGGGCGGGCCGACTTAGGACGCAGAGGTAGTGAGGCGACAGGTCGGCGATGCTGAGGACCAGTTCCTCCACCTGACTGGGGAACACGTTCACGCCCCGCACGATCATCATGTCGTCGGTCCGGCCTCGAATCCGCTCCATCCTGCGCATGGTGCGGGCGGTGCCCGGCAGGAGCCGGGTCAGGTCTCTGGTCCGGTATCGGAGCAGGGGCATCGCCTGCTTAGTGAGAGTGGTGAGCACCAGTTCACCCAGCTCGCCCTGGGGGAGCACATCTCCGGAGGTGGGGTCGACGATCTCGGGATAGAAGTGGTCCTCCCAGACGGTGAGGCCATCCTTGGTCTCGACGCACTCCTGAGCGACTCCGGGGCCCATCACCTCGGAGAGGCCATAGATATCGACGGCGTGCATGTCGGCGCGGCGCTCGATCTCCCGGCGCATGTCCTCGGTCCATGGCTCGGCGCCGAAGATGCCCACCTTCAAGGAGCATGTCCTGGGGTCAATCCCCTGGCGCGCGAACTCGTCCAATATCACCAACATGTAGGAGGGCGTGAGCATGATCACATCGGCGCGCAGGTCCTGAAGGAGGGTGACCTGGCGTTCGGTCATGCCACCGGAGGCGGGTACCACAGTGCACCCCAACCTCTCAGCCCCGTAGTGAGCGCCCAGACCTCCGGTGAAAAGGCCGTAACCGTAGGCCACATGCACGAGATCTCCCGGTCTGCCTCCAGCCGCCCGGATTGATCTCGCCATGAGCTCCGACCAGGTGGCTATGTCCGAATCCGTGTAGGCGACCACGGTCGGCCGTCCGGTCGTTCCGCTGGAGGCGTGGACCCGCCGAAGCTGGGCGCGCGGCACGGCCAGCATCCCGAACGGGTAGTTGTTTCGAAGGTCGTCCTTCACCGTGAATGGCAACTTGGCGATGTCGCCAAGACCCCGGATGTCCTCGGGGACCAGGCCGTGCGCATCCAGCGCCGCTCGGTAGAACGGCACCGATTGGTAGGCGCGCCGCACCGTGTCGCGCAGGCGCTCGGTCTGCAACGCCTCCAGCTCGTCGCGCGAAGCCGTCTCGATCCAGTCCAGGGACTTCGGGTCAGGCGTCAGGTCTAACACCTTGCCTCCTGCTTCAAGTTATGGCCTGTCCGGCAGTGCCGGCTTGGGGGCGGAGGGGAGAGTCCTGGATCTGCCTCGGAACTCGGCCACCAGCCGTCGCTCGGTCCCCGCCACCACGGTCACGTCGTAGAGGCCGCTACGGCCGCCCCGGAAGCGCTCTGAGGCCGTCGCGGCCAACTCCTCTCCGAGTCGAGCTGGGCTGATGAACGTGATGTCTGCTCCGGCAGCGACCACGGTCTCGCCGTAGGTGTTGCAGGCGCAGGCGAAGGCAGAGTCGGCCAGCGTGAAGATGTAACCACCGTGACAGATGCCATGGCCATTGATCATCGCCGAGGTGACGGACATCCGCAGGACCGCCCGTCCGGGAGCGACCAGTTCCAGCTTCATGCCCAGCTGCTGCGAGGCAGCATCGGAGGTCCACATCCGCGCAGTGCTGGATTCGGCCAGGCCCTGCGGATCCTCAGTCGACTGGCGTCCCCGCTTCCCGGGGTCCCCCGCTCGCGCCCTTGCCATTGGGGTTATGGTAGGCGGAGCCCGGCGACCCCGGGGCTTAGGCAGGAGAGATGTGGCTATGCGCTTGGATCGCGGCGACTACCTGGCCAGCGTCAAGGCGGACTCCGAGCGGGTGGGCGCGCTGTGCGCTGATCGGCTTGACCTTCCGGTTCCGTCATGCCCGGGGTGGGCGGTGCGCGACGCGGTCGTGCACCTGGGGTTTGTCCACCGCGTCAACGCCAGCCGCCTGCGCCGCCGCAGCCGATCCAGGGACGATCGGGACTCGCCCACGGCACCCGACGACGGGCATCTGCCGGTCTGGTTTGCCGATGGCGTCGCCGAGTTGGAGGAGGCCGCAGCTGGGATTGACTCGACCACCCCGGTCTGGAACTGGTCGGGGAACGACCAGACTGCGGGCTTCTGGTTTCGTCGGATGGCCCACGAGACCGCCGTTCACCGCTGGGACGTCGAGGCGGCTGCCCTTGATCCGAGCCCGGTACCGCCGCCCCTGGCTCAGGACGGGATTGACGAATTCTTCGAGGTTTTCTGGGCGCGCCAGCTGGAGCGACTTTCTGGCAATGGTCAGTGGTTGCGGGTCCGCGCCGCTGGCGGGCACCCCAGCTGGTGGGTCGAAGCCACCGCGAGCGGGGCGAGGGTTCGGTCGGACAGCCCGTCAGTCGCGCCCGACGCGGCCCTGGTGGGGGCTCCCTCGGAGCTCTTTCTGGCCCTGTGGCGGAGACTTTCCGCCGCGGTCCTCACGATCACGGGAGACCAGGAACTCGCTGCGCGGTTCCTGGCGGCACCTGAACTCTGAGGCAACGCCCACTCCTGGACGATCGCCAGCTCGAATCGATCCTCCTAAAGGGACATGCTGAACTGAAGTGTCAGGTGGAACTGGGCGGGTGTTCCCCACAAGCTTGGAAACAGCATGAGGACTCCAGCTGGTGGGCGCCGGCCCAACTTTGGGAATCTCCGCTGGCGCCATACTTGATCTGCCAGCGATGGGACGACAAGAAGGAGCCCTGATGGACGGCAACGTGATCACCGTGGAGCGGACCATCCCCGCCTCGCCGGAGGCGATATTCAATCTGCTCTCCGATGCGGCTCGCCACCCGGAAATCGACGGGTCCGGCACCGTCAAGCAGGCCCGGACTGCAGATTCGACCCGCCTGCGGATGGGCTCCAACTTCGGGATGGCGATGCAGATGGGGTTTAAGTACTCCATGGCGAATACGGTCATCGAGTACCAGGAGAACCGGCGCATCGCGTGGCAGACCAGGGCGCCGGGTGTGGCCGGTCGCGTGGTCGGCGGCCGGATCTGGCGTTATGAGCTCGAGCCGGTGGCCGCGGGCACTCGGGTCCGGGAGAGCTGGGATGTCTCGCGAGATCACCAGCGCCTCCTCCTAAAGCTAGGCGGGCTGCCGGCAAGGACACAGGGAAACATGACCCGGACCCTGGAGCGGATCGAGCGGATTCTCGTGACCCCGGGCAATGGGTGATCCGGTGCTCCGGCGCGTCAGGCCCCCAGGCGGCTCCCGAGCCAGCTGAGCTGGGAGTCCAGCTCCGGGATCGGGTGACCTGGATCGCTCGCACCTCCAAGGCATGGGAGATCCACAAGCTGACAGTTGTGGTCGGATTCTCACCGCCCCTCAGGGCCGTTTCCATGAGTCGACTCGTGGCCGCCCTCACGGTGGGCGTGAAGCCCTTGGCAGGCACTCGCGACCCAGCACGCGTATCGGACCCACCTGACAGCACCGGTCCGGGGCCACGCGCCTGCTGAGGCCGGGGTGGATCCAGAGCGGCGACCGGGCCCCGACCCTGCCGCCTCCCGCCGGGAGAGTGGCTGCTGGCCACTTGCCGGGAGTCACGGTGGTGGCGGTGTTACGGACTCGGCGAGCCCTTCTCCCGGAATCGGGAGTTCCGCCCGCCGTGGCTGCGCGCAGTACGAAACCAAGGAGAGAGCAACGCCATTACTACGTGGCTGACTGGGCTGCTGGCCCACGGCTTGCGCCTGAGTCGCGGCCCCATACCGGGACCGCCAGCAGGCTGAAGACAAGCGGGCACAGCACCCAGGCGGTGAGGACATACCAGTGCCCGGGGCCCATGATGAGGAGCGGATTCCAGTTCCCGGGAGGCTGCCGCAGGAACATGTAGTCACCCCCCGTGGCAAGATTCACGACCCCGGCGATCCCAGCCAGTGCCGTGGTGGCGACCCAGCTGCCGGCCACCGCTCGCCAGCCCAGATGGAGCTGGCCGCCGACTCCCAGCATGATGCCGACCGTGACCAGGGTCCCGTGGTCAACGTAGAAGGCGAAATAGAGAGGGGAGGGGAAGGTAGCTCCGATGGCCGGAAAGGACAGGCCGAGCAAACCTGCTGAGACGCCCCAGAGGTAGGCCAGCTCGCACCACCGCGGTCTCGGACGCAGCAGAGCCAAGATGGCCACCCCGGTGGCGATGTCGGAGAGCTGGAAGGGGAGGCTGTTGGCGGCAGTCCAAGTGTGGGCAACCACTGGCCAGAGCAGCACGACCAGCTCGCTGCCAGCCAGGGCTGCCGCCAACAGCATGGCCAGCAGAAGCGGAATCTGCCCCCAACGGCGAACTCCAACCGCCAGGGCAGCCGCGGCACAGCCGGTGGCCGCCAGAGGAGTGAGAGCCAACAAACTCATGGATCAGGTCGCCTCCTGAGCGGTGCCTCACTCTACCTCAGTGCCAGAGTCCAACCGGTTCTGCGGCCGGCAGGACGGATCGTTTTCAGCGTGCCCCTGGCCAAAGCCACGCTCAACCTGGCTGATCAGCCAGATCACTCCGCGTCCTGCCACCCTCCCAGGGACCATGGGGCTGGCCGCGTCCAGCCCGTTGGCGGCCCACCCTGACCAGAGGGGCCCGCCGCGTGGCTATGGATGAGTCGGCGCGCGTAGATCATCCCCTGCTTCACCTGCTGGAGTGATGGCGGCAGCGAGCGCCCCAACCGACTGTATGATGGCCAACTCATGGCACCTGCTGGCCCCACTCGGGTGGATCCCGTGGACGACAGGCACGACCCTGAGGGTCGGGGCGATGAGCGGCAGATGCTCGCGCAGTGGCTCGATGTGCAGCGGCAGACGGTCTTCATCAAGGTGGCCGGCCTTTCCGAGGACCAGGCCACCAGGCGGCTCGTGGGCTCTCCACTGACAACCTGCTCCGGAATTGTCCGCCACCTTCGCTACGTGGAGCGCTGGTGGTTCAGGCAGGTGCTGGAAGGGGAGGCGCTGGCGCCTCCCGAGCCGGCCGACCAGCCCCACGCACCGTTCCGGGTGCCGCCCGGGGTGCAGCTGGCCGACCTCCTAGCTGACTACCGGGCCGAGTATCGCCACAGCGAGCAGATATTTGCTAACTGGGACCTGGACGCTGTGGCCAGGAATCCCAGTCGGCCCGTTTCATGCCGCTGGGTAATGGTTCACATGATTGAGGAAACGGCTCGCCACAATGGCCACCTCGACATCCTCCGCGAGCTCCTGGACGGGACCACCGGATACTGACGGGCTGTCCGGTCGGAGGGGAGTGGCCGAGGATTTGCGATGTCCCTGTCAGATCACGTAGCAGACGATAAGGTCTCTTATCTTTAGCTAAGAGTCAGACCTTGGAGCTCCTGCTCGCTCTCAGCTGCGGACCCACCCTGAGCCGGAATTGGAACGAACCCCCGAGCCACCCCGCTGTGACCCAACCGCCGAGCCGCCCGGGCGCCCCCGGCCGCACCGTTCCATCTCACTTGGACGGCCACGGGCCGGAGCGCGCGGCGAACTGGCGCCGCCTCGGTGTCGGGCGCCACCGGCGGTCAACAGGACCGGGCGCCTCTGGATTCGACCGTGGGCGCGCCCGCCCCGTAGTCAGCGCGCCAACGGCCGGCCGGCGCGCGCCCAGGCCACGACGCCGCCCGCCACGGAACGCGCGTCCAGGCCAGCCTCAGACAGCTGGGCGGCCGCCACGAGACTGCGAACTCCGCTGGCGCAGATCACGTAGACGGGACGGTCCCGAGGCAGCTCGTCGGACCGAGAGCTGACGTGGCCCATCGGCATCAGCAACGAACCAGGCACATGGCCCCGCTGGTACTCGTGCGGTTCCCGCACATCGACGACGAAGGCGCCCGCCTCATGGGCAGCGCAAAAGTGGTTGAGGTCGACTTCTTGCACCGAATTGGCCTCCCGGATGGCTATACCTAGGGGGGTATTCTAACAGACTCTGCTCCACCCGCTTGAAGCAGTTGGTGTCAGTCTCGCCGCCGGGCCCCAAGCGAGGCGACTACCGACGCCCAGGACTCGTCCCGGCCACCAGGGGCAGCTTTTGGCGCACCCAGGCTGATGTACCACCCGCCACGGACCGCACCTCGAGACCGGAAGCCTCCAGTATCCTGGCCGCTACCCGACTGCGATGTCCACTGGCACAGATGACATGGATGACCTTGTCCCGCGGCAATTCGGACCCCCGATGGGCCACGTGCCGCAGTGGGATGGACTTCGAGCCGGCCACGTGGCCCCGGGCATATTCGAACGGCTCCCTCACATCGACCACCACGCAGCCAGCCCTGTGTGCGGCGGCGAAGTCAACGATGTTGATCTGGGGCACCCTGGGCGCGCGCAGGAAGCGCAAAATACCCATATGGGTATTCTACATGCAACCGCGCGGCCCGTCCGGAACCCGGAGAGCTTGCCGACGCCAGCGCTTCTACCGGACTGACCCACGCGCCGCCCAGATGGAGTTTCGGGAGAAGCTAAGTGGAGTTGAGAACGACCGACGCGGATGAGGTGCTACGGCGCCTGCGACGGGCCCACGGCCAACTTGCCGGGGTGATAGCCATGATCGAGGCGGGTCGAGAGTGCGCCGAAGTGGTCACCCAGCTCGCGGCTACCTCGCGCGCGCTGGACCGAGCCGGGTTCAAGATTGTGGCCGGGGGGCTGCGCCAGTGCCTGGCCGAGACCGATGACCCGGAGGGAGCCGCCCGTCATGAGGCCGAGCTCGAACACCTCTTCCTCTCCCTGGCCTAGGTGTGGCAACGCATCCCAGATTGGGGCCTGGCCACCAACCCAAGGTGCCAACTGGGGCCGATGGGCTGGCCGCGGGAGTTGGCCCCATGGCTGGGACCGGCCATCGTCTCAACCCGATGGCCACCCTCCCGGAGCTGAGCGGCGTGCTCGAGGTACTCGCCGTGGTAGCGCATCCCGACGACGAGAGCTTTGGCCTGGGGGGTGTTCTGGCCGCTTTGGTGCAGGCCGACGTCAAGGTGCGCCTCCTGTGCTTGACGGCCGGCGAGGCGTCGACCATCGGAGCCGGGGCCGACCTGGCGGGGAGGCGCCGAGCTGAGCTGGCGGAGGCAGCGGACCGACTTGGAATCGCCGCCAGCCATCTCGAGACCTTCCCCGACGGCGGACTGAGCGCGCTCGATCCCGCCCAGCTCGCGGCTGTTGTGGAGGCCAACTTGGGACTCGCCGACGCCCTGGCGGTGTTCGAGCCGGGCGGGGTAACAGGCCACCCCGACCACCGTGCCGCCACCCGAGCTGCCACGACGGTGGCGGAGCGACACGGCCTGATCACCCTCGAGTGGGGCCTGGCGCAAAACGTCGCGGACACGCTCAAGGAGCAGTTCGGAGCCCCATTTCTCGGGTTTGAGACGGTCGGCAACTGGCCGGTCGAGATCGCCGTTGACAGGACGCGTCAACGCTCCGCGATCGCGTGCCACCGCAGCCAGGAGCCGGACAACCCGGTTTTGCAGCGGCGGCTCGAGCTGGAGGAGGACCGAGAGCTGATCAGGGTCCGCTCCGCTCCCTACCTGGCCCGTCTCAGCCACTTCGTGAAACGAGCCGCGCCCCTGGCTACCTCGGCCGCCCCAGAGAGCACCCGCCTGCAGCTGCTGCGTCTGCTGGTGGGGTTCGCCGCCGGAGCCACCTGGCCGGATGACCTCTGGCAGTCCAGCTCCGCTCACCTCCTCTTTGGCAAGCCTGGGGCATGGAGCCTCCATGGTGAGCTGAGCCTGGGGGACCTCGCAGCTCCCGCCTCGCCCAGCTCTTGGGGAGCAGTGGCGACGGTGGCTGGAGTCGATTGCTTCCGCCTGATGGACCCCGCCGGTGAGGCAGCGGTGGCACACCTGGTTGCTCGCGGCGGCGGGTACATCTACGACCACCATCTCGCCGGTGAGCTGACCAGCGACAAGACGGCGCGCGCCTCGGTCCGGGTAGTGGTTCCCTGACGGGAAACGGCCTGCGCCCTGGCGGGCGATGAACAGCTTCCTGGGCCCGGCCGGTCTGGCCGCCGCGCTAGCCTGGAGCCCCCGCCAAGTGGTCCGCCGCGGCCGGCAGATGGGCCCCTTTGGGACGTTGACTGGACGATCTGCCCGGATATAGGCGCTAGTTAGGAGAACGAGTTTGGATTCACAACGTGTCAAGATCGCCTTCCTGATCATCACCGACGATGTCCAACGGGCCACCCCGGGGCTGGTGATGGCTACCCGGCTAAAGGTCAACCGGGGAGCCGACGTACGGGTCCTCTTCTTCGGTCCGGGCGTGAAGCTCGCCAGCAGCGGCGCCATCGACGAGCAGCTGACCGCCATGCGCGAGGCCGGCCTGGTCCCCACAGCTTGCACCGCCAACGCCGACCAATACGGGGTTCGAGCGGAGATCGACTCCCGGCCGATAGAGCGGCTCGCGGCAGGCGCTGAAGTGGCCGCCTATGCGACCGAGGGATATACGGTACTCAGCTTCTGACCGAGCCCGCGTGGCTGGGACTCGGTCGGTTCTGGCCCCCTGGAGCAAGCGCTGGCTCTCCTCCATCCCGCCGAGGAGGCGCGACCAGACAGCGTGGTGCCGGGCCCCTTCGGCTGTTCCAACAGTGGTTGGAGAAGGTGCCTGCGGTTGACGCCAGGTTGGTCAGAGGCGCCTGGGTCAGGCCAGCAGGCGCTTCAGCTCCCCGGCCGCAGCGATCAAGTCGGAGTTGAATAGGTTGGAATTGCTGAACGTGAAGCCCCCAATTCCGGCCTCTAGGTAGGGGCCCAGCTTCTCCGCTGCCTGCTCCGGCGGCAGCGGCTCGCCCAGCAGCGCGAGTCGCTCCGCAGGGATCCGCTGGCGCAGGATCGCCGCGTCGCCCGCCGATGCCACCAGCAGTCCCGGGGCCATAGCGGTGCGCAGGATGGCCGCCGGATCGCGCCCCTCTTCGGCGCAGTACCGCTCCAGGATCGCTCCCTTGTGGACCATGTCGGCCGCGGTGCCGAACCAATTGGAGATATCGGCGTAGCGAGCCACCAGCCGCAGGGTCCGCTGCTCCCCTCCCCCGCCGATGAGAATCTTGGGCCCCCCGGCCTGGAGCGGTCGGGGCACGTTGAGTGCCCGTTCGATCCGGTAGTGGGAACCTGCGAAGCTTGGTCTGTCCTTAGAGAACATCAGGCGTGCGATCTGAAGCGCCTCGTCAAGACGGTCCATCCGCCTGCCCACTGCGGGGAAGTCGAAGCCATAGCCGCGGTGCTCATCCTCGTTCCAGGCGGCTCCAATCCCGAGCAGGGCGCGCCCCTTGGAGAGAACATCCAAAGTCGTCACCTGCTTCACCAGGAGGGCTGGATTACGGTAGGTCACGCCGGTCACCAGAGTACCCAGGAGCACCCTTGTGGTCCGCTGGGAAAGAGCCCCCAAGGTGGTGTAAGACTCCAACATCGGCTCGGTCTCTGCCCCCACCCCGCGGATCTGGTAAAGGTGGTCCATCACCGTGACCATGTCGAACCCGGCCCGTTCAGCGGCGGCCGCCAGGTCGGCGGTGGCGTCAAATAGGCCCTCAGGAGCGACTCCAGGGTAGGTGAAGCTGGGGATGTGGTAACCGAAAAAAGGCGCAGTCAGGGCAGAGTCCTCCTCGCTTATCGG